>CAZLDG010000023.1:10390-23305 GCA_964558405.1 uncultured Candidatus Thioglobus sp. | reverse complement strand
AATTTGGCAATCACACCTGAGAAGTCTAGGTATACACCCAAACGCTGACCATGAATCTTAGAACCCACACCACGACCTTCGTCGCAAATCAGTTTCACTGCACGCGAGGCCACATCACGTGGTACCAAGTTAGCAAAGGCTGGATACATTCTCTCCAAGAAATAATCGCGATCCTCTTCGGCAATATCGGCTGGATTTTTCTCACAGTCTTCAATATTTTTTGGCGCCCAAATACGGCCATCGTTTCTAAGGGACTCACTCATCAAAGTTAGCTTTGACTGGTTCTCACCAGTTGGCGGAACGCAAGTTGGGTGAATTTGAGTAAAGCTTGGATTGGCAAAATACGCGCCTTGTTTAAACGCACGCCAAGCCGCTGAAGTATTACAACCTTTGGCATTGGTTGATAAATAATAAGCATTGGTATAACCACCGGTACACAACACCACGCAATCTGCGGTATGTGTTGTTAGCTCGCCGGTGACAAGATCACGAACCACCACGCCGCGCGCCTTGCCTTCTACCATGATCACATCTAGCATTTCGCTACGAGAATGATGTGTGACTTTACCCGCCTCAACCTGACGACTCATGGCACTATAAGCACCGAGTAATAATTGCTGACCCGTTTGTCCGCGTGCATAAAATGTACGTGAAACCTGAGTGCCACCAAAAGAACGATTGGCTAGATAGCCGCTGTATTCTCTGGCAAATGGCACACCTTGAGCCACAGCCTGATCAATAATACTGGTGCTGAGCTCGGCCAGGCGATATACATTTGACTCACGTGCTCTAAAATCGCCACCTTTAATGGTGTCGTAGAACAGACGCCAAACACTATCACCATCATTTTGGTAATTCTTCGCCGCATTAATACCACCTTGAGCTGCAATAGAATGCGCTCGACGCGGTGAATCTTGGTAACAAAAAGAACTTACTTGATAACCCGCTTCACCCAAAGAAGCGCATAGTGAAGCACCGGCCAAGCCTGTACCAATAACAATGACTTTATGTTTGGCGCGATTTTGTGGCGCTACCAACGCCAGGTCAAACAAATGTCTCTGCCAACGACTCTCTAAAGGACCACTAGGTTCAAAACTATTTAACATACACACTCACCGGAATAGAAATAAAGCCAACAAATAAAATTGCCACAATGGCAATTGCCCAAACATTGTAAGTCTTGGGCGAAACCCCTAAGGTTTGTAACACACTGGTTAGACCATGATGCAAATGCGCACATAAAGCGAAAGTGCCTAGCGCATAAATCAATAGCATTAGCGGAGAAGAAAGCGCCAATAATAATTGTTGATACAAATTGGCCTCATCCAGCGTCTTCATCTGTACAAAGTGAAACACAATAAAGCTAAGCAAAATGGCTGCACCACTCCAGGCAACTGAACGTGGAATCTCACCTGGGTAAGATTTGTGATAACCCGTGCCCTTACTTTTGTTATTAGCCAATTGACGACTAATGGCCACATAGACGTGGAAAGCCAACGATCCAATCAAAACCAATACCATTAGGTGATACAGTGCTGAGTCCTCAAGACTGGCATAAAAGCTGTTGAACTCGCCCTCGTCCACATGGAAGCTTAGCAAGCTAAACATATGAAAAATTACATAGGCAAACCAAACCAGGCCAATCACAGCCATAGTTTTCTTTAGTCGAATGGTATTAATAGAGCTCATCGAATTCTTCTCGCGGTTGTAGTTGTTCTTTTTCAATGGTTCGAACACAGCTGTTGTAGCGCAAAATCGGATCTGAGCAATGCGATGGTGCCATCTTTTCAGCCACTTCGTATTTGGCAATTGCCTCCATAAATGCTTCATAAGCAAAAGAACGTGACATTGGGTTCTTTAGCAGTGCTCTGGCTCTTCTTTCTAGGAAAATGCCCGTGTAATAGATACGATGAAATTCTGATTCCAATCTAGCAATAGTCTCAGTGATTTTTTTCGGATCGACCTTGGTGTTTTGATGTGAATACTGATCGGTAAGTGCCAAGATATAAATAACCAACGCATCTTGATTATCTGCATCTACCGCAAATACATCCAAACAAATACTAATGGCCAAATCTGGCTCAAGTAGCGAGCGATATTGTCTGGCCTTATCCAGTACTGTAGGAATTGAATCTTTATGAATTAAATGATAGTCCATGCTCCCCCAAAATCGTATTGATATATAACAAATATTTTGACAACATTCTACACCAAGCAGTACAAAGTCTTAAATTTAAAAATATCATAATATGAAAAAAACAATCATATAGGAAAATTATTAGTCAAAAAATCAACCCAGTCTAAACCATTGAAAAACCAACCTTCGAATGGATTATAGCTATAATAAAAATCCAAGGTTAGGCGGATTTTCGCCGACACAACGCGAAATAATGTGATTTCAAAGTCAAGCAAAATTCTACTTATTCTGGGTGTGGCGATCATATTGATTGCCGGCGCCCGCTTTTATCAACATACGGTTGATGTCTATGAAGACGATTTAAAATCACGCGCTGTTGAACGCATCAGCCTATATCAAAGCTCACTACGCAATGAGTTAACCCGATTTAACTTTCTACCTTTTGTTATTGCCAGAGACCAGCAATTAATTAACTGGTCGTTTCAGCGCTCAAATCTGGCCAATTTGGCGCTAGAGGATATTAAGCAAGCCTCTGGCGCTAACGAAGTCTATATTATGGACACACAAGGCAATACACTGAGCGCCAGCAACTGGCGTAGTCAAAGAAGCTTCGTGGGAAAAAATTTCGCCTTTAGACCTTACTTTAAACAAGCCATGGCAGGCAAAGACGGCCAATTCTTTGGTATCGGTACCACCAGTAAAAAACCCGGATTCTATATCTCTACAGGTGTGAAGCGTCAAAATGAAGATGAGGACACTAACGAGGTAATCGCTGTTAGTGTGGCAAAGATTGATCTTAGTGTGTTGGAGAATATTTGGATTGAAGCTGGTGAGAATATTTTCATTACCAATCGTGATGGTGTGGTTATTCTAAGTTCGCAACAACCCTGGAAATATCGCACCCTAGACCCGCTGGTTGCTTCACAATTAGCCAATATTCAAACCCAACAGCAATTTGCCAATCAAACACTCAAACCTTTGGCTGATACCGCAAATCAAGTACCCGAACAACTTAAGATTAATCAGACGGCTTATATACATCAAAATGCCGCTATTCCAGGAACTGACTGGCATATTCATTATTTAACACCACTACAACACGCCAAGCAAATGGCATTCGCTACGTGGACCAAAATCGCCTTAGCACTACTGGCCGTTGTTAGTATCGTTTTGTTAGGATGGTTGTTAAAATCTAGCACACAACTGGCCAGTTCAAGACAAGAGTCGGCCGAGCTAAGAAAACTCAATGAACTGCTGAATGCCGAAATCACCCACCGGCGTCAAATTGAAAAAGAGCTTCGTGTGGCACAAAAAAATATTGAGCGTGCCAGTAAATTATCCGCCATGGGTCAGTTATCTGCCTCCATTATTCATGAACTGGGGCAGCCGCTGGCAGCGATGAAAACCTATATTGCCAGTGCTCAACTTTCAACCTCTGTAGATAAACAGGACTCAGCACAACTCTCCAGCGTACTGCCTAAGTTAGACGCCTTGGTGGATCGCATGAGCACAATCTCTCAGCAACTACAATTTTTCTCTCACGATGGCGATGCCGAGCCTATTGATGTAGATATTAGAGCAGCCCTACAAGGAGCGTTGATGATTATCTCACCTGCACTTAAACAAGATCAAATTGAGCTGTCGCTAGATTTTGAAGATCGCCCTTATAGGGTTAAAGGCAATCAAATTCGCATTGAGCAAGTGCTGGTTAATCTGCTTAATAATGCTAGAGCTGCTATGGAGTTTTCCAAGGTTAAGCAAATTCGCATTCAGATGGACATACAAGATGAGCAGGTTATCATCAAGGTGCGCGACACCGGTGAAGGTATCTCTGAAGAAATGCTACAAATTCTGTTTGATCCTTTTTATACCACCAAGCCTTCAGGGGTTGGGTTGGGTTTAGGGCTGACCATCTCTCATAATATTGTTCGCGAACTTAATGGCACACTAAGTGCTAGTAACAATACTGATGCTGGCTCTACTTTTATCATTACCTTGCCGCTTGCTCATGAGCATTAATCACAGCTTACCTATTGCCATTGTTGATGACGATCCGGCGATGCGTGACGCGCTGTTGGATTATTTTTCTCGTGCCAACTATCAGGTCACGGGTTACCAAAACGGTGAAGAATTACTACTGGCATTAGAGAGGCAAAAATTTGGCGCCATTGTTTGTGATTTAAAAATGCCAAAGATGGATGGCATGGCAGTACTTAAGGCACTACAAACCAAACCTGGTGCGCCACCACTGATTATGGTGACTGCTCACGGCAATATTCCCACAGCAGTTGAGGCTGTTAAAAATGGTGCTTATGATTTTATTGCCAAACCTTTTAATCCAAAAGACTTACAACAAATGCTTGACCAGGCTTTGTGCAAACATCAAACCACACTCGGCGACGAGCAGATCAATAAACAGCCATTGGGGCACAGTCAGACCATACAAGATTTTTACCAAACGTTAATGCAATGTGCGCAGCATAATAACAATGTCATTCTTAGTGGCGAAAAAGGGGTGGATAAAGCGCTAATTGCCAAAACACTGCACCAATATAGCCAGCGCAGCGAACAGAGCTTTGTCCATGTCAATTGCGCCATTTTGTCGCCACGCTTTTTTGATAAGACATTTAACGAAAAAGACAATGTCTTCACGCAAGCTGGTAGTGGTTCTTTGTTTTTAGAGAATTTAGACGAATTACCACTAGAGAGTCGCGCTCAATTATTGGAAATACTCACAGATAAGGTTTATCTACAACAACAAGATAGAGCTCATTCTCCTAGGCTAATTTGCTCACTTGTACAATTGCCTGAGAGGGAAAAAAGCCATACCAATTTGGCGAAAATATGCGCTTTAATCAACCAAGAGGTTTTGGCCATACCTGCGCTGAGAGCGCATAAAGAGGATGTGTTTGAACTGTTTAATCTATACATTACTCAATCAGCTGCGCATTATCAGGTTGCTATTCCGCCACTTTCAGAGCAAGATATTGTTACTTTGTCTTCTTATCAGTGGCCTGGCAATCAAGCACAACTTAGACAAATTGCCGAACAGTTTGTGTTACTTAATCGTAACGTTGAGACTTCAATTGCGCATCTATTAAAGGTCTCACCTTCTGAGGTGATTAACATGACACATCAATTCGATAAAGACTTGCGTACGCTGATGCACGATTTTGAACGCCAATTAATTACCCAAGCCATGATTGAATGTGCAGGCAATATCTCTGAAGTATGTGAGCTACTCAAAACCCCTAGACGCACACTAAATGAAAAACTACTGAAATACGACATCAATCGTAGTGCATTTTTGCCGCGTTAAGCAATAGGCGAAAATCCGCCTACCTATTATTTTTTTTTCATACTATACTCGATTTACATCTTGGATTTTTATACCCAGATGTTTACTTATTTCATTAATACCAGAGGAGAATACAATGAAAAAAAATACCACACTACTAGCCTCTAGCTTGATTGCTTTGGGACTAATGACATCGCCGGCGGCTTTTGCCAAAGAGATTGTGATTAAGTTCTCACACGTAACCACTGAGGCCACACCAAAAGGTAAAGGCGCGATGCTGTTTAAACAAATGGTTGAAGACCGTTTAGCAGGAAAGGTGCGTGTTGAAGTTTATCCAAGCTCACAACTTTATAATGACAAGGCTGTATTAAAAGCACTACTGTTAAATGACGTACAAATGGCCGCCCCTTCGCTATCTAAGTTTAGTAAGTACACCAAGCAATGGGCATTGTTTGACTTGCCATTCTTATTTAAAAACCCACAAGCACTGAACTGTTTTACCGACTCTGCTAAGGGTCAAGAGCTATTGAGCGCTGCCGAGAAAAAAGGCATTAAAGGTCTGGGTTACTGGCTAAACGGCATGAAGCAAATCTCTGCCAATAAGCCACTGATCACACCAGGTGATGCTGAAGGCTTGAAGTTCCGTATCATGAGTTCTGACGTACTTAAAGCGCAGTTTGAAGCAGTGAACGCCAATCCACAAAAAATGGCATTTTCTGAAGTTTACAATGCTTTGGCAACGGGTGTAATCGACGGTCAAGAAAACACTTGGTCTAATATTCGCTCTAAGAAGTTCTTCGAAGTACAAACGGATACCACCATCTCAGATCATGGTGTACTAGAATATGCCTTGGTAACCAATAAGCGTTTCTGGAATGGCTTGCCTGCTGATATTCGCGCAGAGCTAGATCAGATCCTTAAAGAAGTAACTGCTGAAGTAACCAAGTTCGCACTAGAGGCTGCTGAAAAAGACAGACAAACCGTTGCCGCATCTGGCAAAACTAACATTCATACACTAACTGATGCACAAAAGCAGCAGTGGGTTAATGCAATGAAACCGGTTTGGGCGCAGTTTGAGGATCAAGTTGGTAAAGACAACATTGATGCCGTTCAACAATGTAACGCAAACAACTAAACCCATGTTAATAAAACCGTCTATATTAATCATAGGCGGTTTTATTTACTGACAGGTTTATGCAATTATCTAAAATCATTAACGCGCTTGAGGAATGGCTAATTATGCTACTACTAGCCTCAATGACGCTACTAACCTTTTCCCAAGTGGTCGCACGTTATGTGTTTAATTCTGGCTCAGTATGGGCTTTAGAGGTTACCACTTACTTATTTGCCTGGCTAGTTTTACTGGGCGCTTCTTATATTATTAAATGCGGCTCGCATATTGCCGTTGACAGTATTGCCAATTTATTTTCTGAACAAAAACGCAAAATAATCGCACTATTTGCCATCGCCAGTTGTATGGTTTTTGTCATTATTATGTTTATTGGCAGTTATGAATATATCGCATTACTTAAAGACATCGAAGTCGAATTAGAAGACTTACCTGTACTGGAATGGCAAGCCAAAATTATCCTGCCGTTGGGGTTTGCACTGATGTTTTATCGCCTCATTGAGGTGATGCTTGATGTGCTAAAAGGCAAAACCACCACCATGCATTTTGATTCGCATGATAACGATTATCAGGAGTAGCTAGATGGTAATTTTTGTGCTATTTTTCCTACTATTTGGCCTCATGGCCTTAGGTGTGCCTGTGGCCTTCTCACTAGGACTCTCAAGCGTACTGACGATTTTGTTTTTTGGCGATGAATCCTTAGCCTCGCTCTCTGCTCACGTGTTTGGCGCCATGGAGCATTACACTCTAATGGCCATTCCATTTTTTATCCTGGCCTCAGCCTTCTTATCCAAGGGTGGGTCAGCCCAACGCTTGGTGGATTTTGCCATTGACAGTATTGGCTGGGTTAAAGGCGGTCTACCGATGGCCTCAGTCTTTGCTTGTATGATGTTTGCCGCGGTTTCTGGCTCCTCACCAGCAACTGTTATTGCCATTGGTTCGATTGTGATTGCCGGCATGGTTAAAGAAGGTTATCCGCAGTCTTATGCGGCTGGTGTTATCAGCTCGGCTGGCACCATGGGTATTCTGATTCCACCTTCTATTGTCATGGTGGTATATGCCGCTGCTACTGAAGTCTCAGTAGGTCGCATGTTCTTAGCTGGAGTAATTCCGGGTTTGATTATCGGCACCATGATGATGATTGCCATCTACATCACTGCCAGAGCCAAAAACTATCCAAGCGTACCTTTTAAAGGTTTTAAACATCTCTTAAAGTCTTCTACTAAGGCCTCAGGCGGTTTGTTCTTAGTGGTGATTATTATGGGTGGTATCTATGGTGGTATTTTCACCCCAACTGAGGCAGCTGCAGTGGCAGCCGTCTACGCCTTCCTATTGGGTGTGTTTATTTATAAAGACATCCGTATTAGAGAAATACCAAAGGTGATTAAGGACTCGGCAAAAACTTCAATCATGCTGATGTTTATCATTGCCAATGCTATGTTGTTTGCCTTTGTACTGACCAACGAGCGCATTCCGCATGAAATTGCTGAAGCCATTATTTCCTTTGGTCTGCCAGTCTGGGGCTTCTTACTGATTGTTAACCTGGTACTGCTGATTGCAGGTAACTTTATGGAGCCATCGGCCGTACTGCTGATTATGGCACCGATTCTTTTCCCAATTGCCATGGAACTGGGCGTGGATCCAATTCACCTGGGTATTATTATGGTGGTTAATATGGAAATTGGTATGCTTACACCGCCAGTAGGGCTTAATCTATTTGTGACCTCAAGTATCACTGGTATGGCATTGATTGATGTGATTAAGTCTACTTTGCCATGGTTGCTATTAATGCTGGTATTCCTAATGATAGTTACCTTTATACCGCAAATATCCACCTATCTACCAACCCTGCTAATGGGTCCAGAAACCGTGGCTCGTTAACACCACTTTGAGCTAAAAGCACAACTTATATACATATGTGGCTGATGTTATTCTGCTGATAACATCAGCCGCATTCTTATTGCCTTTCTTGCGCCAACATTCACATTTTTATAGCCAAAATAAATTTCAAGAAAAGTGGGATAAAGTGTAAAAAAGTGGTATAAAATGTTTTTTATCGACTTGAGGAGTTGATTATTTCATTCAAAAGGGGAAACTATGGAAGCCGTATTACAAACATTTGTCTACACATCAGCTGTTATCGTTGTTGCAATGGGATTTGCTAGCATTGTTTAAAGACACAAATTCATGTTTAGAGGGGTACACAATTTAAGTGTTGATGCCAAGGGACGAATAAAAATTCCCACGCGTCATCAGACGCATATTCTGGAGAACTGCGCAGGCAAAATGGTGCTGAGCATTCACCCAGATGATCACTGCTTATTGCTCTACCCACTTAGCGAATGGATTGCCTTGGAAAAAAAGGTTAGTGAACTACCTTCACTCAATATCCACGCTAAACGCTTAAAACGCAAACTCATTGGTCATGCCAGTGATTGTGAACTTGATAAGGCTGCTCGCTTACTGATTCCGGCTGCACTCAGAGACTACGCCAAGATTGATAAAAAAATCATCTTAAGTGGTCAAGGTAACAATTTTGAACTCTGGGATGAGGATACTTGGGAGCAACAACTTAGCGAGTTAGACCAACTCAGCCAACAACAGGACATACCTGCTGAAATCACCCAGCTATCCTTATGAGTAGCCACCATCATCAGTCTGTGATGTTAGAAGAGTCGATTAAAGGCCTAGCATTACAAAGTGATGGCACCTATATTGACGCCACCTTTGGTCGTGGCGGACACTCTCAAACCATATTGGACCAACTAGGACCCGATGGGCGTCTGATTGCTTTTGATCAAGACCCCAGTGCAGTGGCATACGCGCGCGAGCATTTTTCTGATCCACGCTTACAGGTCATACACGCGCCCTTTGTGCAAATGCAATCCACCATTGCCGAGATGGGCTTATTGGGGAAAATCGACGGTATTTTAATGGACTTGGGCGTGTCTTCGCCGCAGCTAGATAATGCTGATCGCGGTTTTAGTTTTCATCAAGATGGACCGCTGGATATGCGCATGGATAGCAGTAGTGGTATCACTGCCAGCGCCTGGCTAGAACAAGCTGATGCTAAGGAGATTGCTGATGTGTTGTATCGTTTTGGTGAAGAGAAAAAATCCCGACAAATTGCCAGCGCCATTAAACGCTTTCAACAAGAAAACCAATTAGAAACCACTTTGCAGTTGGCCAATATTATTGCTCAGGTCATCAAAGGACACCAAAAAAAGCACCCGGCCACCCGCTCGTTTCAAGCCATTCGTATTTTTATCAATCAAGAATTACAACAGCTCAGTTCAACCTTGGAACAAAGCCTGTCTATATTGGCAACAGGTGGACGCCTATCTATTATTAGCTTCCATTCGATTGAAGATCGCATTGTAAAACAATTTATTCGCCAGCATTCTCGCATCAAACCACCGCCCAAAGGTTTGCCGATTATGGATAGTGATATGCAAGACACCGTGCTCAAAGACCTGGGTAAGCAATTTGCTTCTAAGGAAGAGGTTGAGCACAATCTGCGCTCTCGAAGCGCCATTCTCAGACTGGCCGAGCGAACTGGAGAGCCTCTTGCTTAATAAAACTCGACTCAATCTGGGGTTGGCCTTTGTGCTAGTGGTTTTAAGTTTGTTAAGTATTTATTGGCATCACCAAATGTATTTGCTATTTAAACAGGATCGACAAGTACAAAACACCACGACCCAACTGATTGCGCTTAACAAGCAACTGCTGACCGACAAGTCACAACGTATTAGTGGTGCGCAAATCAAGCATAAGGCCATAGATGAGCTAGGCATGCGCCCGGTGAAAAAGCTGGAGTATCGAGATATTAGCCTATGACGATTAATCGGATTTTTTCCTTTAAGCGTGTACAAAATTATTGGCGCCGACAAGGTTTTGTCAAATACGTCTTCTTGCTGATTTTCTTAGGCTTTGCCTATCAAACCACCAATATTCTCTCTGGCGTAGACAGCAATGGTTTGTCTATCAAGGATCGTGGACAATCTCAGGCCTATTACAGCCAAACTCAATATGCCAGACGTGGCGATATCCTGGATCGACATGGTCATATTTTGGCTAGTAATCTGATTTTAAAAAAGGTCAATATCGACCCCATGCTTATCCAAGATGAGTACCTGCCAGCGCTGGCCAAAGCCTTGGAGATGGATCTAGAGAGCCTACGCAATATTATTCAAAAAAAGCGCGATATCAAATCCAAATATTTGATTATTAAGAAAAATATCGCACTCAATAGTCAACTTATTAACAATATTCAACAATTAAAAAAACAACGTTTAAGAATCTGTCGACAAAAACAAGTCAAAAACAAGGTGGCCCTACTAGACAGAGCGCTAGACGGACTTGGATTCATAACAATTCAGCCCAGTTATCGACAGATTGAGCTCTGTCGTTTGCAAAAAATCAGCGGCTTAGCCCTACAACAAGACTCCAAACGCTACTATCCAAAGTCTGCTTCTTTGGCGCCACTACTGGGCAGAATCAATAACCACAAACGCGGCATCTCCGGTGTTGAAGGTGAATTTGAATCCCTGCTGGCTGGTCAAAACGCCAAACAAATTCTTTCTAGTGATCAGCGCAGTGGCAGCTCTTATTTTCAAGCCAAAACCTTAGGAGAGCTTGAACACGGTAAGGACATCCAGCTAACCATTGATGCCGATGTGCAATTTCATACCTATGCCGCACTGAAAAAATCCGTGCATAAGCATGAGGCCGATTCTGGCTCGGCCATTATTCTAGACCCCAATGGTGAAATACTGGCCTTAGCCAACTATCCAGCAGACGACCCAAACGATAAGTCCAGTTACAAGCCAGCGCATTGGCGTAATCGTGTATTGGCCGATAAGGTTGAGCCGGGCTCAACCATGAAGCCTTTCACCATGCTCCTGGCGCTAGAGCAGGATAAAATCAGCGCTAACGACGATGAGCTAATTGACGTCAGCAAGTCCATTGGTCATGTCAAAACCAACGCCGAGGTACGCAAATATGGCGAGGCTATTACTGTAAAGAAAATCCTACAAAAATCACACAACCTAGGCACGGTTAACGTCAGTGAGCGCCTTTCCAAAGAAGATATGTTCAACACCTGGTATCAACTTGGCTTTGGTCAACCTTTAGGTCTGCTGCCTAGTATTGAAAGTGCAGGTACTTTACGTCATCACAACTCTTGGGGATTAGCAGATAAACGCACGCTGTCTTTTGGTCATGGACCGATGCAGACCAATCTAGCACAATTGGCCAAGGCTTATTTAGTCTTTGCCAACGAGGGCGCAACTCGATCACTTAAACTCATTAAAGATCAGGCCAGTTTTGTGGATAAAACCCAAGTTTTTAGCGCTGAGCCAACCGCTAAAATTGCCCAACTATTAGACAGTGTCGCCTCTGACAAAGGCTCAGGTTATCGCGCACAAATCAAGGGCTATAAAGTGGCGGGAAAAACCGGTACCGCTGAGATGGTAGTCGATGGAAAATATCATAAAAAAGGTGCCAAACGTACTTTTTTTGCTGGCTTTGTCCCCGTGGAAAAACCCAAATACATTATGGTCGTGCGTCTGGATTATCCGAAAAAATGCTATACCTATTACGACCCAAGTATTCGCAATAAATGCGAGGGCTCAAACTCAGCTGCCATGGTCTTTAGAGATACCATGCACAACATCTTAAGCAGCGACACTTCCTTAGAGCTAATTGCCAGTAATTAATCTCTCTTCTTTTGTTTGCCTTTGGCAATACCTTCCATCACTCTGCGCTGCTCATCCAAGGTGTTGGCTTGATCAATAGAGGATTTAATGTGCGCCTGTTTTTGATATTTTTCCAAGCTATATAGCGTATTGAGTAATTCATCCTTGGCCTGAACCTCGCTAAGATGTGGTGAAAGCGTGCAGAGTTGTTGTAAGCGCTGGTGTACTCTTGGTTTTTGCACAAATGGCTCAAGCAGTGCTTCTTGGGTAATACTCTCATCCATTTGCGCCGATCTTACCAACTCTAATAACACTTCGCTATTATCAATCACCCTAACTCGATGCTCAATGGTTTCATCCACCAGGATTGGATAGTTCAGCACAATGGAGATTGCTCTGGACATTAGGTTTTTTGATACCTGATTTTCACTCACTTGAGAGGCAATAGGTTCCACTTCCATAGGCGGCATATCATCGGTAAAAAACGGAGTATCAAACTCCTCTGGCTCAATAAAATCTGGCACAAATGTCGGTTCGGTACGCGTATCGGTACGTGATAAGCTCTGAATTTGCTCAACACTTTGTCCAACCAGCTGCGCCACCCCTTCTAAGAGTTGCTGCTTATAAATGTCATAATTAACTTGATTGATAAAGC
>CAZLDG010000023.1:0-10290 GCA_964558405.1 uncultured Candidatus Thioglobus sp. | reverse complement strand
ACCCCTTCTAAGAGTTGCTGCTTATAAATGTCATAATTAACTTGATTGATAAAGCTCATGACCTTATCTAAGAAAGCGGTTTTACCCTCAATGGTATCAAACTCCACCTCAGCCTTAACATGGTCAAATAAAAATTGACTTAAAGGCGTTGCCTTGGCCACGCGCTGCTCAAAAGCCTTGGTCGATTCTTTTTTCACCAATGAATCCGGATCCTCACCATCAGGTAAGAACAAAAACTTAATAGTCAGCCCTGATTTAATCACAGGCAAGGCAATATTAAGCGCCTTCCAGGCTGCATCTCGACCTGCACGATCCCCATCAAAACAAAAGATAATATGCGCACTGGTACGCGCAAGAATCTGTAGGTGTTCTTTGGTAGTAGCCGTACCCAAAGTCGCCACCACTTTGCTGACACCGGCTTGATGTAGGGCTACCACATCCATATAACCCTCAACCACCAGCATATAATCAATAGAGCGGGAAAACTTGCGCGCATGATGCAAACCATATAGTTCTCGAGATTTGGAGAAAATAGGGGTTTCAGGTGAATTGAGATATTTTGGCTGGTCTTCACTAGAAAGCACACGTCCGCCAAAAGCAATCACATCGCCCTTGGCGTTGTGAATAGGAAACATGAGACGATCTCGAAACCGATCGTAGTACTCATCTTTTTTGTCTTTTTTTGCCACCAACAGACCCATGGTCACCAGGTCTTGGACGGCTTGGGTATCTTCACGGAAATGCTCAAACAAATTATTCCATCCAGGCGGGGCAAAACCCAGCTCAAAACGCTTGGCAATCTCACCACTTAGGCCGCGCTGCTTGGCATAAGTAATCACCTTGTTCTTGGCCACAGAATGCTTGAGTTGAGCTTGATAAAAATCACCAACCTGACGCATCAAGGTGCGATAACGCGAAAGTCTTGGATCCACCGGCTTGGCCTTTTGATCATAGACCACGCTCACACCAGACTCAGAAGCAATTGCCTCGACAGCTTCCTGGAAATTCAGATGATCAAAATTCATGACAAAATCAATCGCATTGCCACTTTCGCCACAACCAAAACAATGATAAATCTGCTTATCCGGCGCTACGGTAAACGACGGGGTTTTTTCGTTATGAAACGGACAGCAAGCCTTGTAGTCTTTGCCAGCTTTTTTCAAAGGTACACGCTTATTGATTAGATCAACAATATCTACTCGTTGAGACAAATCATTGATAAAATCCCTATCGATAAACGGCATAAGCGCTGGTGAAAAATTAAAAAGTAAAACTCACATTTTAATGAAAAAGCAAAAATATTATCATCCTAAATTCTTCCCGGCTTGGGTGTTGATTGGATTGATGAAAATAGGCACAAAACTACCCTTTAAGCTCCAAGTACTACTGGGGAAAATCATGGGTAAGCTGCTATACCACCTGCTTAAAGATTTAAAAAGGGTGGCACTGATTAATATCTCTAGATGCTTTCCCAATAAAGATAAAGAACAAGTAGAAGACTTAGCCAAACAACACTTTGAGGCCATTGGCATTTCAGTATTTGAGACTGCCAATGCCTATTTTGGCACCGATAAAAAAATCGCCAAACTTCTTAGTATCGAAAACGAACAATACTTCACCCAGGCTCAAGCCCAAGGCAGGAGCATTATTCTGCTGGCTGCGCACTTTATGCCGCTGATGCTAGGCTCTAGAGCCTTACTACTTAAGCACAATATTGCCAATATTTATCGCCCACAAAACAATCAACTCTTTGACCAGGTGATGCACGATGGCTTTGTTAAGCATGGCGCGGTGATGATTAAAACCAAGGATACGCGCACCATGCTCAAAGCGGTAAAAAATGCTCTGCCAATTTGGTATGCGCCTGATCAAGATCTAGGTGTTCACAACTCAGTCTTTGCGCCATTTTTTAACATACAGACCGCTACTGTCTCGGCCACTGCCAGACTGGCCAAAGGTGAAAACACTGTAGTGGTTCCTTATTTCTTTAGACGCACTGAAGATGGCTATCAAATGAGTTTCGAGCCACCAATTGAGAATTACCCCGATGCCGATGAAGCAATTAGCGCAGGCATTACCAACCAAATTTTAGAGCGACAAATTTTGCAAGCGCCTGAACAATATCTATGGATTCACAAACGCTTTAAAACTCGCCCCGAAGGCGAGGCTTCTTTCTATTAATTTTTTTCATTTTAACGCTCGCAAAAGATAATAACTTAGCGTATAATTAGCCGTTTTTACCGATTTACTATAAAGATTTTATGTCAATTGATACACAAGCCATCATTAAAGAGTACCAACTAGATGCTAATGACACCGGTTCAACCAATGTACAGGTTGCCCTATTAACTGCGCGCATCAAGCACCTAACTGAGCACTTTAAGACGCATAATAAAGACCACCACTCAAGAAGAGGTCTTCTGCGTTTGGTATCACAGCGTAAAAAATTATTGGCTTATCTAAAGGGTAAAGACGTGAATGCCTATTCAGATTTGATTTCTCGCCTAGGCTTGAGAAAATAAAGCAAAATAAAAAATAAAAAAGCCCCATTTTGGGGCTTTTTTTATGCCCGGTCATCAGTAAAATACTTAGCCATGGAACTTTCCCCTATTTTTCAAAAAATCGATGATCTGACAAGTAGATCTGCCGCCCTGTCCCAACATCTACAATTAGAAGAGAAAACCCTTAGACTGGAGGAAGTTCTGCGTGAACTAGAAGATCCCGATCTTTGGTCGGACCCAGACAAAGCACAAGCCACCGCCCAAGAAAAATCCAAACTGGAAAATATTTGTCAAACTTTTGAACGTACCGAGGGTGTTTTGGGCGATGCACCCGAATTGCTAGAGATGGCTAATGAGGAAGGCGATGAGGAAACGGTCAATAGTGTTGAGGCTGACTTAGAGGAGATTGAATCACTGATTGCTCAGCTGGAATTCCAACGTATGTTTAGTGGTGAGATGGATGCCAATTCAGCTTATTTAGACATTCAATCAGGCTCAGGCGGCACCGAGGCACAAGACTGGGCAGAGATGGTGCTAAGAATGTATCTGCGCTGGGGCGATAAACACAACTTCAAAGTCAAATTAATGGAGGCTTCAGCCGGAGAAGTGGCCGGCATCAAATCTGCCACCATTCATTTTGAAGGCGAATACGCCTTTGGCTGGTTGCGCAGTGAAATTGGCATTCATCGCCTGGTGCGCAAATCTCCCTTTAATGCCAATGGCAAACGCCACACCTCTTTTTGTTCGGTATTCGTCTCACCTGAGGTGGATGATAATATTGAGATTGAAATCAATCCGGCTGATATTCGCATTGACACTTATCGCGCCTCAGGTGCAGGCGGTCAACACGTGAATAAAACCGACTCAGCAGTGCGTATTACCCACCTACCGACAGCTACCGTGGTGCAGTGCCAAGATGGACGCTCACAGCACGCCAACAAAGACCAAGCAATGAAACAGCTCAAATCCAAACTCTATGAGCTGGAAGTGCAAAAACGTAATAGCGAAAAACAAGATTTGGAAGATTTAAAATCTGACATTGGTTGGGGGCACCAGATTCGCTCTTATGTGCTGGACCAGTCACGTATTAAAGATCTACGCACTGGGGTGGAAAGTTCAAACACGCAAGATGTGCTCGATGGTAACCTAGACAAATTTATTGAGGCCAGTCTAAAGGCCGGCTATTAGGAGAAAGACATGACAACAGATTATGACATGATTGCAATTGGCGCAGGCTCTGGCGGCCTATCTGCAGTAGAACGTGCAGCAGAATATGGCAAAAAATGTGCAGTCATTGAAGTTAAGACCATTGGTGGTACTTGTGTAAATGTCGGTTGTGTGCCGAAAAAAGTGATGTGGTTCGCAGCCAATACCGCCAGTGCCATTAACAGCGCCAAAGGCTTTGGTTTTGATTTATCAGTTAACAACTTCTCTTGGTCAACATTAAAACAAGGTCGCGATAACTACATCAATGGTATTACCAATTGGTATGACGGCTATCTAGAAAAGCTAGGAATCGACTATCTACACGGCTTTGGCAAATTGGTAGACAAAAACACCGTAGAGGTCAATGGTCAGCAATATAGTGCTAAGCATATTGTCCTCTCTCCCGGTGGTGAACCGGCGGTGCCACATATTGAAGGCGCACAATACGGTATCACCTCAGATGGATTTTTTGAACTTGAATCCTTGCCAGAAAAAGTGGCCATTATTGGTGGCGGTTATATTGGCGTAGAACTGGCTGGCGTGCTAAATGCACTGGGCAGTGAGGTCTCACTATTTGGTCGCGCCGACAAACTCTTAAGTGGGTTCGAACCCATGATTCAACAGGCGCTGGAAAAAGACTATACCGAACACGGTATTAACATTTACCACGGCGTACAGGTTGAAAGCCTCTCGCAAGAGTTAACGCTGAGCACCAACCAGGGTGAATTCTCCGGTTTTGACCAAGTTATTTGGGCAGTTGGACGTGATCCAATGACTCAACATCTGGGTTTGGAAAATGCTGGAGTGGCTTGCGATCAACGTGGTTTTATTCCCACTGATAAATACCAGGTAACCAACGTGGACAACATCTTTGCTCTGGGTGATGCCACTGGACGTACACCGCTAACACCGGTAGCGATTGCCGCGGGCAGACGCCTATCAGACAGACTTTATAACAATATGATTGGTCGTCATCTGGATTATCACAATATTGCCACAGTGGTGTTTTCACATCCGCCAATTGGCACGGTAGGCCTTACCGAGGATCAGGCGCGTGCGCAATTTGAACAAGTTAAGGTTTATCAGTCTGAATTTACCCCAATGGCTGACGCCCTACTGGATCATAAAACCACCACAGCACTCAAACTGGTTTGCGCCGGAGAGGATGAAAAAGTAGTGGGCTGTCATATTATGGGCCATGGTGCCGATGAAATGCTTCAAGGCTTTGCAGTGGCCATTAAGATGGGCGCAACCAAGACCCAATTCGATGACACAGTAGCCATTCACCCAACCAGTGCTGAGGAGCTGGTCACCCTACGCTAAGGACGATGTAAGCGTCGCCACTGATAGGGTTTTATCGGTGGCGACTCAAAAGCCCAAAAACCCAGATTATTGGCTTGTGCTTGGCGTTGTTCAGATAAATAAGCGTCTCGATAAGAAAACGCCAAGCCTTGCTCGACCATAAGTTGGCCGATATTAACACCACCCTTATAGATTTTCACCAATAGTCGTTGATACTTATCCATACCTACGATTTGAATACGCAACTCACCTGGGGTTTGATTTAATAATAGCTGCAATTGTTTTGCAGAAAACCGACCACAGTCGATGCGCTTGGCGATTGTTTTTTGACACAACTGCCCAATCTCTGGTGCGTCAATTCCCGCTAAGCGCATCTTAAGATTCACACTATCACCATCGATCACGTACAAACCTTGTGCGCTGGCACCTAGCTCTAAATCCTTAGCCAGGGCACTATTGGTGATCAGTAGGCAGAGAATAAATATTCTTAACATGGGCAAAACTAACGGTAAAATCAACTATTTTATCCAAATTGTGATTACCCCGTGCAAGCTTTAGAACAGGTAAAATTTGACGAAAATGGGCTGATACCGGCCATCGCACAAGACTTTGCCACTGGTGAGGTTTTGATGTTTGCCTGGATGAACAAACAGGCATTAGCATTGACCGTTGAAAAACAACAGGCTGTGTATTATTCTCGCTCTCGAGGCAAGCTTTGGTTTAAAGGCGAAGAGTCAGGGCACACACAAAAACTTAAAGAAATTTTTACCGATTGCGACAATGATGTTATTCTACTCAAAGTAGAGCAAATCGGAGGAATTGCTTGTCATACTGGCAGAAAATCTTGTTTTTTTCAAAAACTGGATAACGCCAATTGGCAGAGTGTTGCACCGGTAATCAAAGACCCGAAAGACATTTATGGATGATATTTTTAAACAATTAGAGCAAGTACTGGAGCAGCGCAAGCAGGCCAGTGCGGATGAATCTTATGTTTCATCGCTATATGACAAAGGTTTAGATGCCATCTTAAAAAAAGTGGGGGAAGAATCAGCTGAAGTCATTATGGCAGCCAAGGATGGTCAACAAGAAAAGATTATCTATGAGGTTGCTGATTTGCTGTTTCACACTTTAGTGTTACTACGCTATAACGATATCGAGCTTGATACTGTACAACAAGAACTTGCTCGACGATTCGGCTTATCTGGCTTAGAAGAGAAAGCCAATCGAAATCATTAATAAGGAGAGAGAATATGATGCCAGGACCGTTTGAATTAATTATCATCTTAGTCATTGTGCTGCTGCTATTTGGTGGCAAGCGCTTAAAGAACATTGGTGGCGACCTAGGTGGTGCCATTAAAGGCTTTAAAAAATCGATGAAAGAAGGTGAAGAAAAAATCGATGACAAGGCCGACGTGATCGAAGCCAAAGTTGTCGAAGAAGAAAAAGACAAGAAATAATTAGTACTGATGTTTGACGTTGGCTTTTGGGAGTTTGCCTTAATTGGGGTAATCACTCTATTGGTCGTGGGCCCAGAGCGTATGCCTGGTATTGCCCGAAAAGCCGGCCTATATTTGGGAAAAGCCAAACGTTTCGTGAGTAAAATTCAAGACGATGTCGCCCAAGAGATTGAATCCGACAAAATCAAAGAACATCTAGAACTCAACGACAAAGACAGCAATATTATTGATATCTTTGACGAAACCAAAGACACCTTAAACAACATCAAAAAAGACCTGGACAAGCCGTGAACGCCAAAGACATGACTTTTGTGCAGCACTTGATTGAGTTGCGCGACAAACTATTGCGTAGCGTGCTTGCCATCTTGATTGTTTTTGCTGGCCTGTTTCCATTTGCCAACGAAGTCTATAGCTTTATTGCTACGCCGATTCTAAGCGTACTACCCAGTGATAATAATATTATCGCCATTGGTGTTATCTCGCCATTTTTAACACCATTGAAAATGGCGTTAATCTTCGCTGTCTATATCACCATGCCATATTTGCTTTACCAGCTTTGGTCGTTCATTGCTCCGGCTTTGTATCGACATGAAAAGCAAATGATTCTGCCGCTGGTGGTTTCTTCAACGATTTTGTTCTACGCCGGATTGTTATTTTCGTTTTATATTGTTTTTCCGGTTATCTTTGGCTTTTTGTCCTCAATTGGTCCAAGCATTGTCGACTTTACCCCAGATATTCAATACTACTTAGATTTCGTACTCAAGGTGTCTTTTGCCTTTGGCGTGGCTTTTGAAGTGCCAATTGCCACCATTTTGCTGATTATGTTTGGCGTCACCACGGCCGAAAAGCTTAAAAACAATCGCCCTTACGTGGTGATTGGTGCCTTTGTACTAGGCATGCTACTAACGCCACCTGATATTATCTCGCAAACCCTGATTGCTATTCCTATGTGGTTATTATTTGAGGCAGGTCTGTTTTTTGCGCCACTATTTAAGCGTAAACCGATTGAGGAGTCTAATGCCGATGAATCGGCAGCAGAGTCAGCGACAGTCTCAACAGCACCAGGGTCTGCTCAAAATTCTACGGAAAAAGAAGACAGTGATGAGTGGAGTGATGAGGAGTTTGACGCCGAAATGGATAAGATCGACGCCGAATTTGACCAGCTAGATCAACAAGATGCTGACAAGAAGAAAGACCTATAGTTCAACTTAGTCTAGTAACTCAAACGCACTAATAACGCTTTCAGCCACATCAACAATACGCTTGTTTTTATCCATGGCCATTTTTCTTAGCAAGTTATAAGCCTCGTCTTCATTAATGTCTTTATGCTGCATTAATAGACCCTTAGCTTTTTCGACGGCTTTACGCTCAGAAAGCTGATTACGTGTGGCATCTAATTCATCTTTAAGTGCTTGGAATTCTCTAAATCTGGCCATAGCCACATCGATAATCGGTTGTACACGATTCTCTTCCAAGCCATCTACAATGTAAGCATTTACGCCTGATTTAATGGCTGAATGCGCCATGGCTGAATTAGACTCTTCAGCAAACATCACAATCGGCTTAGGCTTGGTCTGATTAATGTCATTGAGATTGGCAAACACCTCCTCGTCGGGAATGTCTGAATTGACAATCACCACGTCTGCGTGGGTCATCTCATTACTGTTTTGTAGTTGCGCAGAAGAATCCATACGACAAATCACCTCATGGCCCTTATCTTGTAGGGCGCGACGTAACATCGCCGAACGACCTGAGTTCTCGTCAACCAAAATAATTTTAAGTGCTGTATTCATAACTTTATCATTTTACCTTGTTATTTTTAAAAAAGGAAAAGGCGAGAGAAACTCTCGCCTTTATTATTTAACCAAAGGGGGTTAAAACTTATTTGGTGCCAAATTCAGGATAAGCCTCCAAGCCACACTCAGAGATGTCCACACCAGAATCTTCTTCTTCTTCGCTAACACGTACACCCATCAGTACCTTAAGCACTAACCACAACACCATCGAAGCGGCAAATACCCAGATAAAAATGGTTCCTGCACCAACTAGCTGACCGACAAATGTGGCGCCCGAATTAGTCAGTGGTACTGCCAGTAGTCCCCATAGACCCACTACGCCGTGTACTGAGATAGCACCTACCGGATCGTCCAGCTTAAATACGCGATCAAGCATCACGATGGAGAACACCACCAATAGACCACCTACCGCACCAATGAGTGTTGCCTCTAGTGCGCTTGGGGTTGAAGGCTCGGCAGTAATGGCTACCAGACCAGCCAGTGCACCGTTAAGTGCCATGGTCAAATCGGCCTTACCAAACCAAATCTTAGCCGTTAATAGTGCTACAATCACACCGCCAGCAGCAGCAGCATTGGTATTAAGAAACACCATCGCTACCGAGTTAGCTGAAGCAATATCACCCAGTTTTAATACCGAGCCACCATTAAAGCCAAACCAGCCCATCCATAGGATAAAAGTACCCAGGGCTGCGAGTGGCATATTAGCACCCGGGATTGCGCGTGAATTGCCCTTATTGTCATACTTGCCCTTACGTGCACCTAATACCATCACACCAGCTAAAGCTGCAGTTGCACCAGCCATGTGTACAATACCCGAACCCGCGAAATCACTAAAGCCGTAATCGCCTAGGTTAAACAGGCCAAATACATCAGCACCACCCCAAGTCCAAGCACCTTCCATTGGATAGATGATGGCGGTGAAAACTGCTGCAAATACAAAGAAAGTAAACAGCTTCATACGCTCAGCTACTGCACCTGAGACAATACTCATCGCCGTTGCGACAAATACCACTTGGAAGAAAAAGTCTGAAGCAGCCGAGTAAACCGAATCACCGCCAAAGCCATTCTCTTTACTAGCCGCCAAAGCATCTCCTACCAAGGAATCGCCACCGGCAATACCCGATAGAAAATAACCACCGCCATACATCAGCTCATAACCAACCACCAAATAAGTGGTACAAGCAATGGCAAAAAGACCGATGTTCTTCGTCAGAATCTCCGCAGTATTTTTACTTCTTACCATGCCGGCTTCTAGCATTGAGAAACCTGCGGCCATCCACATCACCAGTGCACCCATGACCAAAAAGTAAAAGGTATCTAGTGCATACTGTAATTCAAAAATTTGATTTTCCATGTTTAACTCCTTATAGCGCTACCGGACCTGTTTCACCGGTGCGAATTCTTACTACTTCTTCTAGCGAATGTACAAAAATCTTGCCATCGCCAATCTTGCCGCCTTCCTCGGATTTGGCGTTTTCTGAAATACTGGCAATCACCGCATCCAATTGCTCTGCATTGATGGCCATTTCTAACTTTACTTTCGGTAGAAAGTCGACCGCGTATTCTGCGCCGCGATAAAGTTCTACATGACCTTTTTGACGACCAAAGCCCTTAACTTCGGTCACCGTTATTCCGGCAACACCTACCTCTGATAGTGCTGCTCTTACCTCATCAAGCTTAAAAGGCTTAATAATTGCTGTTACCATTTTCATGATATTTTTTCTCCGTTTTCAATAACAAAAAAGCCAGTAGTCGGAATTCGCACTGGGCAAACTCTAACTACTGGCTTCATAACCGTGTCGCTCCTTCGTGAAGCGTGCAAAAAAAAACGTCTATTTAAACCCTGGTATTCAAAGTTCAAATAAACGTCTGTGTTTGATGTCAATCTCCCGTCTTTGGGAATCAACTAATGCGTATTATAAAATAAAGTTGGGTATATAAGTTAACTTTTTAATTAAAAAAACCATTAACCATACTTATCATCAAAGTTTTCCAGGAAGTCTTCAACCGAGATATAGTGGTTGCCAT
>CAZLDG010000022.1:10968-26132 GCA_964558405.1 uncultured Candidatus Thioglobus sp. | reverse complement strand
TGGAAAAGCGTGGCGTACAGAAAAACATCACCTACATGGGCAAACAGGTTTCACTGGTTTATGAATTGCCACTAAATGAAGTGGTACTGGATTTCTTTGATCGTCTGAAATCGGTCTCACGCGGTTTTGCTTCCATGGATTATCAATTCGAGCGCTATCAGGCTTCAGATTTAATTCGCCTGGATATTCTAATTAACAACGAAAAAGTCGATGCTTTGGCGTTGATTATTCATCGCGAAGATTCGGTGCGTAAAGGTCGTGAAATTGCTGAGAAGATGAAAGATCTTATTCCGCGTCAGATGTTTGATGTGGCAATTCAGGCTTGTATTGGTGCCAAGATTATCTCGCGTACCAATGTTAAGGCGCTAAGAAAGAATGTAACGGCCAAATGCTATGGTGGTGACGCCTCACGTAAGCGCAAACTGCTAGAGAAGCAGAAAAAAGGTAAGAAACGTATGCGCAGTGTCGGTCGAGTTGATATTCCGCAGGAAGCGTTCTTAGCGGTACTACATATCGACAACTAGCCGATCAACCTCTCTAGTACAAACTTAGAGCCAAAATAAGCCAAGACCAAAATTGCAAAGCCAATTTGTGTGGCATTAATAGCTTGTTTGCCACGCCAGCCAAATAGTGAGCGACCAAATACCAAAGTGGCAAAAATACCCCAGGCAAAGATAGAGAGAATGGTTTTGTGCACCAAGTGTTGTGCAAATAAGTCATCAATAAAAATAAAGCCACTAACCAGGGACAGGGTTAGCAGATAAAAACCCGCACGAATACTTTGAAACAGTACCGACTCCATGGTTTGTAGTGCAGGCAGTTTGTTGATAAAACCATTGATATTATGTCCGTGCAAGTGATTTTCTTGGATTTTTAATAGCACCGATTGGCACACGGCAATTGCCAGCAGGGCATAAGCAGTGATGGATAAAAATACGTGTGAGGCGATGCTTAGCGAAATCACTTTACCATCCACATCCGGAAAATAAGAGGCAAATACCAGGGTGAAGGCTGCCAAAGGATAAACCAAAATACCCAAAGCGTGAATCGGCTTACTAAAGGATGATAAAAACAACAATACCGCAATTAACCAGGCAACAAATGAGGCGCTATTGGCCAGGCCGAAAACAATACCGCCACTGGTATAAAAGTCGCTAAAGTTAAGCGCCTGGGTTACAATGGCAAAACTCACCAATAAATGAATGGTGTTTTGATGCGGGTGATTATTTGCGCTGTTTTTTGTGTAATAGCGTGCCAGTAATAAGGCGGCGAATAAATAAGCCAGAACACTAAGAAGAGATAAAAGCATCTGCAAGAATAAAATTGACAAATGCTTATATAATACGATACTTTCAAAAGCGATTACAACAAAATGTTTGACAATCTATCCGATCGACTTTCCAATAGTTTTAAGGCACTGCAAGGCAAGAGTAAGCTTAGCGAAAAAAACATCAAAGATGCTATTCGTGAAGTGCGTCGCGCCTTACTTGAGGCTGATGTTGCACTGGAGGTTATCAAAACATTTTTAGACCAGGTTCAAGAAAAAGCCTTAGGCCTTAAAGTTGGCGAGGGCCTGAATCCGACTCAGGCATTTATTAAGCTGGTCGAGAGTGAGCTTACCGAGATCATTGGTGGTGAGAATCAAGCGCTAGATTTAAAAACTCAGCCACCTGCGGTGGTGATGGTAGCAGGTCTACAAGGTGCGGGTAAAACTACTTCAATTGCCAAATTAGCACGTTATTTAAAAGAGCGTGAAAACAAGAAAGTCTTGGTAGTGAGTGCCGATGTTTATCGTCCGGCCGCGATTGATCAATTAGAAGTATTGGCCAATCAAGTTGGGGTAGATTTTTTCGCCTCAGACATCACACAAAAACCTGAGAAGATTGTCGATAAGGCTAAGAAACACGCGCAAAAACAATTCCATGATGTGCTTCTGGTAGATACCGCGGGTCGTTTGCATATTGATGAGCAAATGATGAGCGAGATCCAGGCGCTACAACAAAAGGTCAACCCAATTGAGACCCTATTTGTGGTGGATGCCATGACTGGTCAAGACGCGGCCCATACTGCTAAAGCCTTTGCCGATGCTTTGCCGCTAACCGGTGTGATTCTAACCAAGACCGATGGTGATGCCCGAGGTGGTGCCGCACTTTCGGTACGTCACATTACTGGCAAGCCGATTAAATTCTTAGGTGTGGGTGAAAAGGTTGATGCCTTAGAGCCATTCCATCCAGATCGTGTGGTTTCGCGTCTATTGGGTATGGGCGATGTACTCTCATTGATTGAGCAGATTGAGCACAAGGTTGACAAGAAAAAGGCAGAGAAATCGGTCAAGAAAATGGCCAAGGGTCAGTTTGACTTAGAAGACATGCGTGATCAACTGCTGCAGATGGAACAGATGGGTGGTATGGAAGCCTTAATGGATAAAATGCCAGGCATGGGTCAGATTCCTGAGAGTGTTAAAAATCAGGTGATGGGTAGTGTTGAGACCAAAAAGCTGGTGGCTATTATTAACTCCATGACCCCTAAAGAGCGCTCTCACGTTAAGCTCATTAAAGGCTCGCGTAAAAATCGCATTGCCAGAGGTTCTGGCACTTCGCCGCAAGATGTGAATAAGCTGCTCAAGCAATTTGAAAAGATGCAAAAACAGATGAAGAAGATGGGTGGTGGTAAGATGCAAAAAATGATGGCAAAAATGCAGCAAATGCAAGACGGCGGTCAAGCACCTGCAGGCATGCCGGACCTGTCTAAACTCAAACTGCCAGGTATGGGTGGTGGTAATAAATTTCCGTTTTAAGCCGTTAATTTTTTAGGCAAAAAGCTAGCCGCTACTAAGATACTAAGTGAGGCTGTAGCTAGCAGCCAAAATAAAGTATCAAACCCCCAGTATTGATAAATCCAGGCCATCAGTGGCAGGGTTAGTGCATGCCCACTAAAACTGACCACGTAACGAGCACCATAAACACGGGCGCGATAAGGTCCTCTGGCGATTTGCGACACCACAAAGTCATTAATAGGGATTTCACCAAAGGTACCAAGCATAAAGCCAAAAGCAACCAATAGGGCGGCCAAATCCTGCAAGCCTGGCATCAGGGCAAAAAACAAGAGTTGCGTGGTGCTGACCAAAATAAACACTTGTTTGCTAGGCAGTTTATCTAATAAATAACCCACCAATAATTGACCCATGGAAGCACCAACAAAGACCAGTGAAGCCATTAGACCAATTAAGCTAGCCTGATTATCATTAAACCAAGGGTGCCAGCTAGCCAGTGCTGCCAGCAAACCGTCCAAGCGCTCATCTAGAATTTTAGGCAGTGCAAAACTACCTGCTTGAAAAATGATGGATGCCATCAAACTGGTGATAAACACAATCGTGCCAACGCGCCAGAGCCAAGCGCGACGCGTCTTCGACATAGCTACGTCTTTCTTGGTCTTTTCAGTTGCCTGATCGTGTTTGTTCTCATGCTTAATATGGGGTAATCGAAGTTTGAGATAAAACAACCCTACGAATATTGAAAACACACCCGGCAGCACAAAGGCTGATCGCCAACCGCTATAATCAATCAAAAAACCAGTAATGAGCGCAGCACCAGCCACGCCAAAATTACCCCAAACGCCGTTAATAGCGATACGTTTACCGGAGCGTTGCCAATAGGTGGTTACCAAGGTCAGGCCAACTGGATGGTAGATGGCAGCAAACATACCAATCACTGCTAGTCCGATACTAATCTGCAGTGGGGTTTGTGCCAAACTGGTGAGAATGGCAGCCAGGCCACCACCGATAAAAAATACCACCATCATAGCGTCTCTAGACCATCTGTCTGCTAAGTAACCCGCTGGAAATGAAAACAGGCCAAAGGTGATAAATCCTGGTGTGGCATAAGTCAGTAGCATTGCATAGCTAATTTGCCACTGTTGATGTAGGGCGAGTGCCGCCACCGTGGCAAAGATCAGCATAAATAGATGATCTAAAAAATGCCCAATATTTAGCAGTGAAAAATAAGCTCTATCGTGCGACATGGTCAACCCTTGGCAAAGATAGAGCCACTATATCAGCTTATACCTAAGCGGGAGAAATTAATTAACTGATGCGATAACGCGCAGATTGTGCGTGAGCTTGCAAGCCTTCGCCATCGGCCAGGGTGGCGGCAATATCACCCAGTACATTAGCGCCTTCGCTGGATACCATAATCAGTGATGATTTCTTTTGGAAGTCATACACACCTAGTGGCGATGAGAATCTGGCAGTGCCTGAGGTTGGTAGTACGTGGTTCGGACCCGCGCAATAATCACCCAAAGATTCACAAGTGTGACGACCCATAAAGATCGCACCTGCGTGTTTAATGCCATCTAGAATAGCCTCAGGATCTTCTACTGAAAGCTCCAAGTGTTCTGGGGCGATACGATTAGACAGGGCAATGGCCTCATTCATGTCCTGGGTTAGAATCAACGCACCACGATCTTTTAGCGCGGTAGCGATAATCTCTTGACGTGGCATACTTGGCAATAGCTTTTCAATGCTTTTTTCTACCTCGGCAATAAACTCAGCATCCGGACACAACAAAATAGATTGTGCGTCTTCATCGTGTTCGGCTTGTGAAAATAGGTCCATGGCAATCCAATCTGGATTGGTTTTACCATCGCAAATAATCAAAATCTCACTCGGACCGGCGATCATATCAATACCAACCTGGCCAAAAACCACACGTTTGGCAGTGGCGACGTAGATGTTACCTGGACCAACAATCTTATCGACCTGTGGTACTGTTTGCGTGCCGTAAG
Organism: uncultured Candidatus Thioglobus sp.; assembly: GCA_964558405.1. Taxonomy (GTDB): domain Bacteria; phylum Pseudomonadota; class Gammaproteobacteria; order PS1; family Pseudothioglobaceae; genus Thioglobus_B. Next base: position 21,350 of record CAZLDG010000022.1, on the reverse strand, counting down.
CCAAGGCGGCTACGGCTTGCGCACCACCGACAGTGAATACTTGGTCAACACCTGAGATATAGGCTGCAGCCAACACCAATTGATTGGTTACACCGCCTGGCGTAGGTACCACCATAATCAGATCTTCAACACCGGCGACTTTGGCAGGAATTGCATTCATAAGCACCGAAGAAGGGTAAGCGGCCTTGCCACCAGGGACATACAGACCCACCTTATCTAGTGGCGTGACTTTTTGTCCAAGCATGGTACCGTCATCTTCTTGATAGCTCCAAGTTTCTTGCACTTGTCTTTGGTGATAATTGCGCACACGATCAGCGGCGATTTGCAGTGCATTTTGTTCTTTTGAATCTAGTGTCTCGAAAGCTTGTTTAAGTGCATCAGCCTCAATTACTAACTCCGACATAGATTGAGCTGACATATTGTCAAATTTGTTGGTGTAGTCAATCAAGGCTTGATCACCCTGGCTGCGAATATTGGCAATCACCTCATCAACAGTATTGGCCACATCGGTGTTAGAAACACTCTCCCAGGCCAGTAGCGCATCTAGTTTTTTGTTAAAGTCAGCAGAAGTAGAAGTTAGTTGTGCAATCATAGGTTGGTCTCGATACTATTAATCCAGGTTTTAATTTGTGCGTTTTTGGTTTTAAAAGAAGCACTATTAACCACTAATCTAGAGGAAATATCTTCAATGTGATCCAGTGCTTGCAGGCCATTGGCCTTTAGGGTATTGCCGGTATCTACCAAATCTACAATACCATCAGCCAGTCCTACTACTGGTGCCAGTTCCATGGCGCCATAGAGTTTGATAATCTCACAAGGCTGACCCTGAGATTCAAAATATTGTTTGGCTGAGTTCACGTATTTGGTGGCAATTTTTAAAGTGCTCTTATTGAGTTTTTCTACAGACTCAGCTGCAACCATTAGACGACATTTGGCAATGCCTAAATCTAGTAGTTCAAATAAACCATCCGCACCATGTTCAAGTAGTACATCTTTGCCGGCAATCCCCATATCAGCTGCCCCATGTTGTACAAAAACCGGCACATCGGTAGCGCGGATAATAATCACTTTAACCTCATCAAGATTGGTATCTAAGATGAGTTTTCTAGATTTAAGCTCTTCTGGGGCGATGCTCAGACCAGCTTTTGCCAATAAAGGCAAAGTTTGCTCTAAGATTCGTCCCTTGGATAATGCAATTGTCAACATAGTTGTATTAGTCTTGAACGCGAGAAATATCAGCGCCCAATAATTTTAATTTTTCTTCAATGGTTTCATAACCACGGTCTAAGTGATAAACGCGTTCAACTGTGGTTTGTCCTTTGGCTGCAAGCCCAGCCAATACCAAAGAGGCCGAGGCACGTAGGTCAGTTGCCATCAGGTTTGCACCAGAGATGGATTTTACACCTTTACACATCACCGTGTTACCTTCCAAGGTTAAATCTGCACCCATGCGCGCCAACTCCGGAATATGCATAAAACGATTCTCGAAAATGGTCTCGGTGATGGCGCTATTACCCTTGGCAACAATATTCAGTGCAGTAAATTGTGCTTGCATATCTGTTGGGAAATTGGGATAGGTACCGGTTTTTACATCCACCGCATCTAGACGCTTACCATGGGTATCCAAACTGATACTATTATCGTTGACTTGTATCTGTGCACCGGCTTCGCTGAGTTTGTTCAAAATAGCGCGCATTGAGCTTGGACGTACATTTTTAAGAGTGATACTGCCACGGGTAATGGCCGCAGCAATCAAATAGGTGCCCGCTTCAATACGATCAGGACAGACGGCATAACTCACACCTGAGAGCTGGTTCACTCCTTCAACGTGAATGCTGGAGGTGCCTGCACCTGAAATCTTGGCACCCATTAGATTTAAACAACGCGCTAAATCCACAATCTCCGGTTCTTGAGCGGCGTTATGAATAATGGTTTCGCCTTTGGCTAGCGTCGCAGCCATAAGAATATTTTCTGTGGCCGTTACCGAGACCTGATCAAAATAAACCTCAGCACCAACCAGCTGATCAGCCTTGGCATAAATATAGCCGTTTTTCACCTCAATATCAGCACCTAGATCTTCTAAGGCTTTCAAGTGTAAGTTCACCGGGCGTGAGCCAATCGCACAACCGCCAGGCAGAGAGACTTTGGCCTGGCCGTATTTTGCCAGCATCGGCCCCAATGCCAAGATAGAGGCGCGCATGGTTTTTACCAAATCATATTCGGCTTCTAGCTTGTCGAGTTTGGAAGAATCAATAGAGATGGAATTATCCGACTCTAGGACGAATTCTGCACCCATGTCCATCAGCAAGTGTAAGGTGGTAGAAACATCTGATAGATGTGGTGTATTGGTTAGTACCACTGGAGCGTCTGCCAAGATAGAGGCAAATAAAATAGGCAGCGCCGAGTTTTTACTACCAGCAATACTAATACTGCCTTGTAGTGGCTTGCCGCCATTGATAATCAGTTTGTACATTATTTGGCGTTTAGCTTATCGAGTTTCTTTTGTGATCTTTCAACCAAGGCCTCAACACTCTTACGCTTGATATAAGAGTTAAACTGCGCTTCGTAATTTTTGACCACGCTCACACCCGAAAACACCACATCGTATACGTGCCAAGTGTTGAGTCGAATCATTTTCAAAGACACATTAAAAGGCTTTTCGGCTTCGTTGATGGAAATAACCAGCTTAACGATGGCCTTGTTGTCTTTGCGTCGCACTTCAGGATCAACACTGATTTGTACTGAGTCGATATTCTCATAAGTGGAAAGAATGCCAACATAGTCGTTAATCAGTGACTCGGTGATATAGTGTTGAAAGAATTGTTTTTGTTGGATATTCAGCCCATCCCAATAATCACTCAAAGTAATCTTGGTAGCCACGCCTACGGCTAAGTTGGGTAGGAGTTTTAGGCGAATTAAAGTCTCTACGTTCTCAGGGGTGGCCTGGTTTTGTTTTCTAAGCTCTTTAAGCGAGCTGAGCGTGCTCACCATGATATTGAGCGCTGCTGAATTAGGTGGATCAATAATATCAACCACTTGCTTGCTGGCACTTGAAGTATCAGAGGATTGTTCGTTTGCCAAAGTGAGATTACCAAGGGTAATAGACAATATAATAACGAAGAACTTAAGCATAAGCATTGACTTATAAAATAGATAGGGATTATTTTACCTTTTTACGCTGGTATTTGCACAGATGAACGTCAAAGAAAAATTAAAAAATCTCAGTGCGCATCCAGGCATCTATCAGATGCTGGATAAACAGGGTCAAGTGATTTATGTTGGCAAGGCAAAGAACCTGAAAAAACGCGTCTCCAGCTACTTTAATAAGCAGCATACACACAACAAAACTCGAGCCTTGGTTGCCAATATCAAAGACTTCAAGGTGGTGCTGACCAATACCGAGGTTCAGGCATTGTTATTGGAAAACGAGTTAATTAAGCAGCATCTACCCAGATACAACGTCTTGCTTAAAGATGCCAAGAGCTATCCTTATATTTTTATCAGTAATGATACGCATCCGCGCGTGGGTTTTTATCGTGGCAACAAACTCAAAAACTTTACATATTTTGGTCCTTATCCTTCGGCGCATGTGGTGCGCGATTCTTTGGCATTGCTAAAGAAAATATTTAAAGTCAGACAATGCACCAATAGTGTTTACGCTTCACGCTCTAGGGCTTGTTTGGAATATCAAATTGGTCTATGTTCTGCACCTTGTGTGGGCAAAATCAGTGATGAGAACTATCAGCAAGACGTGGCGATGATGCACTTGTTTTTGTCAGGAAAAGGTGTGGACACCTTAGAGCAAATCTCACAAAAAATGCAAGCAGCTTCCAGTGATTTGGATTTTGAGTTGGCTGCTAAATATCGAGACCAACTCATTGGTCTTCGCAGTATTCAAGAGCAACATAGCGCCAGTGCCACGGGCAATATGGATGTGGTTGCTGTTGCCCAGCAAGATCATCATATTGGTATTGAAGTGCTGTTTATGCGCGGTGGTCGTCAAGTCGCTCAGGAGTTCATCCTGCCCAAAAACACCAAGGGAGAAGGTGTTGATACGGTATTGGAGGCGTTTTTACCCTTGTATTATTTGGGCAAGGATGTACCCAAACAAATTGTGCTTAACACCAAGATTGATAACAAACAATCTATTGCTAGAGCACTAAAGACGAACATTGTTGACAGTGCTAAGGCCGATAAGAAACCTTTGATTAAAATTGCCCAGCTCAATGCCAAAGAAAACTTAGCGCAACATCTATTGTCTAAATTTACCAAGTTTGAACAATTACAACGCTTACAACAGTTGTTAGATTTGAAAAACCTGCCCCAATATATTGAGTGTTTTGATATTAGTCATAGCTCGGGAGAGGCGACCAAGGCCTCATGCGTGGTGTTTGAGCAAGGCAAGCCCAAAAAGAGTGCTTATCGACAATTTGATATTAAAGATATTACCCCTGGAGATGATTATGCCGCTATGAATCAAGCGGTCTATCGACGCTATTCTCGCTTATTAAAAGAAAATAAACCACTGCCCGATGTGGTGTTTATTGATGGCGGTCTGGGTCAGTTAAATCAGGCAATTATGGTGATGGATTCTATTGGTATTGAGGATGTTCAACTGGTCGGTGTGGCCAAAGGTGAAGGGCGTAAACCTGGACTGGAGACGCTGCTGATTAAGCGTGGTGATGAGCTGCAAAAAATCAACCTGGCTATTCATGATTTGGCACTGCTACTAGTGAATCATATTCGTGATGAATCCCATCGTTTTGCCATTAAGCATCATCGTCATAAGCGTGATAAGAAGCGACGCACCTCGGTACTAGAGGCTATTCCTGGTGTAGGCAAGCTCAGACGAGCTGCTTTGATGAACTATTTTGGCGGTCTGCAACAGATTCAAGGTGCCAGTAGTGATGAAATTGCCAAAGTTGAGGGTATCTCCCATGCACTTGCAGATAAAATAGTAAAAAGTCTAAGGAAGTAAGTCTATGTTCTCAATTATTCGAATTTTAATTGCTGTTTTTGTCATCGCCTGGATTGTCTGGTGGGTTAACAATCGCCTCTTAGGAAAGAACTTGGCTTTGGCGCGCGTGATTGCTGTGACCCTGGTGATTACCAGTGTGATTTATGTTTTATTGGCGAGCCTGTCTTACTATTTAGAATAGTGCTACAAGCGTAGCGTTTTTAGGTGTTGTGTGTTACGAATGACTCGGTCATTAACATTAACCAAAATCGACAGGTTTGAGGCTTCCCACACAGGCAAGTCGCGCATATGATCACCCACATAATCAAACTCTCCTTGACCGTAGCGTTCAATGAGCTTATCAGCCTTATTGTGTGAGGACAGATTAAACTTAGCATCACTGGCCATCACATCATCAAACACACCTAAATATTCAGCAACCTGATGCGCATAGAACTGGTGTGAGGCAGTGGCCAGAATAATGGGCGAACCTTGTTGTTTTCTTTGCTCGATATAATCCAAGGTTTTGTCAATATAAGGCAGTTTGCTCACATCAATTTCACAGTGTTTGATCAGCTGATCTTTTAGATAACCCTTGCCGTGTAAAAACCAAAATGGGTAGATAAAAATCAACCAAGGTTTACGCTTAAGCGTGCGTATTGAGGACTGATACAAAAGATCAGTGTTAATGAGTGTATGGTCTAAATCGACAATCAGCGGGGTGTTATTTGTCATTCCAGTTCACTCCATTTTTCATAATAACGCTCTAAATCAGCCTCGAGTCTGGCTAGGCGAATCAGCGCATCTTGTGAATCCTCTTGTTTAAAGAACTCAGGATCTGCGAGTTGTAGTTGTAGCTCGCCAATTTCAATCTCGGCTTTTTCGATTTTATCAGGCAGAGCCTTTAACTCTTGCTGCTGCTTGTAGCTTAGCTTCTTTTTGTCATTGGCAGGTGCCTTATTGGCTTTAGGCTTAACTTTGGTTTTTTCTTGTTGCTTAACCTGGTCTTGCTTTTGAATCAGATAGTCATCATAACCACCAGCATACTGGGTAATCTTGGCATCGCCTTCCATCACAATAGTGGAGCCAACCACGTTGTTTAAAAAGGTTCTATCGTGTGAGATGATAATGAGTGTGCCACTATAATCCACCAGCATTTCCTCTAATAGCTCCAGTGTCTCCACATCCAGATCATTGGTGGGCTCGTCTAGTACTAATAAGTTGGCAGGCTTGGAGAGAATTTTCGCCAGCATTAGGCGGTTTTTTTCACCACCAGAGAACATACGAATGGGTGCCATAGCCTGTTTGCCAGTAAATAAGAACTGACGCAGATAACCAATAATATGCTTGGACTTGCCGCCGACATCGATACGCTCACGACCCTCAGAGACAAAATCCATTGCCAACATATTAGGGTCTAGACTTTCTTGCATTTGATCAAAATAGGCCAACTCAATAGTCTTGGAGCGACGAATAGAACCCTTGTCGGGCTGTAGTTCATCCAGTAGTAATTTAATCAGAGTGGACTTGCCACAACCATTACCACCAATAATGCCGATTTTCTCACCCTTAAGCACCAGCATAGAGAGGTCCTTAACCAGTTGTAAATCACCAATGGCGTAAGAGATGTTTTTGACTTCGAACACCAACTTAGAAGTGCGTTTTTCATCTTCCTCGACTGAGTGAATCTTAACCTTGCCTTGTTTTTTGCGTCGATTAATAAACTCTCTGCGCATTTGCTCTAAGGCACGAACTCGACCTTCGTTACGGGTGCGTCTGGCTTTAATGCCTTGGCGAATCCACACTTCTTCCTGAGCAAGTTTTTTGTCAAAACGTTGATTGGCTAACTCCTCAGCATTGAGTAAGTTGTCTTTACGTTTGACATAATCCTTATAGCCGCAATCAAAAATAGACAGATTGCCACGATCCAAGTCAAACACCTTATTGACAATGCCAGCTAAGAATGAGCGATCGTGAGAGATAATCACCAAAGTACCGTGATAATCTCTAAGCATTTTCTCCAAATCTAGAATGGCGGTAATGTCCATATGGTTAGTTGGCTCATCCAGTAGTAGAATGTCCGGCTCTTGCACTAAGGCACGCGCCAGCATCACTCGACGACGCCAACCACCTGAAAGCGTAGAGAGTTTGGCCTGAGGGTCTAAATTGAAGCGATTGAGAATAGCGTCAATCTTATGCAGATACGACCAAGCATCAACTTCGTCAATTTGTGCCTGGAGTTGTGAGGATTTTTCCATCTCGCCCTCAGCAATCAGTTGCTGATATTTGGCAATAATCTGTCCGATTTCTCCTAGACCTTCGGCCACCAAAGTGAGTAAGGTTTTTTCATTGTCTTGCGGTGGAGTTTGCTCTAGATAACTAATGCTAATGCCGTTTTTTACCTTCATCTTGCCATCATCGGGCGCAACCACGCCAGCCAAGACTCGCATAAAGGTAGATTTACCCTCACCATTGCGACCAATTAGTGCAATTTTTTCACCTTTGTGAATCGTGGCGCTAACCTCGTTCAGAATAGGCTTATCTGAAAAGCTGAGTGAAATATTATCGAGCGTGATTAGTGGCATGGGTTAAAATTCTAACTTGGTTATTTTTCATTTGACAAAGTATGCGATATTTTATGCGTTTTATTCTGCTGATTGGTTTAATTCAGCCAAGCTACGCTCAAAGTATTGAGGCTACGCAGTTTGAAAGTACAGCGCAAGAATCTCAATATAGGGCTTTGATTGATGAGATTCGTTGCCCAGTGTGTCAGGGTCAAAGTATTGGTGGATCCAATGCCGGTTTGGCTAAAGACTTGCGTGAGAAAGTAAGAACCATGGTACTTGAGCGCAAAAGTGATGATCAGATTCGTGATTTTATGACTGATCGCTATGGTGATTTTGTGGTGTTTAAGCCACCGGTTAAAACCTCGACCTATATCCTATGGTTTGCCCCCTTTGTATTTTTAGCACTGGGCTTGATGTTTTTTATCCGCGGCGTGAAGGCTAAAAAAACTGCTGTTAAGAAAACTGTGGATACCACTAAAGCTAAAGAGTTATTAAAATGATTGCCCAATTTGAGATTGAGGTGCCAACCCATGGGCGTGGTGCATTGCAGATTGGCGATCTGATTGATCAAGAACTATCCCAAATAGCACCTGGCAATTGTCTGGCTAATGTCTTTGTGCTGCATACCTCGGCTTCGCTAATGATTACCGGTAATGAGGATGCTAATTTACTGAGTGATATTGAAGGCTATTTGCAGCGTAGCGTACCTGATGGCGACACGCGTTATTTGCATAATAACGAGGGGGATTTTGATACCTCGGGGCATATTCGCTCTATTCTCACTTCAGAGAGCAAATCTGTGCCGGTAGTACAGAATAGACTGGCTCTGGGTCGTTATCAGGGTTTGTTTTTATATGAGCACCGCGCAGGTAATAATTTAAGAAAAATTATAATTACATTGGTATGAGTCAAGCAGAAATAGAATTGGGTAATTTAATGGTTGAGGCTTATACTCAGCAAAAAAGTGGTGAGACTTCCAAGGCGATTCAAGCCTGGAATCAGGTGTTAAAGCATCAGGCTTGCACTCCAGAGTTGGCAGCCAATTGTCACTTATCACTGGGTAATCTGCACCTGTCTCAAGGTAATCAGGATTTAGCCATTGAAAGTATGATGGCCAGCATTAAAGCCAATCCCAATAGCTCAGAGGCCTATTTTTGTATGGCCTATATGGAACAAGAGCAAGAAAATTTTGACAAGGCAATTGGCTATTTTGAACAGGCCTTGGCGATCAATCCCAGTGATGCGGGTAGTCATAATAATCTGGGGAATTGTTATGATCGCCTGGATCGATCTCAGCAGGCAATTAGTGCTTATTCTCAGGCCATTGTTTTGGACGATCAATATATTGCAGCATTTTACAATCGTGGCAATGCTTACAGTAAAATTGGCGAAGATAAATTAGCCTATAAGGATTTAACTCGGGCCATTGAGCTGGATGAGGGTTTTTATCAAGCTTATTATAATCGCGGCACTTTATTAAAGCGTCTAGGCAAGGATAGGGAATCCGAACAAGATTTGGATAAGGCCAAAGCCTTAGCACAGCAAGAATTAGAACAACAAACACAACACTGATTAAATGAATACTGAAGACGATAACAAACTGATTGCAGAAAGAAGATCCAAGCTTGCAAACTTAAGAGCAAATGGTAATCCTTTTATCAATGATTTCAAGCCGGTGAATTTGGCACAAGAATTGATTGATCAATACGACGCCTTATCCAAAGAGCAGTTAGAAGAGCAGACTATTGAAGTGTCTTTGGCGGGACGTATGATGCTTAAACGTGTCATGGGTAAGGCCAGTTTTGCCCATATTCAGGATTCTTCTGCGCAGATCCAGCTATTTGTTACCCGCGATGAACTGGCTGAGGGTTTTTATAACGAGCAATTTAAAAAGTGGGATATTGGTGATATTGTTGGTGCTACAGGTACGCTATTTAAAACCAAAGTGGGCGAGCTATCGGTACGTGTTAACGAGATTAAACTGCTGACCAAATCACTCAGACCACTGCCGGAGAAATTCCATGGCCTGTCGGATCAAGAGATTCGCTATCGCCAGCGTTATGTAGATTTGATTATGAATAAAGACTCGCGCGAAGTGTTTAAGCGCCGTAGTCAGATTGTGAGCTATATTCGCAACTTCTTTAATAATCATGATTTTTTAGAGGTAGAAACCCCAATGATGCAAACCATTCCAGGTGGTGCTACTGCTAAGCCGTTTGAGACACATCATAATGCTTTGGATGTGGATATGTATTTGCGTATTGCCCCAGAGCTTTATTTAAAGCGCTTGGTGGTGGGCGGCATGGATCGTGTGTTTGAAATCAATCGTAATTTCAGAAACGAAGGTTTATCGACGCGCCACAATCCTGAGTTCACCATGATTGAGTTTTATCAGGCTTATGCTACTTATCATGAGATTATGGATTTGACTGAAAATTTATTTAGAGGTATTGCTGTGGATGTTTGCGGCAGTGCCAGCATTACTTATCAGGGTGATGTTTTTGATTTCTCTCAAGCTTTTAAGCGCTTAAGTGTGTTTGATTCGATTTTGGAATACAATCCTAACCTAAGCGCTGAGGATTTAAGCAAGGATAACGCCAAGCAAACCGCAGAAAAACTCGGAATTCATGTGAAGGATTCTTGGGGTCTGGGCAAGATTCAAATTGAGATTTTCGAGGCAACGGTTGAAGAAAAACTCATGCAGCCAACCTTTATTACCGAATACCCAACCGAGGTGTCTCCACTAGCGCGTCGTAATGATGACAATCCGTTTATTACTGATCGTTTTGAGTTGTTTATTGGTGGACGTGAGATTGCCAATGGTTTTTCTGAGTTAAACGATGCCGAGGATCAGGCTG
>CAZLDG010000022.1:0-10868 GCA_964558405.1 uncultured Candidatus Thioglobus sp. | reverse complement strand
GGACGTGAGATTGCCAATGGTTTTTCTGAGTTAAACGATGCCGAGGATCAGGCTGAGCGTTTCCGTCAACAAGTTGCAGAAAAAGACGCCGGTGATGACGAGGCTATGCATTATGATGCAGACTATATTCGCGCGCTAGAATATGGTATGCCACCAACAGCGGGTGAGGGTATTGGTATCGATCGTTTGGTGATGCTCTTTACCGATTCGCCATCGATTCGCGACGTATTGTTGTTCCCGCACATGCGCCCAGAATGATTCCAGTTTTAACCATTGACGGCCCTTCAGGTGTTGGCAAGGGTACAGTGGCGCGCTTGGTGGCACAAACCCAAGGTTGGCACCTATTAGATTCAGGTGCAATTTATCGCGCTTTTGCCTTAGCAGTGGATGCGCAAGGAATAGACACGACTGATGAATCTGGCCTGGTCGAGATTGCCAAAGACTTGGATTTAGAATTTAGAACCGAGTCGGGTAGTGAGTTGGTTAGTGTCTATTTAAACGGCAAAGAAGTCTCTGATGTACTGCGCACGGAACAGACCGGTGAGATGGCCTCAAAAATCGCCTCAATTGGCGTAGTGCGCGCTGCACTGCTTAAGCGCCAACAAGATTTTGCTCAATTCCCTGGCCTGGTGGCCGATGGTCGAGATATGGGCACGGTGGTTTTTCCTGATGCGCCGTTTAAAGTTTATTTAACCGCCAGCGCCCAGGAAAGGGCAAATAGACGCTTAAAACAATTGCAAGAGGCAGGGCATGAGGGTATAATCTCGCAAATCTTAGCAGAGGTTGAGGCTAGAGATCAGCGCGATTCATCACGCAAACACTCACCGCTTAAGCCTGCTGAAGACGCCTTAGTGATTGATACAACCGATTTGTCAATTGATGAGGTCATAACCCAAGTTATGGAACTAGTTGAAACTTAAGCGGAAAGTTTCAAAAAATAATTAACCCGATAATAACTAAGCATCACCGCATTTGGCTTACGAATTACCGGTCAACATCTAAATATATATATGTCAGAATCATTTGCTGAACTGTTTGAAAACAGTCAAGAACAACAAAGTGTAAAAGTTGGTGCTCTATTAATGGGTACTGTAGTAGGTCTTAATCGTGAAAAAGCGATTGTAAACGTTGGCCTAAAATCAGAGGGCTTTGTCTCTCTAGACGAATTTAAAAACCCACAAGGTGAACTCGAGGTTGCAGAAGGCGACGTTGTAGAAGTTGCACTAAAATCAATCGACGATGGCCTGGGTAATACGGTTCTATCACGTACTGATGCGAAACGCATCAAGCAGTGGCAGCAATTAGAAGTAGCCATGAACTCTAAGGAAGTGGTTAGCGGTATCGTAACAGGCGCTGTGAAAGGTGGTCTAACTGTAGATATCGGCGTGGTTAAGGCATTCCTACCAGGTTCACTAGTGGATGTACGTCCAGTGAAGGATTTCTCATACCTAACGGGTCAAGAAATCGAAGCGGTAGTTATTAAGATGGACGAAGTTAGAAACAACATCGTTATCTCTAGAAAGGCCGTACTACAAGAAGCTAACTCAGCAGATCGTGAAGCGCTACTTGAAACACTAGAAGAAGGTAAAGAAATCGAAGGTGTGGTTAAGAACTTGGCCGACTACGGTGCCTTTGTTGATCTAGGCGGTGTTGATGGCCTACTACATATTACTGACATTTCATGGCAGCGTGTTAATCACCCATCTGAAAAGCTTACTATTGGCGATAAGATTACCGTTAAGGTGTTGAGTTATGACCAAGAGAAGATGCGTGTATCACTAGGTCTGAAGCAGCTAACTGCCAGCCCTTGGGATAGTATTTCTGATCGTCTTCCAATTGGTAAGAAAGTTTCAGGTACAGTTTCTAACCTAACGGACTATGGTGCGTTTGTACGTATTGAAGAGGGTGTTGAAGGTTTGGTTCACGTATCTGAGATGGATTGGACCAATGCCAATGCGCGTCCTTCTAAGATTGTGAAACTGGGTCAAGAAGTGGAAGTGGTTATTTTAGATGTTCAAGAGTCTAAGCACCGCATCTCACTATCAATCAAACAAGCGCAAGAGAATCCTTGGGAAGCATTTGAAGCCACACATAATAAGGGCGACAAGATTGGTGTAACCGTTAAGTCAATTACTGACTTTGGTCTATTTGTTGGTCTTCCGGGCGGCATTGATGGCCTAATTCACCTAGCTGACATCTCTTGGGAGAAGCAATCAGCTGATGAAGTAGTAGCAAACTATTCTAAGGGTCAAGAGCTTGACGTGGTTATCCTTAACATCGATGCTGAGAAAGAGCGTATCTCTCTAGGTATTAAGCAGCTATCTGATGATGACTTCGGTTCATACGTTTCATCAAACAAGCGTGGTTCAATTGTGAAAGCAACCATCGCTGAGGTTGATGCACGTGGTGCGGTTGTTAATCTAGCTGACGGTGTAACGGGTTACTTGAAGGCCGGTGAAATCTCTGAAGAGCGTGTTGATGATGCAACGCAAGTACTTAAGACTGGAGAAGAAGTGGAAGTGGTTATCATGCAGGCTGATCGTCGTTCTAGAAACATTAACGTGAGTATCAGAGCTAAAGATTCTGCTGAAGAGAAAGCAGCAATGGATGACTACAACAAGCAATCTGAAGAGGCAGCTGGTTCAACACTAGGTGACCTACTAAAAGAAGCGAAAAAGTAAGTCCTATTAAACAATCGCACCCCTAGGTGCGATTGTTTTATTAGTCATGAAAAAAACCGATTTAATTCTTAACATCGCGCAAAAATCCGACTTATCTAAGGCGGAAGCAAAGTTGGCGGTAGAGACCATTTTGCAAGAATTGACCAGTGCCATTACCTCAGGGGAAGGTGTTGAAATTCGAGGCTTTGGTGGCTTTTACAAAAAGCACAGAAAAGCGCGCTTAGGTATCAATCCAAAAACCAGCAAACAAACCCAAGTTAAGGAAAAATATGTGCCGTTTTTTAAGCCTGGAAAAGCGCTTAAAGAAATGGTAAATAAAGGTTAATTTTTCATTGATTGTTTGAGTGAGGTTGAGTATAATCTCACTTTTTTATGGGTCGTTAGCTCAGCCGGTAGAGCATCGGACTTTTAATCCGCTGGTCGAGCGTTCGAATCGCTCACGACCCACCATACTACAAAAGGGATTCCAAGCGAATCCCTTTTTTTATTCTCAAAATAAAGCGCAATCAAAGTCTTTATTTTTAACCATTTTAACAAGCTTGTTATTTCAAGCATTGTTCTATTTGGCTTTGGGTATGATAAAACATGATATCCACTTAAAAATCGCATGAACATTACTTTCTACAGCGCTAAGCACTACGACCAAGAGGTTTTTACACGGGTCAATGAGGATTTTGGCTATCAGTTGAACTTTGTTGAGCCGCAATTAAATGCGGATAGCGTAGAGCTTTCATCGGAGTCAACCGTGGTCTGCGCCTTTGTTAATGACGTGCTAGATCAAGAAGTGTTACGTCGATTGTCAGAGCAAGGTGTAGGGCTATTGGCACTGCGCTGTGCAGGGTTTGATAATGTAGATCTTGAGGCGGCTAAGCGTCATAATATCCAAGTGGTACGCGTGGGTGCGTATTCACCACATGCAGTGGCAGAGCATGCTCTGGGTTTAATGTTGGCGCTTAACCGTCATCTTGTTGAAGCTAATGCGCGCGTACACCAATCAAATTTTGCCATTGATGGTTTGCTGGGTTTTGACTTTGCTGGAAAAACCATGGGGGTGATTGGCACTGGCAAGATTGGCTCGATTTTGGCCAATATTACCCAAGCCATGGGCATGAAGGTAATCGCGCATGATCCAATTAAAAATCCAACGTGTGAACAAGCTGGTATTAAGTATGTGGATTTTGACACGCTCTTATCTCAGGCTGATGTAGTTTCCCTGCATTGTCCACTGAATGAGCATACGCATCATCTAATTGATGCGCAGGCACTTGAGAAAATGCAATCTTCGACAATGTTGATTAATACCAGTCGCGGGGCCATTATTGATACTTGTGCGCTGGTTGTGGCGCTAGAGTCTGCTCAGATTGGCTATGTAGGTTTAGACGTGTATGAAAACGAACAAGGGGTTTTCTTTGAAGATTTATCCTGTACAGGTATGCAGGATTCATTACTGGAAAAACTACTGAGTTTTGACAATGTATTGCTAACTGCGCATCAAGGATTTTTTACCCAGAATGCATTAGAGAATATTGCCACCACCACGTTTAAAAATATCCAATTATTTGCCCAAAATAAGCCCTTGCTCAAGGACAGTTGTTTAAACCCATAGACTTTTTTGCATTTGACGCTGTTTCGCCATCGGTTGTTAGGGAAAACACAGGTATAATTTTTTCCTATTTAATAGGTGCGAGCAAGTGCCTTAACACAAGGAGTCAAAATGACAGTAGCAAAAGATAAAGTGGTTGAGATGCACTACACGCTAAAAAACGATGCTGGTGAGGTAATTGATACCTCAAATGGTCAAGATCCAATGCCATTTCTACATGGCCACGGCAATATTATTCCCGGCTTAGAAAGCGCACTAGAAGGCAAAAAAGTTGGCGAAACTTGTAATGTTTCGGTTGAGGCTAAGGATGGTTATGGTGAGTATCATCCTGAAGGTGTACAAGAAATTCCAATGGAAGCGCTTCAAGGTATTGACAACCTAGAGATCGGCATGCAACTGCAATCACAAGACGAGCAGGGCAATCCGTTTGTGGTGCACGTAAAAGAGATTAAGGATAATTCAATCATTATCGATGCCAACCACCCTCTGGCTGGTCAAACACTACACTTTGAAGTGAGCATTGAAAATGTACGCGATGCCAGCAAAGAAGAGCTAGAGCACGGGCACGTTCACTCGGGTTCTTGTTCACACTGATACAAACCTTGGAGCGATGTGATGGATAATCTTTGTCCATTATGTGGCTCCAGCCATGTGGGGTCTTATTATCAACAGACAGATGCCCACTACTACGATTGCAAGCAGTGTCAATTTATCTTTACACTGCCTGCTTTTTATCTGGATGCCGATAGCGAAAAGTCTCGCTATGATCAGCATAAAAATGATCCTAATGATGCTAACTATCGCGCATTTCTTGCCCAAGTTTACGACCCAGTTGTTGCTCGACTATCCCCAGGAGCGCAAGGCCTAGATTTTGGTTGTGGCCCTGGCCCAACACTTTCTGTGATGTTTGAAGAGGCAGGCTACCCAGTAGATTTATTTGATAAATACTATGCTGACAATCCAGCAGTATTTTCACGTTCGTATGATTTTATCACTGCCACCGAAGTGGCAGAACATTTGCACAATCCAGGCTGGGAATTAGAGCGATTATTTCACTTACTCAAACCAGGTGGTGTGTTGGCAATCATGACCAAAACCTATGATCAAGTATCGGATTTTTCTCAGTGGTATTACAAAGATGATCCAACGCATATTGGTTTTTTCCATAGCAACACCATGAAATTTTTAGCACGCCAATGGGATGCAGAGCTAGATTTGGTCTCTGATAATGTGGCGCTATTTCATCGATAACTGGAGTTAAATCCTAGGTTATTGCCACCACGATTGCTGGCAATATGAGATAATTTATCCCAATTTATTAATTGGAAGTGAATATGTTTCGTTACGTAGTAGCAACTTGCTGTGCCTTAGGTTTGTGGAGCGCTCAGGCAGAATCGGATTTGATTGATGGGAACCGGATGCTGGAATCGGTGAATAAGCAAATCACCAATATTGATACTGATGAGTTGGCTGAAATTCTAAATCAAGATGCCAATGCCGTACTGATTGATGTGCGTTCACCCTTTGAGATTAAACACACAGGTACCATCAGACGTGGACAAAATATTAATTTAGTGCGTGGTTGGACTGAATTTCAAATTGCTGAACATGTAAAGTCTAAAGACACGCAAATCATCACTTATTGTGGTCAAAACCTGCGCTCACCACTGGTGGCTAAGACCTTGGAGAACATGGGCTATACCAATGTGAAAAACTATGCCGATGGTTACTTCACTTGGAAAGACTCGGGCAATCCAGTATGGATTAGTGATTTTGAAACCGAATCGATTCTATATCGCAAGCCGGCTAAAGTTGCTGACGGTGTGTATTCAGCCATTGGTGCGACTCAGCCACCCACTTATGAGAATTCAAACCACAACAACAACCTATCCTTTATTGTTACTACCGATGGTGTGTTGGTGTTTAATGCCGGTGGTAGTTACTTAGTGGCTCAAGCCATGCACGAAGAGATTAAAAAAATTACCGACCAACCGGTTAAATATGTGGTGTTAGAAAACGCTCAGGGTCATGCAATTTTGGGCTCTAATTATTGGAAGTCTCAAGGCGCAACCATTGTTGCACATGCCAAGGCGGATGCAGAGATTAAGAGTCATGCTGAAGAAATCTACAATAGAGCTGCCAGAACACAAAAAGACAAGATGATCGGCACCCAAGTGATTCGTCCAGATTTAACCTTTGAGGAAAAAATGAACCTGCCAATGGGTGAGACGCAAATCGAGTTGTTGTATCTAGGCGCCTCGCACTCACCAGATGATATTCAGCTGTGGTTGCCTGAGCTGAAACTGCTCATTAGCGGCGATACCGCGTTCAACGAGCGTATGTTGCCAGTATTCCCGCATACCGATACTGCAGGCTGGATTCAGACTTGGGATAAGGTTGAAGCTTTAGCGCCCGAGATCATTATTCCAGGTCATGGCGGGGTGACCGATTTGGCTACTACGACCAAATTTACCAAGGATTATTTAATCTTCTTGCGTGGTGCAATTGAAAAGGTACTGGATGATGATGGCGGTCTGTTAGAGGCTTACGCCGTTGATCAAAGCGCTTATCGTGACTGGGGTACCTATCGTGAATTGCACAAGCAAAATGCTGAGCGTGTGTTTGGACACATGGAGTTTGAGTAAGTTGCTCTAGTAGCCGATTAACTGCAGATAACTCTCGTAGCGTTTAGGGTGAATCTCACCTGCCTCTAGCGCACCTTTGATAGCACAATTGGGCTCATTCACATGGGCACAATTGCGAAATTTGCACCGCCCTAGATAAGCTTGAAACTCTTTAAAGCCTGAGAGAATTTCTCGCTCGCTTAAGTTCTCCAACTGAAACTCTCTTACACCAGGAGAATCAATTAAATCACCACCTGAAGGGATGTGATACAGTGTGGTATTGGTGGTGGTATGTTTACCAAGTTTGCTTTTATCAGAAATAGCATTGACGCGTAGGTTAAGATCAGGAATCAGTGCATTAATTAGTGAAGATTTACCCACGCCTGATTGACCTAGGAAAATATTGGTTTGGTCAACAAGACGCTGTTGTAGTTCTTGGATACCAATGTTTTGTTTAACGCTAATGTAGTTAACGGGATAGCCAATGCGTTCATACATGGCAAAATCACTCTTGATTTGTTCAAGATCATCTAGCTCAATTTTGTTAACAATCAGCTCAATTGGTAGCCCAGCATTCTCGGCCATAATCAGGTAGCGATCAATCAGCTCAAACTGATAATGTGGCTGCGTTGCTACCACCAAGTAGAGCTCATCAACATTACTGGCAATGAGTTTTTCACTGCGTCTGAGTTCGTTTTCTCTAGGTAGTAGGGCGGTGACCACTCCTTCTTCATCTGATATGGCCTGAAACACCACTTGATCACCCGCTACCGAGAGCTCAATATTTTGTCGGCCAGTGCATTGAAATAACGCGCCGTCTTCAGCCTCTACCAGCAAGTGCTGACCATAGCGTGTGACCACCAATCCAGTTTGTTGTTCTTGTGCATCGTTCAGTTGACGCTCGGATTGCTGCGCGGCTTTTTGCGCGCGTGCAATACGTTCGGCTTGGATTTTTTCAATACGCCATTTTTGGCGTCTAGATAGGCTCAATTAGGGCTTGAATTTATAATAAGTGTTTAGAAAATCTACCACGGCTTCTTCTTCTTCTGGAAACCAGTCCACACTAAAGTTAGTCATACACATACTGACCTGGCGGCGCAGCTCACCAAAGTTGTGCAGACGTGAAACTTCGCGCTGATAAAAAGCATCATCGTGTTCAACCACGTGACAAGCCAGACAGGATTCGTCGTGCAATTCTTTGCCTTGTTCGTTGGCCATCACTGTCGTTGAGGCTAGTAGGACACTACTGATGAATAATTTATACATAGTTACTCTCCCGGTTTAGTGCTGAAAAAAAAGAACTCGTTGTTTAGATATTCTACCGTATCACGCACATCTTGTTGATTCCAATCCAGCTGAAAGTAGTCGCTACAAGCCTCAACCATATGTCTTACTTCTAGAATATTAGTCATTTCATTCCAGCCTAAGGTCTGATAAGGATTGTGGTGGCATTTGGCACAACTTTCCTCGTATAGGAGTTTTCCATCAGCAAGATTGGCATGGGCTGCGCTACTCAGTAGTACAGCTGATATTAGCGTTTTAAGCACCACTTGACCTTAGGTGATTGATGCGAATCGAAGCTGATGGGTGCGAATCGTGAAAGGCTGAATACAAAGGATCAGGCGTTAGTGTCGCGGCGTTGTCACGATAGAGTTTTACCAAACTGGAGATCAAATCATCGGCTTGCGTGTGTTTAGCAGCAAAGGCATCGGCCTCGAACTCGTGTTTGCGTGATAGATAGTTGCTAATTGGCGAGATGAAAAAACTAAATACCGGCAATGTGAGTGCAAATAAAACCAAGGCGGTGTGATCAGAAGGGGCCTCAACACCAAGACCATTAAAGAACCAAGCCTGATTGATTAAATAGCCCAGTAGCGCCAAACCCGCCAAACTAATAGCAAATGAACTAAGCATGTGTTTGCGAATATGTTTGTGGTGGAAGTGCCCCAACTCGTGTGCCAGGATGGCCTCAACCTCATTATCATCCATGTCTTCTAATAAGGTGTCAAAAAACACAATGCGTTTGTTTTTTCCCAGGCCAGTAAAATAGGCATTACCATGAGATGAACGCTTAGAGCCATCCATCACAAACACACCATCACTTTTAAAGCCGGTACGCGTCAGTAAGTTGTTAATTTTATCTTTTAGGCCTTGATTCTCTAAGGGTTTAAACTTGTTAAATAGTGGTGCAATAAAACTTGGATAAGCCCAAAACATCAGCAGTGAAAAACCACTGATTAGCAGCCAAACATAGAGCCACCAATACGTACCCATGATCTCCATCAGATAAAGAATGGCATACAGCAGTGGTAGTGCAATCACCAAGGTGAGTAGCAACTCTTTTAACAGATCGGTAATAAAGGTATTACCATCCATTTTATTAAAACCAAAGCGCTGCTCTAAAACAAAGGTACGATAAATGGAAAATGGCAGATCGATAATCACACCAATCAGCATTAAACTTACAATAAAGCTCACACCAATATATAAGCTATTGTCAAATTGCGCTTGCCAGAAACTATCTAGCCAATTCAGCCCGCCACCCAGAGTCCACGCCAGCAAGACAATGGTTGAAAAAATCACTTCAAAATGATTGACCAGTAATTTAGCCTGGGTGTAGTTAGCGGCTTTTTGGTGTTGCTCTAGGGTGATTTTTGCTAAAAACTCTTGCGGTACGGTCTCGTATGAGGCTATCACCGCCTTGTCTTGTCGCCAGTTAAGCCATAATAGTGTGATGACATAGCTCAGCGCTGCTATTAAAAAAATCAGCGTAAAGAAATTGAATTCCACAACCTTCCCCAATGTTGGTAAATGATGCATTCATTTTACCGCTATTTAACAAAGTGCTTATTTTTTTACGTTTTTTCAGCAAAAGGTAAGTTTGTAACAAAAGTGTAACAATGTGGTTTCACATGGTGGAACAAGCTTGACACCATATGGTTTGTAGGGTATATTGCTCAAAGTTTTATTAAATATTCTGGGGGGAATATGAAACGTTTAACACTATCGGTTGCACTCGCAGCCTCGATGGCAACAGGTGTTGCCTCTGCTGTAGTCAGTAAAGATCTGGTTTATTCAACTGGCGCTGTTTCTGCTAATGACCTAGCAGCACAAACTTATTTTGTGAATCATTTTTATGCTTTTGATAATTATGGTATCTCCAAAAAAGGTAAAGACATTACTGCATTGATTCTTCGAGCCAAAGATTCAAACCCACTAACACTAACGCTAGAGCGTTATCTTAATAACAAGCCTGCTAAGGCTGGTGTTAATGCACAAGATTTGGCAATTTTCCGCTCGGGTAAATTAAAAGGCACAGGTATGTTGATTACCGATTTTAGTGATCAGGCTAAATCACAATCTTATGAAATTTTTATTCCATCAATTCGCAAGGTGCGTCGTTTTGCCGAACCAGCGCGTGATGATTCTTGGGGTGGTTCAGACTTTACCTTTGGCGATGTAACACTGCGTAAACCTAAGCACGAATCACATGAATTACAAGGCAAGACTACCATGTCAGGCTGCTTGGGCGTGATGAAAGATGTAAAGCGTAACAAGTGGACACAAAATGCAGACATTAAGGCTGATTGCTCGGTTGACGGCAAAGAAGTTTATAAACTTAAATCAACAGCTACCGATGCCAACTGGTGGTATGACCACCGCGTGAGCTACATCGATAGCAAAACTTTTGCTGATTATCGTACCGAGTACTTTAAAGATGGAAAGCATATCAAAACCATTGACCGTTCATGGATCTCAGCCAATCTAGATGACCCACGTGCTAACTATTGGGGCTACTGGTACGGTACAACACATGCTACTGGTCACGAGACCATGGCTTTCATTCCATCAACAGTAACTAAGGTAAACCACAAGTATAAGAAGAAAAATCTGTGGTCAACCAAAACGTTACGCAAGATGCCTAAGAAAATTAAATAAATCTATTAAAAAGGTTTGACT
>CAZLDG010000021.1:0-26782 GCA_964558405.1 uncultured Candidatus Thioglobus sp. | reverse complement strand
AGGAACACGAGGAACACGAGGAACACGAGGAACACGAGGAACACGAGGAACACGAACAAGATTACCACTTGTGGCTCTCTATTGGGCAGATTGAGAATTTTGCGCAACGCTTAGCGCAAAAACTTATCAGCCTAGATACCAACAATCAGCCGACCTATGAGAAAAATCTAGCTCAGCTACAACAAAAACTGCGTACGCTGGATACCCAGACTCAACAACAGCTCTTAGCTTATCAGGACGTGCCACTGATGAGTTACTCAGGAGCATTTGATCATTTTATCCATGCCAACCAGTTGCGAGAATTGCCCCATGTGCTCACACATCATGAGCAAAGACTTAGCGTTAAAAACCTACTAAAAGCCAGAGACAATATTCGCCAGCATCAAATCCGCTGCCTAATCTTTAGCAGCGACATTAAGCTTAAGCATATTCGCACATTAGTCGAGGATCTTGAGATTAAACAACAGCGCATTGACCTATTAGGATTTGACCTGGATACAGGCGAAGAGCATTACTTTGGGTTGATGCGTAATATCAGCCAGCAAATTCAGCAATGTCTACAATAAGATCGGCCTTTAATCGAGCCTCTGGTGATTACAATGAACATGCTTTATTGCAGCAAGAGGTTGCCACTCGACTCAATGATAAATTCAATGTCATTGCGCCCAATGCCAAGGTGATCCTAGATCTGGGTGCGGGTACTGGACTACTGTCCAAACAACTGATTCAGCGTTTTCCCCAGGCCAAGATCTTGGCGCTAGATTTTGCACAAGAGTCGCTTAAACATAACCCAGTTGCGCATAAGATCTGCGCCAATGCGCAACAGCTGCCATTGGCTGATAATAGCGTGGATATCATCACTTCTTCGCTAATGATGCAATGGTGTGACGATTTATCTACGCTTTTCTCTGAATGCTTTAGAGTATTAAAAAAGGATGGTCTATTGCTGTTCTCCAGCTTTGGACCCGACACACTCAAAGAGCTAAAAAAGAGTTGGTCAGTGGTTGATGAAGCGCAACATGTGAATGATTTTGTGGATATGCATGATGTGGGCGACCAACTGCTACAAAGTGGCTTTAATGCGCCAGTCATGGAAATGGAACACATTGTACTCACCTATCAAAGCGTGATCGATCTATTAAAAGACCTCAAGGTCATTGGCGCACAAAGTGTCGAAGGACGCGAAAAATCTCTCACTGGAAAGGCCAAATTTACGCAAATGATGAAAGCCTACGAGAGCTATCGTCAAAACGAGAAATTACCGGCAACTTATGAAGTGGTCTATGGACACGCTTGGAAACACACAAGCGCGCTTAACGAGATCAATCTGAATAACCGCTAGAACAGCGATTTGGCTAATTGCATCCAGAAATCTGGGAACAGGCCCACTGCCAAAATCAAGATGGCATTAATAGAGAGCACTGTTTGCATCTCCATTGGCGCCTCAATACTCGCCTGAGTATCCGACTCATCAAAATACATCGAACGGATAATTTGCAGATAGTAATAAGCACTAATCACCGCAAAGACAACGGCAATAACCGCTAGGGTGATAAAGCCAGCCGAGATCACTTGTTGTAAGACAAATAGCTTGGCGTAAAAACCAATAAACGGTGGCACACCGGCCATTGAGAACATCACAATCAGCATCATCAGTGCAAACCAAGGCGAGTACTTACTCAGACCCTTGTAATCAGAAATCAGGTCAGCCTCATAGCCTTTTTTGTTAAGCAGGATAACCACACCGAACGCGGCCAAACTCATAAGCACATATACCAGCACGTAGAAAACCGCTGAGGCATAACCACTGAGCACACCGGTGGCAAAACCCAATAGGATGAAACCAATGTGGGAGATGGTCGAATAAGCCAACATGCGTTTGATGTTGGTTTGTAATAGCGCCACTACCGAACCCAGGGCGATGGATAGAATTCCCAAGACCATAAATAAGTCTGACCAATACGCTTGCATGGCGCCCAGACCATCGACCAAGATACGCACCAGCATGGCAACGGCTGCTATCTTCGGCACGGTTGATAGGAACATGGTTACCGCTGTTGGCGAACCCTGATACACATCTGGTACCCAGTTATGGAACGGTACCGCACCCAGTTTAAAGGCAATACCGATCACCAAGAACACCAGGCCAAAATTCACAATCAGTGTTTCTCTAGCGTCTAGAGTGGAACTGGAAGCAAAGCTGGCAATTTCACTGATATTAAGACTGCCACTAATGCCGTAAATCATACTCATGCCGTATAACAACAAACCCGAAGAGATCGCACCCAGTACAAAATATTTAAGCGCCGATTCCACCGCATCCGAACGCTCGCGCGCAATAGCAATCAGGGTATAAATCGACAACGATAGAATTTCCAAACCTAGATACAAGGTCAATAAACTATAACCCGAGATCATTACCATCATCCCCAGTACGGATAACAGCACCAAAGTGAAGAACTCGCCCCTAAATAGCTTGTGCACACCAAGATAGTGACGCGCATAGACCATGGCTACCATACTGGCGCCCGCCATAAAGACCTTAAACACGGAGGCCATATCATCTAGTACAAACGAATGACTAAAGATGACCGTCTTCTCAGTGCCAATCAAGTTAAAGGCCAAAATACCGGTAATGAATAAGCTTAGTTGAGTGAGATAATAAGTCAGCTGCTTAAAGCCTTTGGTTAAGAATAAATCGAGCAGTAAAATAACCACGATTGCACTCAGCAGGAAAATCTCAGGCAGCGCAACCCATAAAGAGCTGCTGTCAAATGGGAAAAAGTTTAAAGCTTCAACAGTCATATTCGCATTCATAATTTAGAAGTTAGGGCTTGTTGCATTAAGTGCTCAATCGAGACATGCATGATCTCAATAACCGGCTGTGGATAAACACCCATCGCAATCACTGCCAAGGCCAATA
This sequence comes from uncultured Candidatus Thioglobus sp., assembly GCA_964558405.1. Classification (GTDB taxonomy): domain Bacteria; phylum Pseudomonadota; class Gammaproteobacteria; order PS1; family Pseudothioglobaceae; genus Thioglobus_B. The sequence continues at coordinate 23,859 of CAZLDG010000021.1, read as the reverse complement.
ATGCCAAAATAGTAAACTCACGACCATTGATATCACTCAGCGTATTTACCGCATCGTTAACCACTGGACCCCAAAATACACGTTTCACCATCCACAGGGTATAAGCCGCACCGACAATCAAGGTGGTGGCCGCTAAAACTGCATACCAAATGTTGGCCTGAACCACGCCAAGGATTACCATAAACTCACCCACAAAACCTGAGGTACCTGGTAGGCCGGCATTGGCCATGGCAAATAGCACGGCAAAGCCAGTGAACTTCGGCATCGAATTAACCACACCACCATAGGTTGAAATCTCTCTTGAGTGTAGGCGATCATACAACACTCCCACCACCAAGAACATGGCTGCAGAGATAAAACCATGAGAAATCATCTGCACCATCGCACCTTCTAGACCCAAAAGCGCACCCTCGGCACTGCCTGGTTGATAAGCCAAAAACAGCGCAAACACACCCAAGGTAACAAAGCCCATGTGTGAGATTGAAGAATAAGCAATGAGTTTTTTCATGTCACGCTGCACCAGAGCAACAAAACCAATATAAACCACAGCAATCAGTGACAGAACGATTACCACGTCTGAGAACTGCAATGAGGCATCCGGGGTAATTGGCAGAGAAAAACGGAAGAAGCCATAACCACCCATCTTCAACATAATGGCTGCTAGGATAACCGAACCGCCAGTAGGGGCTTGTACGTGCGCATCAGGTAGCCAGGTATGCACCGGGAACATTGGCACTTTAACGGCAAAGGCCATAAAAAACGCCCAGAAAATCCACGCTTGCTCAATCGCGCTAAGATTTAAATTGTGCATGTCCAGAATTGAGAATGAGCCACCCTGGTTGTACATATAAATCAAACCCACCAGCATAAACACCGAGCCCAGGAAAGTATAAAGGAAGAACTTAATCGCCGCATAAACGCGATTATCACCACCCCAAATACCCACAATCAGTAGCATCGGAATCAGCGAGGCTTCCCAAAAAGCGTAGAACAAGATAGCGTCTAAGGCTGAGAACACACCAATGATTAAACCTTCCATCATCAAAAATGCCGCCATATAGTGTGCCGCGCGATGCTGAATCACTTCCCAAGCTGCCACAATCACCAAAATGGTTGAGAACGTGGTCAAAATAATCAACGGCATAGAGATGCCGTCCACGCCTAAGTGGTAGTGAATATTAAACTGTGAAATCCAGCTGGCCTTTTCTTCAAACTGCATCAAGTGCGTTGAAGTGTCAAAACCACTCCACAAACCCAATGATAGAACAAACACCAAAGTGGCAATTGTCAAACTACTCCAACGTAGCGTTTGTGCTCTGTCGTTGCCAATTAGCAGTACCAGCCCGCCGCCAAGTATCGGCAACCAAATCAATAAACTAAGAAGTGAATTTTCCATAATTAGAGTTTAAGTAGCGGTCTGTCGCCTGCAAACAGAATCCACGTTAGAATAATTAACAAACTAAAAATCATAAAGAAGGCGTAGTGGTAAACATAGCCGGTTTGCACAGGTCGCACCAAGGCGCCAACAAAACCAACGAACTTCGCAGAGCCGTTAACCACCAATTTGTCAATCAGCGCCATATCTGAAACCTTCCACAAGAAGTTACCGAGTTTTTTCACGCCGTTAACAAATACAATTTCGTTGAAACGATCAAAGCCATAGAGTGAGTCCAACACGTAGTAACTGCGGTGACACTTTTGCTTGACCTTGTCTGCCATATCTGGGCGTTTAAGCGTAAACCACCAGGCAGTGGCTACGCCACCAAGCATCATCCAGAATGGCCAGGTCACCACCGCATGTGAAATCATGCCAGCCGCTCCATGGAACATGCTTGAGAGTTGTGCCATGGCGCTATGCTTCAGCGCATCAATGGTAATAGCCTCACTTAACCAACCGCTAAAGAGCATTGGCTCAATGGTGAAAAAGCCAATCACTGCCGATGGAATCGCCAGCGCAATCAGTGGGAAAGTAATTGATGGTGCTGATTCGTGTAGATGTTCAGCTGTGTGTGCATCCACACGAGACTCGCCATGGAAAACCATAAAGAACATTCTGAGTGAATAGAACGCAGTAACAAATACGCCCAAAATTACCGCCACATAAACCCAATCGGCATATGGCAGGCTTGACAAGTGTACCGCCTCGATAATCATATCCTTGGAATAAAAACCAGCAAAACCCGGGAAGCCAATCAGTGCCAAGGTGCCAATCAGTGAGGTCCAATAGGTAATAGGCATTTTGTCTTTGAGTCCACCCATCTTGCGAATGTCTTGCTCATGGTGCATGGCCACAATCACCGAGCCTGCAGCTAAGAATAGCAAAGCCTTAAAGAAAGCATGTGTCATTAGGTGGAAAATCGCCACCGAGTAGGCGCTCACACCTAAGGCCACTGTCATATAGCCCAGTTGTGACAAGGTTGAGTAAGCCACCACGCGTTTAATGTCATTTTGTACAATACCCAGCAGACCCATAAACAAGGCAGTAATCGCACCAATAACCATCACCACAGTCAGCGCCACGTCACTGAGTTCAAACATTGGCGACATACGCGAAACCATAAAGATACCCGCGGTTACCATGGTTGCTGCGTGAATCAGGGCTGAGATTGGTGTTGGACCTTCCATCGAACCTGGTAGCCAAACATGTAGCGGCACTTGAGCTGACTTACCCATAGCGCCAACAAATAACAATAGACAGATCACGCTAATCAGTGAAACACCCCAAAGCTGCTCGCCATTTGCCTGACCCAAATTGGCAAAGACTTGGGCGTAATCCAATGAATCAAAATGCATCAGCACCAAGGCAATACCTAACAAGAAACCAAAGTCACCCACACGGTTAACCAAGAAAGCCTTAAGATTAGCCTCAACTGCAGACTCTTTATAATGCCAAAAACCAATCAATAGGTAAGAGACCAGACCTACTGCCTCCCAACCAAAGAACAGCTGCATAAAGTTATTGGACATCACCAACATAAACATCGAGAAGGTGAATAGTGAGATATAACTAAAGAACTTGGTATAGTCCTTATCATCATGCATATAGCCAATAGTGTAGATATGCACCATCAGTGAAACAAACGACACCACCACCAACATCACTGCAGTGAGGTTATCAATTAAAAAACCAACGCTAACATTCAGACTACCAATCTGCATCCAGGTGTACAGATTCTCATTAAAGACTGGATTGCCCTCTAAAACGTGATGATTAAACGCATATAGTGATAAGACGGTTGAGATGGCCACACCAATAATGGTGACCCAATGCGTGGCACTGCGGCCCAGCATTCTGCCGAAAAATCCGGCAATCATACTACCTAGTAGTGGTGCAAGCGCAATTGTCAAATATAAATCTTCCATGCTTACCCCTTGAGCGTACTGGTAACGTCCACACTAATGGAACCACGATTTCTAAATAGTAGGGTTAGAATCGCCAGACCAATAGCCACTTCGGCTGCCGCTACCGTCAAAATAAAGAATACAAAAATCTGTCCTGCTTCATTGCCTAGGAAATGCGAAAAAGCAATAAAGTTAGTGTTAACCGCTGCCAGAATTAGCTCTACACACATTAACAAGGTAATGATATTGGTACGATTAACAAAAATACCTACCAGGCCAATACAAAAAATAATACTACTTAAAATTAAGTAATCACTTAAGGCAATCATGACTTGTCCTCCTTGTTTGAGGCGATAGAAATCAGCCTAACGCGATCTTTGGCTTTGACATTAACCTGCTTAGAGATGGATTGTTTCTTGCGGTTAATTTCTTTTCTGTGCACCAAAGTAATGGCAGCGATAATCGCAATCAACAATAGTACTGCAGCCAGCTCAAACGGGTAAACATACACGGTGTATAGCTGTAAGGCCAGCTCGGTAATATTACTATAATCCGCACCATGGCGCTCCGGCGCTGCGACCACACCCAAACCAAATTGTGCATCGCCCAGTACCAATACCATCTCGGCAATCACAATCAAGGCCACAATCAAGCCCAATGGCAGATAACCGGCAAACTTAGCGCGTAGGGCAGATTTGTCAATATTGAGCATCTTAATCACGAACAAGAACAGTACCATGACCGCGCCAACATAGACCAGAATCAAGGTGACAGCCAAAAACTCTGCCTCTAATAAAATCCAAATACCTGCTGCTGAGAAAAACGCCAATACCAAGAACAAGGCAGATTTAGCCGCATTACGCGAAAAGATCATCGCCAAGGAGCTGACAATCAACCAGAATGATAAGATGTAAAAAACTATTTTCTCAAATTCCATAACTACCCTTATCTGTACTTCGCATCTTCAAGTTTGGCCTGATTGATGGCTTTTTCATTTTTCTCGCCCACTTCCAATAGGCGTTCTTTGCTCATCACACTGCCACGTCTAGATTCAAACGCATAGTCAAAAATCTGCGTCTCAACAATGGCATCAACTGGACAAGCCTCTTCACAAAAACCACAAAAGATGCACTTAAACAAATCAATATCATAGCGCGTGGTGCGACGTGTACCATCATCACGCATGGCCGATTCAATGGTAATTGCATTGGCTGGACAAGTGGCTTCACAAAGCTTACAAGCAATACAACGCTCCTCACCATTTGGATAGCGACGCAAAGCGTGCAGACCTCTAAATCTTGGTGAAATCGGGGTTCTTTCCTCAGGATATTGAACGGTGATTTTTTTATTAACAAACTCGGTCGCGGTGATTTTCATACCGCCACGCAGCTCACCCAAGGTAAAGTCTTTAACAAATTTTTTCAAATTATCTATCATCGACATACTCCTGATTAAAACCAAGGTCCTAGTTGTAATTGTGTCATCAGTGCCACCACAAAGATCCAAACAATGGTCATTGGTAAGAACACCTTCCATGACAAGCGCATAATCTGGTCATATCTAAAACGTGGGAAAGTTGCACGTACCCACAAATACAAGAACATAAAGAATACTGACTTAGCCAACAACCAAATCAAACCCGGAACCCAGGCGAAGAAATCATTAAGGAAAGTACCTTCAAACGGTGAATGCCAACCGCCAAAGAACATCAATACCGCCAATACCGCCATCAGAATCATATTGGCATATTCTGCTAAGAAGAAGATAGCAAAGGTCATGCCAGAATACTCAACATGGGTACCGCCGACAATCTCAGACTCACCCTCTACCACGTCAAATGGTGCGCGGTTGGTTTCTACCAAGGCCGAGATAAAAAACACAATCATCATTGGAAATAGTGGAATCCAATACCAATTCACAATGCCGCCTTGCTGTGCAGCGACAATGGTATTCAGATTAACACTGCCGGCAATCATCACCACGGTTACCACCGCAAAACCAATCACAATCTCATAAGATACCAATAGTGAGGCACTACGCAAGGCGCCCAGCAGTGGATATTTAGAGTTTGAAGCCCAACCGGCCAAAATAATACCGTAAACACCAATAGAACCAATGGCCAACACATACAGCAGACTCACATCAAGATTGGTGATATACAGACCATCGGCCAACGGTACCACCGCCCAAACAGCCAGCGCTGGCGCAATGGCCAGTACCGGTGCCAATAAATACAGGTATAGATTGGCCTTACTTGGGAAGATAATTTCTTTAAACATTAGCTTAACTGCGTCCGCAATTGGTTGTAACCAGCCCTTAGGTCCAACACGGTTTGGACCAATACGCAGTTGCATATAACCAATCACCTTACGCTCGGCATAAGTGAAATATGCCACCATAATCATCAGCGGTGCAATCAGCGCAATGGCTTTAATTAAAATAATTAAGACCGTTGCAATTGAGCCGTCCAACCAAGGAATTAACTCATGCACACCCGCAACAAAAGATTGCCATAATGCCATCACGCTTCACCCCCAGTTGTTGAACGGTTTGCACTGACAAACACGCAGTTATCGGCCATGGTTTCATCCAGACTGATTGGTACGCCTAAGTAATCGGTCTTCACCCCTAGTGTGCTCGCAGTTTGTGCATTCATAAAGGCAAAATTCATCTGTCCAATGGCAGTGTCCTGCAGTGATTTGGCGTGTCGCAATAGCGCATCGGTAGCATAGGCAGACTTCTGCCAAATCACTTCAACACCCGCGCCTTTGGTACTCAGATCAACACCATGATCATATTCATGCTCTTTGTGCGCATGATGCGATACTTCGCTAAGTACCTGTGTTGAATCGGTGTAATGAAAACCTGGCAATTCTAATAAATCTGCCATCACTTTAATAACCTTCCAGGCTGGCTTGGCCTCTTCTGGCGCTTTGACACTGGCTGCAAATGATTGAATCTCGTTATTGATATTAACCTGAGAGCCTGAGGTTTCATACACACTGGCCATTGGCAACATCACATCAGCACAAGCACGAATCTGCTCATCATCAAAACTATTAAGTGCAATCACAAAGGTGTCGGCATTAGACAATGCCTCTAAGGCTTGATTCGCGTGATGGAAATCATAAGTTGGGTATACATCTAACAAGATATAAGCGCGCATCTCGCTTGCCAGCATCTCATTAACATTAAGACCTTCACCACTTGGGGTAAACTGTGCCAACTCAGCCGCCATTGCATTACCGGTTTGGGTTAAATTGAGCGTGGTTGAATTGGTATTTTTGGCAATCTCATTCACCAAATTGGCAATTTGATGAGCATCTGTATTGTTAATTACGTGCTCACCCAAGATAATCACCGAATCTTCACTTTGATGTAGTTGTTGCGCCATGGCCTTGGCAGATTCATCCACCTCTAGGGCTTGCAAGTACTCAGGAATCTCACTCACGCTTAACTCTAGTACGCTTTTTAGTACGCCAGCCAAGGTGTGTTTAAAGGCACTAGGGCTTACAATATGCTCGCCAGCTAACTGGTAATTAAAATCAAAAGTTTTAACATTTAGCGCCTCAATACTGGCGCCTGAGATTTGTGCTTTACGCAAACGATGATTAATCATCGGCTGCTCTAATCGTGGGTTAGAGCCAATAATCAGCGCATGATCCACTCCTTCTAAGCCAGCCAGCTTAATATTCGAGTGCAAGTGGATGCTTTGGCTTAAATCCTTAACATTCAGACGATAATCAATATTGTCCGAATCCAGCTCTCTAGCGAGTTTTTGCAAGAGGTGATATTCCTCGAGTGTAGCACTATTGCCAGCCAAAACGCCTAATTTATCACCTTGACGATTGTGAGTAATGTGGTTATGTAAACCTCTCACCGCATAATCCAGTGCCACGCTCCATTCCACACTCTTCCACTGACCCTCTACTTTAATTTGTGGCTCCAGCAGTCGATCCTCGTGGCTTAGACCCTCATAAGAGAAACGATCACGATCAGAAATCCAAGTTTCATTCACCATGTCGTTATCGCCGGCCACCACACGTTTTACTTGGTTGTTAAAGGTTTGTACCCATAGGTTTGAACCCACCAAATCATGTCGGGCCACACTTGGACTGGCCTGCATCTGCCAAGAGCGCAGCTCGTATCTAAACGGTTTAGAAGTCAGTGCGCCCACTGGACATACATCAATCATATTACCTGAGAGCTCTGAAGTAATACCCTCAGCTAAAAACGGCTCAATCTTCAGAGCATCACCACGACCGGTGCCACCCATCTCCATCACCCCGCCAATCTCAGCGCCAAAACGCACACAACGCGTACAGTGAATACAACGCGTCATATCGGTTTGAATCAGTGGTGAAATATCCTTATCGGCAACAACACGTTTGCCCTCACTAAAGCAAGAAACATCCGAACCATATTCAACCGCCACATCTTGCAGTTCACACTCACCACCTTGGTCACAAATTGGACAATCTAGTGGATGGTTAATCAGTAAAAACTCCATCACGGCTTTTTGTGAATCTTTGGCCTTTTCGTTTTGCGTATGCACTTTCATGCCTTCAGCCACTGGGGTTGAACACGCAGGCTGTGGTTTAGGTGCACCTTCTACATCCACCAAACACATACGACAAGATGCCGCTACCGAGAGTTTTTTATGATAGCAAAATCTAGGTACGCTAATGCCTTCTCTATCGGTAACAGAGATCAGCATCTCACCTGGCTCGGCGCTAATTAATTTGCCGTCAATTTCAATTTCAATTTCAGCCATTATCCTTTCACCATGCTTTTGCCGTGCTCAATATAGTATTCAAACTCTTCACGGAAATTTCTTAAAAAACTCTCAACTGGCATTGCCGCAGCATCACCCAAAGCGCAGATAGTATTACCCATAATCTTGTCTTGCACACTAAGTAGCATGTCAATATCATCAGGCTTACCTTGGCCATCAACAATACGCTTAAGTGCACGATATAACCAGCCTGTGCCTTCACGACAAGGTGTACATTGACCGCAAGACTCATCATAATAAAAATGCGCTAGACGCGTTAGCGTCTGGACCATGCAAGTTGAATCATCCATCACAATCACGGAGCCAGCACCTAGCATTGAGCCGGCTTTCTCGATACCATCATAATCCATGGTCATGGCCATGGCTGTTTCAGCCGTTAGTACTGGGGTTGATGAACCACCTGGAATCACTGCCTTAAGCTTTCTGCCTTCGCGTACACCACCTGCCATCTCTAGCAAGTCTTTAAAAGATGTACCCATTGGCACTTCAAAATTTGCTGGATTGTTCACATGACCTGAGACTGAGAACAATTTAGAGCCACCTGAGTTTTCCACGCCAATATCGGCAAACCACTGGCCGCCATTAGATAGAATTGATGGCACCGAGGCAAAACTCTCGGTATTGTTAATGGTAGTAGGCTTACCAAACAGGCCCACATTGGCTGGGAATGGTGGCTTGAATCTTGGCTGGCCTTTTTTACCTTCAATAGACTCTAGTAGTGCTGTTTCTTCACCGCAAACATAAGCACCTGCGCCCAAATGAGCATACAGGTCAAAATCCAGACCCGAGTCTTGAATGTTTTTACCCAATAGTCCCGCCTCGTAAGCCTCTTTTAGCGCACCTTCAAAGCGATTAAACGGCTCAATAAACTCACCGCGAATATAGTTATAACCCACCGTGGCATTCATCACAAAACCACCAATGGCCATGCCTTCAATCACCGCATGTGAGTTGTAGCGCAAAATATCACGATCCTTACATGTGCCCGGCTCACCTTCGTCCGAATTACACACCACGTATTTTTGCCCCGGGGCATTACGCGGCATAAAGCTCCATTTCAGCCCGGTTGGAAAACCTGCACCACCACGACCACGCAGGCCTGAGGTTTTTAGCTCATCAATAATTTGCTCGGGGGTTAACTCGCCCTTGAGAATTCTCTTCCAAGTGGCATAACCGCCATTATCAACATAGGTTTTTAGCGTATGCGGATCGGCTTTGTCTAAATTTCTAAAGCAAACTTCATTCATTTGAGACCGTCCACAATTTCGTCAATTTTTTCACGGGTTAAGTGCTCATAATAGGTATCACCAATCTGAAACATCGGTGCACCCACGCAAGCGCCTAAGCATTCAACCTTTTTCACACTGATCAGACCATCGGGGGTGACTTCACCCGTCTTAACACCAAGTTTGTCTTCTAAATAAGACACCAAGTCGTCTGAACCGTTGAGCATGCAGGAAATATTGTGACAAAAACGAATCACATGCTTGCCCATCGGCTGATGGTTATAATTTTCATAAAACGTGGCCACTTCAGCTGCAGCAATCGCTGGCATCTCTAAATAGTCAGCCACCGCCTGAATCGCCTCAGGGCTTAGGCGGTTTTCATTTTCAGCTTGTACAATTTTTAACGCCTCCATCACTGCAGAACTTTTATGCTCTGCCGGATATTTGGCAATCCAAGTGTCAATTTGTTGTTTTGCTTTATCTGAAATCATCTTTATCTGTCAATCTCACCAAACACAATATCTTGTGTTCCAATAATGGTTACTACGTCTGAAAGCATATGACCTTTGGCCATCTCATCCATGGAAGCCAAATGGGCAAAACCCGGGGCACGCATCTTCACACGATAAGGCTTGTTAGCGCCATCTGAAACCAGATACACACCAAATTCCCCCTTAGGATGCTCTACCGCTTGATAAACCTCGCCCTCAGGCAGAGAATAGCCCTCAGTAAAAAGTTTAAAGTGGTGAATGAGTGACTCCATATCATCTTTCATATCGCTACGCTTTGGCGGTGCCACTTTGTGATCATCGGTCATCACTGGACCTGGATTGGCTTGCAACCAAGTGACGCATTGCTCAATAATGCGATTAGACTGGCGTAATTCCTCCAAACGCACCAAATAACGATCATAACTATCGCCGGTGACGCCCACTGGAATGTCAAAATCCAATTGATCGTATACAGCATATGGCTGGGTTTTTCTAAGGTCCCAGGCTACGCCAGAACCTCTAAGCATTGGACCGGTAAAGCCCATCTGTTTAGCACGCTTAGCCGACACCACGCCAATATCCACCAAACGCTGCTTCCAAATACGATTATCAGTCAATAGATCGTCATACTGCTGGATGCTCTTTGGGAAGTTTTTGGCAAAATCATCAATAAAGTCCAGTAGCGAACCTTGACGATTCTCGTTCATTAGCTTGATTTCTTCGTCGCTGCGCAAATCATTTTTTAAATACTGCGGCATCTTCTCTGGCAAGTCGCGATATACGCCACCTGGTCGATAATAGGTTGCGTGCATACGCGAACCAGAAACCGCTTCATAACAGTCAATGAGCTTTTCACGCTCACGAAAAGCGTAGAGGAAAATACTCATCGCGCCCACATCTAGTGCATGTGTACCTAACCACATCAGGTGATTTAGGATGCGCGTAATCTCATCAAACATCACACGGATATACTTGGCGCGCTCTGGCACTTCCAGCTCTAGCATCTTTTCAATCGCCATCACATAGGCATGCTCATTACACATCATCGACACATAATCCAAGCGATCCATATAGCCAATTGACTGGTTATACGGCTTAGATTCAGCCAATTTTTCGGTACCGCGATGCAGTAAGCCAATGTGTGGGTCTGAGCGTTCGATGACCTCACCATTGATTTCTAAAATTAAACGTAGCACACCGTGCGCTGCCGGATGTTGCGGACCAAAGTTCAGTGTATAGTTGCGAATCTCTGCCATGTTATTTCCTAATTACCTTAGGTACTTGTACACAAGGCTCGATTGAAACCGGCTCATATACCACACGACCTAGTGTCTCGTCATAGCGCATCTCTACTTCGCCCTCTAATGGGAAATCTTTTCTCAGCGGATGTCCCACAAAACCATAGTCGGTTAGAATGCGGCGCAAGTCTTCATGACCTTCAAACAAAATACCAAATAGATCAAACACTTCGCGCTCATACCAGTTGCTCGATGCCCAAATATCGGTCACCGACTTAATAATTGGCGTCTGCTCATTCACGTAAGCCTTAACTCTAATGCGCTGGTTACGACTCACCGAAAGCAGGTGGTAAACCACGGCAAAACGCTCGGGATGTGGATTGCTACCTTCTTGTTTTACTCGACCTCTAGAAAAACCCGATGAAGAAGCGTCGGCATTCCAATCAGATTGGCCATAAGTTAGATAATCCACACCACTGATGTCGATTAAGGTGTCAAATTCAAAACGCTCTCTTAGACTCAGACAAGCGCTAATAATGTCTTTAGACTCAACCACTAAATTCAGTTCGCCATAAGCCTGAGTCAGTGCTTGCTCGTCAAAAACTTCGGTTAATTGTTCAATCAATTCTTCCATTATGTTCTGGCAATCGTATTGGTACGACGAATCTTATCTTGTAATTGCAAAATACCATAGAGCAGTGCTTCTGCTGTTGGTGGGCAGCCCGGCACATAAACATCAACCGGCACAATACGATCGCAGCCACGTACCACAGCATACGAATAATGATAATAACCACCGCCATTGGCGCATGAACCCATAGAAATTACCCATCTAGGTTCTGGCATTTGATCATAAACTTTTCTCAGTGCAGGTGCCATCTTGTTGGTGAGTGTACCCGCAACAATCATCAAATCAGACTGACGAGGCGTTGGTCTAAAGACCACACCAAAACGATCCAGATCATAACGTGAAGATCCTGCTTCCATCATCTCAACCGCACAACAAGCCAGACCAAAGGTCATTGGCCATAGAGAGCCTGTTCGGGCCCAATTAATCACACTATCTAGCGAGGTGGTGACAAACCCTTCTTTCATTAAACCGTCAATCGCCATATGTCAATCCTTGTTCTTACTCCCAGTCTAGAGCGCCATTTTTCCACTCAAAGATAAAGCCAACCACCAGTAAGAATAAAAAGATACTAATGCCGATAAAGCCAAACCAACCCAGTTGCGACTGCACCACCGCCCACGGGAAGACAAAGGCCACTTCAAGGTCAAACAAAATAAATAGAATCGCCACTAAGTAGTAGCGCACGTTGAAATACATACGGGAGTCGTCAAAGGCTGGAAAGCCACACTCAAACTGAGAATTTTTTTCCTCGTCTGGTTTACTCGGCCCCAAAAGATAGCCAATTAACATCGGACCAATGCCGAAACCTATGCCCAACAAAATAAAAACGGCAATAGGTAAATAGTTCTCTAACAACTAATACTCCCTGTTCAATTTAGGTTCAAAACATTATAGCCAATTTATCGGGCAAATCTAGATATAGATAGGTATTTTTTTCTAAATACCTGAGTAATATAGAGCGTTAAAGCTGAGTACCGCCAACTGTTAGTTCGTCAATTTTCAGACTGGGCTGACCCACACCGACTGGCACGCTTTGCCCTTCTTTTCCACAAACACCAATACCACTATCTAGACGCAAGTCATTGCCAACCATAGAGATTTTTTTCAAAACCTCATCGCCAGCACCGATCAGAGTGGCGCCTTTCACCGCCTGAGTAATTTTGCCTTTTTGCACGCGGTAGGCTTCATTGGCCGAAAATACAAATTTACCCGAGGTGATATCCACCTGCCCGCCATCAAAATTAACCGCATACAAGCCATCATCAACCGAATCTAACATGGCGTCAATTTCGCTCTCACCATTTAGCATATAAGTATTGGTCATACGCGGCATGGGAATATGCGCATAAGATTCACGCCTACCATTGCCCGTTGATTCCATCCCCATTAACCTAGCATTGGTTTTATCCAGCAAATAACCCTTGAGCTGACCATTTTCAATCAAGGTGGTATTTTGCGTTGGCGTACCTTCATCATCCACGGTTAAACTGCCACGACGATTGGCGATGGTACCATTGTCAACAATAGTGCAAAGCTCACTGGCTACGTTCTCGCCAATTCGATTGGAAAATGCCGACGAACCTTTGCGATTGAAGTCCCCCTCTAAACCGTGCCCCACTGCCTCATGCAAGAGCACGCCTGGCCAACCCGCGCCCAAGATAACTGGCATATTGCCTGCAGGCGCTGCCACCGATTCTAAGGCGACCATGGCTTGACGTATGGCCTCATTGGTGTAGATCTCATCTAATTTATGATCAATGAAATAACGATAATCATAACGACCGCCGCCGCCACTAGAGGCATGCTCAATTCGACCGTCTTTTTCCACCACGATGCTAACATTAAGGCGTACCATCGGTCGATAGTCTTTGCTATAGGTGCCATCGGTCGAGGCAATTAGAACTTCTGAATAAGCCGCTGAAACCGACGCACTAACACGCTTAACCCATTTTTGTTGCTTGGCCAGGTAATCAATACGCTTAAGCAGGTCCACTTTTTCCTCTGAACTGATGCTCTCCAGTGGATTCAGACCGGTATATTTGGCCAGTGTTGGTACTGAGACAAACGCTTGAATTTTAGGCTTAGGCGCATTGGCAATACCCTTAGCAAAGTCAATCGCCTTAGTAATTGCCGCTTGGTTTAAACTGTCCGAATAAGCAAAACCCGTTTGATCGCCGACAACGGCCCTGGCGCCCACGCCGTGAGCAATATGATAAGTACCTGATTTCACCAAGCCATCTTCTAGCAGCCAGCTTTCTGCCAAAGAATGCTGAAAATACAGGTCGGCATAATCACTACCGGTATCGGCTAACGCGTCTAGTAAATTAGCGATCTTGTACTCGTCAAGTTGGTTGTCGTCTAATAAGTGTTCGATCATAGAATGCTGGAAATGTTCTCAACCTTAGGTGCATCCCAAGGACCGCTAATTTTATATTTAAAGTCCACCACCTTGTCGATCAGTCGCTCAATCATCTTGCCTTCAAACAGCACCTCATCAGCCAGCCAGACACCTAGACCCGCCAAACCACCACCGGCCAGATAAGTGGCAGCCGGCACACTGTCTGCAATCTCGGGCTTAACCTTGGCTTCCAAGTTGTAAGTTTTCTCCACATAATTAGACTCGCCACTAAGCCAGATATCGCTAGAAGTCGAATCTAGTACAAACTCATCAATACTCGCCAAGGAGTTACCCAGGTACACTTTGGCATCAATTGAGTCATATACAAAACCTTTGCTCACCAGGTCATCAACATTAAGCTTGAGACGTCTGGAGATAGAGTCAATATTTAACAGTGAAAATACCCGGCCGATATTTGGATCTTGGTCGCTAAACTCACCCTCTTTTACCTCTAGCGTAGCATAACCAATGGTATTGCCAGTATCCATATTCCATGGCGAGCATTCACAAGACAGGCGCACATCAAAGGCAAACTCTCCACCCTTAACCGGTTCCTTGACACGCAGTTTTTGTAAAAATTCACTTAGGGTATTACCACTGGCCTTAGTATAGAGTCGCGTTCTACCATCCACCCAAAATCCATTAAAACTCAATGACTCATCACTAACCCCAACACCTTGGAACACCAAGTTATTAATCGCCAGTAGATTGTCCTGCACGCTGAGCTCAGCCGAGAAATTTGGCATTTCCAGCTCATCAACAAACATCGATTCAGATTCTAAATACATATCAACAAAATCACTAGGGGTCAGTTGCCAGTCACCCTGAATCGCCTCGGTCTTGGAGATTTGAAAACCCAATAGCCTCACGGTCGGTGCACCGCCATCATTAAGAATCAGCTCCACATTGCCTTTGAGATTTTCCGACTCAAGGCGTGCACGCCAAGATTGATTATGACGCTGAGTGATATACGCCTCAAAGCCTTGATTGTTAATCAACTCAATGGCTACCAGCGCCTGATCATCATCGCCTCGATTACCCGGGTTGATATTAATATCATAAGCGCTTTGACGGATATTACCTCGACCTTGAGCGGTAATTTTTCCTTGGCGAAAGCCTAGTCTAGAATCATAGTTGTTCACCACCACTGCACCGCCTAAAGTGCTGAGGCGATTATTATCCAGTTGCACATCCACCTCAACAATCGCTTCGCGCTGATCCAGTGGAATGGACAGATAGACTTCAGATTTGGCTGCACCCTCTAACTCGAATTGCGCCAGTACCTCGTTCACAGTCTCGCCCAAAGGTGCATCTATTAAGAATTGGGTAACTTGTTGACTGGGTGCTTGAAGCTCGCCCATGACCTCAACCGAGAGTTGCGCCTGAGACAAATCAGGAATTTGCACTTGAATATCGGCCAGCTCTAAGTCGTATAATTGTGCCTTATCCACCCTAACTGCAATATAATCACCCACCATATTTAATCGTGCCTGAAGTCCTTTAAGCACTTGCCACTGTTGGGCAAATAATAGCTCCACATCAACCAAACTGGCACTTAGATTGGTTTGTATCTCACTATCAGTGCTGAGATTTTTTCTTAGCGTTAGCTTTAAATCTTGGATACTGCCTGCGCGAAACCCTTTTTTCATCCACCGATACGTCGGAGCACCTACTACGTCTTTAGTATAGCTGGCGATATCAACCGCTGGCACATCAGGTAAAAAACCTTCAAATTCAATAAAATCATCGCCTTGGCTATAGAGTTTAAGATTGGCCAAAAAACTAAATCGATCATTATCAATACGCATGGGAATGCTGATTACACCGGTTTGATTACTGTGCTCGGCCGATAGAGTTGCGGCAATATTCACGCGCTGATCATCCACGAGCTGATCACTCACAGACAAGTTAAGCTGGTCTTGATCACGACGCAATTCAACCCGACCCAACTCCAGCGGCTCTTGAGCCTGGATCATCGTCTTGTCAATCACCAGTGAATTAAAAAAGCTTAGTGCTTGTAGATTTTCAGCACTTAGGGCACTGCGCACATTGGCCAACGACAACTCACTTGATTCAGAATCCATCCCAGGATATAAGGCCAACTGAGTAATACGAATATCACTTGGCTGATAAATATCATTGAGCAAACTCAATAAATCTACATTAAAACGCAGACTCTCAATCTGTACTCTAGTTTTCTCAGAATCCACCTCTGCCAATTCAATATCCTGCAGATGAACCTTAATGTCTAAATAATCGGTCTCGAACTTAATGCGACCGATTTGAGTATGCATGCCACTCCAGGTGGAAAGATTTTGTTCAATAGGAGATTTGAGTAGTGCTGGAAATACGCTAAAGAACCCCACCAACAAAATTAACAACAAAGCAGCAATGGCACTTAACCAAGTACTAATTTTTATTAATTTCACACCATGAGATAGTGTTTTATTGATCATTTGGGTATAATATCTGGCATTTATTAGGGCGCGCACCTGCTTACATCGGTAAACAAACGCAAAGCCTAAACGATTATAACTGCTTGCCAGTCGTTATAGTTTGATTTTGACTTCATACACAGGATAGATTATGTACTTTAAAAACTCACTACTTTACATCTTAGCCATCATTGCTGTTATCGTGGCCGATTACAAATTTTTTGACCAGTTGGTCGGTGTTAAAACCGTTGACACTTCAACGCTAGAGCAGAGAATCCAGCCATTGGGTCAGGTGTATTTAGAGGGTGAGATTGATGTGAATGCTATTGCCGCACCAGCTCCAAGCAAAAAGCAACAAGCACGTAGTGGTGAGCAGGTTTATACTGCGTCTTGTGCCAGCTGTCACGCGGTTGGCGTGCTAAGCGCACCGAAGATGGGCAGTGCTAGCGACTGGGCGCCAAGACTTAAGCAAGGCATCGATGCTCTAGTGAAAAGTGCGATTGCGGGTAAAGGCGCCATGCCACCAAAAGGTACTTGCATGGACTGTTCAGAGTCTGAGCTAAAAGCAGCGATTGAGCATATGAGCAAATAAGTCTTTAACGACTTAAAAGCCAATACAAAGCGCTAGGTGTTCTCGAAAACACCTAGCGCTTTGTTTTTTTCTACGCCATCAAAATCAAAGACCTGGCCATTCATAGCCACGTAAACGCCGCTGTCTTGGTGTTGAACCGCGCTAAGTGCCACACCCAGATTAAACAAAGCATCGGAATGATTAATACTATAGGGAATCATCGCACCAAATAGTACCACGGTCTTATCTTTGACTCTTGATGCCAAATATTTGGCAGTCTCCACCATGGTGTCGGTACCATGGGTAATCACAATTCTCTGCTGCTCACAAGCCAGGCACTTAGCGACAATCAACTCACGATCGACCTCAGTCATCTCTAGTGAGTCTTTTAAAAATAACACCTCAGAGTTGGTATCAACCATGGATCGACCACGATTAAGCATATCGACGATATGGGTTTGATCAAAGCTCAATTGACCGGTTAACTCGTTATAAGTCTTGTCAATGGTGCCGCCGGTGATAAAAAACTGAATACTCATGGCTCAAATCATACCCGAGTCTCAAGAACAAAAGCCAAGCAAAAACTAGGCTGGGTAATCACGCTGCCCAAAGATATCGGTACCAATACGCACAAAGGTTGCGCCATGTTTAATGGCTGATTCCAAATCGGCACTCATGCCCATTGATAAGGTGTCTAGCTCGGGATAACGCGCTAATAATTTTTCCATTGCCTGAAAACTATCTTCAGAATCACCAGGCTTGGGTATACACATAAAACCACGCAATACCAAATGCTCCATTGCTTGAATTTGTGACACCAAGTCGTCTACTTCATCCACCAACACGCCAGACTTGCTGGACTCATTATCAATATTCACTTGTAAGAGGATTTGTAGTTTTTCCAGCGAGTCAGGTCTTTGCTCATTCAGACGCTTGGCGATTTTGAGTCGATCCACACTGTGCACCCAATCAAAATTCTCAGCAATTTTGCTGGTTTTATTAGATTGAATCGGGCCAATAAAATGCCAAATCAGGTCTTGTCCGGACAGTATCTGGATTTTATCCAGGGCTTCTTGTAGGTAGTTTTCGCCAAAGTGTTTTTGTCCGCAATCAATGGCTTGCTGTAGATCACTGGCAGGCTTGGTTTTACTAACGGCAATGAGAGTGACTTGATGGCTGTCATCCAGTGCTTGGATGCGTTGACGGACGTGCTTTAGATTATCGCTAATCAAAATACCGTACTAGCATCAAAGATTGGCCCATCAACACAAACACGTTTCATTGCTGGGCCTTCAGAGGTTTGCACCTCAACCACGCAACCCGCGCAGCCGCCAATACCGCAAGCCATATGCTCTTCTAGTGATACCTGGCAAGGTAGGTCATATGCTTGAGCCAGTTTGGCCACTGCCTCTAGCATAGGATGTGGACCACAAGAATAAACCTCTACTTGTGCCAGCTCCTCACTCGATAATCCATCTAAATACACTTTGGCTAAATCGGTAACATAGCCCTGATAAACACCTTCGTAGTTTTGCAAACTGGCCAGACGCGCATCCACACCCCAGTCTTCTAGTAGTGGCATGGTATGCGTTGCGCCTGCATAATCGCGTCCATCGTCTGCGGGCTTTTCATCAAAAGGAAACGGTACTTCCGAGCCTAAAATGGCAAACGGTTGATAATCACTATCCTGAATACTTTGCGCGATGGAAATCATCGGTGGCATACCTACGCCACCGCCAATTAGTAGCGGTCGTTTTCTATCGGTTAGGGTAAATCCATTGCCAATTGGCCCCAAGATCGATAGCGTCTCGCCAATCTTACGCTCAGATAACTGGCGCGTACCTTCGCCCACTACTTTATAGAGCAGATCAAAGGTCTCGTTCTCCACATCAACCGACATAATGGAGATCGGTCGACGCAGTGGCAGTGCATCAGAAACCGTCACATGCACAAACTGTCCCGGCTGAGTTGCCTGAGCAATAGCCTTAGACGATAGGGTTAAAATATATTGATCGCCTGCGAATTGATAATGCGCCAAAATCTGGCAATCACAAACTTTAATAGTGTCTCTATGCTCTTTATTCATTACAAGTAATCAAGGTTCCTACACCGCTGTCGGTAAACACTTCTAACAACACCGCATGTGGCACACGTCCGTCAATAATATGGGTTGATTTCACTCCAGATTTCACCGCAGATAGAGCGCAGCCAATCTTCGGCAACATGCCACCATAAATGGTGCCATCTTCAATCAGAGCGTCTACCATCTTGGCATCCAGTCCGGTGAGTAAATTGTCCTGGGCGTCCATCAGTCCTGGCGTATTGGTCAGTAGAATTAATTTTTCTGCGCTAAGCGCCTCCGCAATAGAGCCAGCCACCAAGTCGGCATTGATGTTGTAAGAAAAACCATCTTTGCCCACACCAATCGGCGCAATCACCGGAATAAAATCACCCTTAAGTAGCAGCTCAATCACTGATGAGTCAATTTCATCAACCTCGCCCACGTGGCCCAGGTCGATAATCTCAGAAGTTGGCTCGATATCATGCTTGAGTTTTTTTGCAGAGATTAGACTACCATCCTTGCCCGTCAAACCAATCGAATGACCGCCATGCTGATGAATCAAATTAACAATTTCCTTGTTAACCAAGCCGCCAAGTACCATCTCCACCACGTCCATGGTTTCGCTATCAGTTACCCGCATGCCGCCAATAAATTCGCTTTGTTTGCCAATTTTCTCTAGGGTTTTGCCAATTTGCGGACCGCCGCCATGCACCACAATTGGGTTCATGCCCACGGATTTCATCAGCACGATATCACGCGCAAAACTGGACTTTAACTCCTCGTCCACCATGGCGTTACCGCCATATTTAATAACAATGGTTTTGCCCTGGAATTTTTGGATATAAGGCAAGGCCTCGGTGAGGACATTGGCAATATCGTGTGTCATTTCGCTCATAGTCTGTGCAATTGTCTTAATTTGGCTGATATTTTACCCAGATAAAATCACTTGAAACGCTTATCGTATCGCCCTTGGATGGATTGTGGCCAAAGACTGTAAATATAATCAATCAGCGCTTGTTTTTCCTGCTCGCTAAGCTGGTTGGCAAAACCTGGCATCCAGCCACCTAGCTTCACCCCACCTTCGTTAATGGTGCGCATCAGCGTTTGTGGCGAATGATGCCAAGCATGCGCTGTGCCATTGAGTGGTGGCGCGGGGAATTTTCCATTGGGTAGGCGTTGCTTCCAATCACCGCCCAGACCCTGAGCTTCCTTACCATGACAACTGGCGCAATACTGATCAAACGTTGTCTTGCCCAGGGCTTGAGTATCTACTGGGTCGGCAAAGCAGCCTGAGAGCAATAATAGTGAGCTCCACAATACAATTCTCATAAAAACATTTCCTGTAAGTCGTTAAGGAAATTATAACCCTTGGCGCTTGGCTTGATGCACGTCTCACTCACCTCTAACAATGCTAAGTTTTGCGCTCGAGCTAACGTAGGTTGAATCTCATCCAGACTTATACCCGTTGTCTGGGTAAATAGCTCAGGGGTAAAACCGTGCCTAAGCCTTAGTGCATTGAGCATAAAATCAAAGACGCGATTATTAATATCAACCGTCTTTGCCACAGGAGCAGCCAGATAGTCTTTGGGTGATTTGGGCTTAAGCGTTCTAATAATGCGATTATTCTCAACTTGGGTAATCTTGCCATGGGCGCCAGCACCAATGCCCAGATAATCACCGAATTGCCAATAATTTAGATTGTGTTTTGAGGCTCGGCCATAGGCTGACACCTCATAACGCTCAAGCCCTGCTGTTTGTAATCGCTCCATGGCTTGCTCGCCCATCTGCCAAATACTATCAACCTCTGGCAATGAAGGTGGATACTTGGCAAAATAGGTATTGGGCTCGATACTCAGCTGATAAAAAGACAGATGCTGTGGTGACAATGCTAGTGCTTGCTCCACATCACTCAAACATTGCTCGGCGGTTTGAGCAGACAGACCATACATTAAATCGATATTGATATTATCAAAAATCAGACTCGCCTGTGTGCAGGCATTGAGCGCTTCTTCAGCACTATGAATGCGCCCAAGCGCTTGTAGGTGCTGATCAAAAAATGATTGCACACCAATCGATAGACGATTAATGCCAGCGGCCTTAAAATCGTTAAATTTCTCCAACTCAAACGTACCAGGATTGCTCTCTAGGCTAATTTCAATATCCTTGGAAAAATCCAGTCGCTCGCCAATACCTGCTAGTAATTGCGACAAGGCTTTAGCACTCAGTAGTGATGGTGTGCCGCCGCCAATAAAAATCGAGACCAGCTCACGGTTTTGCACAAAGTCCAATTCCACGTCTAAATCAGCCAGTAGCGTTTCAACATAGTGCTGATCATCGCCACCTTCGTGTGAATTAAAATCGCAATACGGGCATTTTTTCACACACCATGGATAATGGATATAGAGCGAAAGTGGTGGCAGTGTTAGCAAAACTACCTGGCTTGTAGTTCAGTCAGCAATGCGTTAAGTGCCTTGCCTCGGTGCGACAAATTGTTTTTAATCTCAGGAGAAAGCTCAGCAGAAGCACAGCCCTGATCTGGCACATAGAAAATAGGATCGTAGCCAAAACCATTCTCGCCTAGGGCTTCTCTGAGAATCTCGCCCTCCCAGCCACGCTGAATAATCACCGGTGTTGGATCGTTGGCATGTTCTACAAAGACAATCGCACACCAAAAACGTGCACTACGCTGTCCATCAGGTACTGCTTGCATCTCGCGCAGTAGTTTATCGGTATTGGCCTGATCATCGCCATGAGTCCCTGCATAGCGCGCTGAATAGATCCCCGGCTCACCACCCAGAGCATCTACCACAATACCTGAGTCGTCAGCCAAAGCCGGCAGGCCGGATTGTGCAGCGGCATTACGCGCCTTGATCAATGCATTCTCCACAAAAGTCAAACCGGTTTCTGGCACCTCTTCAACTTGCATAGATTGCATCGACACCACCTCGTAGATACCCTCAAGCATGGTGTTGAACTCACGGATTTTTCCGGGATTGTTGCTGGCAAGAATGATTTTTTTCATCGTGTATAATCGCTGGGTTAATATTAGAATTTAAGGAGCAGAAGATGACTCAAGACGAAATGAAACAAGCCGTTGCTCAAGCGGCACTGAAATACGTTGTAAAAGACACTATTATAGGCGTAGGAACCGGTTCTACCGCAAATTTTTTCATTGATGCCTTAGCCTCAATGAAAGATGACATTAAAGGTACGGTGGCTTCTTCTGTTGCCACACAAGAGCGTCTAGAGTCTCATGGTATTCAGGTATTTGACCTCAATGAAGTCGAAGAAATTTCAGTTTATATTGATGGTGCAGATGAGTCTGATGATGCGCTGAATTTAATCAAAGGCGGTGGTGGCGCACTCACACGTGAAAAAATTGTCGCTGCAGTATCGGACCGGTTTGTTTGCATTGCCGATGAATCAAAATTGGTTGATGTCATGGGTGAGTTCGCCCTCCCTGTTGAGGTGATTCCAATGTCGGCCAATTATGTTAAACGTCAAATCATTCAGCGCATTGGTGGTACACCTGAGCTTAGAGAAGGTTTTGTTACGGACAATGGTAATCTGATTTTGGATGTTAAAGGTTTAAAAATTACCGATCCAAAAGCCATGGAAAATGAGTTGAATTCGATTGTTGGTGTGGTTACCAATGGTCTATTTGCCAATCGTGGCGCCAATGTATTACTACTAGGCACCCCAAATGGTGTCAAAGTCATCGACTAATCTAGGCTTTCATATAGGTCAAGTTTTTGCTGTAGTTGCTCAATCTTGACCGTCAGCACATCAAATAAATCCTGAGAATTGGTCAGGGTTTTTGCGCGTTGATATTGATCTATTGCCGCCTCTAATTCTCCTTGCACTACCAAGGCTCTGGCGCTGTAGATGTGTGAGCGTTCAAACGTACCAGTTGCCACGTATAAATCCGACATCAATCGATTGGTCTGATAACTGCCCTGATGTGTACGCAAGAAAGCCTTAAGCACCTGAATACCCTGAGGGGCCATCTCATTTTCATAATAAAGTTTTGCCAAGTAATAATAAGCGACCTCACCTGGATTAAGCGCTTGCAAGTGGGTTTTAGCGCTTTCAACCTCGCCGAGTTTAGACAAAATACGACTGGCCAAAATCACTCCAGAGACACTATGGCGTATCTCTAATGATTGCATGATGTGCGCTTTGGCTGAGCGGTAGCGCTGATTGTCAAAATCAGCATAGGCCTGCATGTATTTCTGCAACGCCATATTGGTGGTATGCTCAATACGCTTATACTCATGATAATACAACCTAGCTCTAAGGGTTAAATACGTAAAAGAATCTGCCCGATATTCGCCATGATCTCTGGCCACACGCTGCACGGTATCGGCCATACGATTCACACTCAAAGGGTGGGTTTGCAAGAATTCTTTGGCATTCTCACTGTTTTTTAACTTAGAGAAAAAATCGGCCAAGCCTTGCGGATTGTAGCCTGATTTTTGCAAAATACGGGTACCCACACGATCGGCCTCCCATTCATGTTCACGGGTAAAATTAATACTTTGCTGCGCAGCGCCAGCCACGGTAGAAGCAGCAATGGCTTGTGATGCTTCAGAGCTATTAACCAAGGCAGCGGCCAGCATGCCCGCGGCCATTAGATAAGACTGTTTATCGGTTTTATCATCAAAGCGTTG
>CAZLDG010000020.1:0-26995 GCA_964558405.1 uncultured Candidatus Thioglobus sp. | reverse complement strand
TAATTACTGATCATCCAACCAGTGTCGAATAAGCGGCATTGGTTAGAATCAAAAAAAACCACCCGAGAGGGTGGTTTTTTTATGCGCGAGATTTGCATAGGCCACACTTTATTGTTATAATTTTTGCGGATATTAACCAGGTTTAATATCTAGATTTTTTATTGGTAAAAATGGAGATAAACATGAAAACATTAGCAAAAACAGCAGTGATCGTGGCAGCAGTTGCTGTAGCAACAAGCGCTTCAGCACGTTGGAATAATAACGGTTGGAACAATGGCGGTTGGGGTAATGACAACGGTTACGGTTATGGTAACGGCCTAACTAACTGGGGTCCTTTTGATGGCGGCTCAAACTGGGGTCCATTTGATGGCGGCTCAAACTGGGGTCCTTTTAACGGTGGCTCTAACTTTGGTCCAATGAATGGTGGTTCAAACTGGGGTCCATTTAATGGCGCTTCTAACTGGGGTCCATTTTCAAACAACAACGATATGAACAATGATTCAGACTGGGGCTTCCACTACAACAACAAAAACACAACTAAGAACGTTTCTAGAGCGACTGCCGATGGCACAGCTTCAGGTACAGCAGATGCTAACATGAAAGCAGTTGCTGATGCATTTGCCAAAGGTCAGGCCGATGGTTTCGCTAAAGGTACAGCAGACGCTTATGCCAAAGGTTATGCCGACGGTAAGGGTAATGCAACGGTTGATTCACGTGATCAATACTTTGTACGTCCAGCAGCAGCGCCAGCGCCAGCAGCACAATAATCAATTACTGATTGGTTAAACAAGAAGGGGTGCGAAAGCACCTCTTTTTTGTGCCTGTATATAAATATATTATAAAATCTTAATATAGTGTATAATGGCGATATCTAATAATTGGATTGAGGCATTATTATGAGCACTATTGTTAAAACATTACTGGTATCAACATTGACACTCGCCAGTGTTGCGTCGGCTAAACCTTGGATGCCGTGGGATAACAATAATAACTACGGTAATGAGAGTTTTATTGAGTCATGGATGCCGTGGGATAACAGCAACTCTTCAGGCAGTAGTAACTGGGGTCCGTTTGATTCTGGCTCTAATTTCGGCCCTTTTAATTCTGACTCAGATTTCGGTCCATTTGATGGCGCTTCTAAGTGGGGCCCATTTAGCTCTGACAGTAATTGGGGTCCATTTAACACAGACAATAATTGGGGTCCAATCAGCAACATGAATGACATGGTCAATGAATCTGATTGGGGTTTTTATTACAACAACAAAAATACCACCAAAAACACAGGCTATGCTAGAGCCGATGGTGAATATGCTGCCGAGTTATTAAATAGACTTTCAGGCAATGCAGATGGCTATACGCGTGGCAATGCTGAGGGTTATTATCAAGGTCAAATGGATGGTTACGGCAAGGCTCGTGGCGAGGGTCGCTATGAAGGTTATGGTCAAAAAGGCCACCTAGGTTATCCACCAGCTACGGGTAACGATTTTCCAGCTTCATTCCGCTAAAAACTATTCCAAATAAATCTAAGTTTTAGATTGACTAAAGCCCAGATATCATTATAATCTCGCCTACCAATTCCTCGATAGCTCAGTTGGTAGAGCAACGGACTGTTAATCCGTTTGTCGCTGGTTCGAGCCCAGCTCGAGGAGCCAAATTTTAAAAAGCCTGCAGACGCAGGCTTTTTTATATCTTGAGCATTTGAGTGCTTATAAGTACCGCCCAGATTAAAAAAAAATTGTACCTTGGGTAAGATCGGTATATAATGGTTCAAAAAGAACCTAATATATATCATTATGGACAAGACTCAATCACCCGATTCTAAGCAAAGTAAAACTTGTGGTGGCGTTTGTATCGCAATCATTGCGGTCATCGTAATTGCGTTTATTTTGCTCGGCTCTCAAGTTGTTTAAAGCCTAACACTTTTGACGTGTTAATTTCCGCGCTTGATGACAAGTGTTGGTATTGTTGCGCTTAAGCGCATTAAACACCAAGGGCGATTGCTATATAATTTGGTGCTATGTCACCCTCGCCCAAGCATCTGGACTCCTACCCAAAATTCTGGCCTCACAAAAAAGGTTTGGTGCCTGCACCGCTATTACCTATGTCATCCCAGGAAATGATTGAGCTGGGTTGGGAGTGTTGCGATATTATTATTATCACCGGTGATGCTTATGTGGATCATCCCAGCTTTGGCATGGCCATTGTTGGTCGCCTCTTAGAATCACAAGGTTTTCGCGTCGGCATTATCTCGCAGCCCGATTGGCATTCGGCTAAAGACTTTCAACAACTGGGCAGACCTAATTTATTTTTTGCTGTGGCCTCGGGCAATATGGATTCGATGGTGAATCATTACACGGCAGAGAAAAAGCCACGCTCTGATGATGCTTATACTGCCGGTGGTTTAGCTGGCAAGCGTCCCGATCGTGCGACCACCGTGTATGCACAACGTGCTCGCGAGGCTTATAAAGGCGTGCCAGTGGTGATTGGTGGTATTGAAGCCAGTCTCAGACGTATTGCTCAATATGACCATTGGTCGCAAACGGTGCGTCGTTCGGTGTTGCCGGATTCTAAGGCCGATCTACTGATTTTTGGCAATGCAGAGCGTGCTGTGGTTGAGTTGGCGCATCGTCTGGCTGCTGGCGAGGATATTAAGCAAATAGACGATATTCGTGGCACGGCCTTTATGCGTAATAGTATTCCTGAGCATTACACAGTGATTGATTCTAGCAGTCTGGATGATGATAAGAGCCTAGAACATCCGCAAGCCGATCCATATGCCGATACTTCTACTCAAGATAGTGCTTGTCAATCCAAGGAGCAGAGTCCTGATGTTAACATCGGCGCAGCACAAGTGATTGATTTTAATCAGCGCCATAAAGACCTCAAACGTTCGCAGAGCGTGATTCGTTTGCCGTCTTTTGAACAAGTTAAAGCCGATCCTTATTTGTACGCACATGCTTCGCGTGTGTTTCACTTAGAAACCAATCCAGGTAATGCCAGAGCTTTGGTACAACGCCATGGCCAGCGTGATGTGTGGCTCAATCCGCCTCCAATTCCTTTGTCAATGCAAGAATTTGATTCGGTGTTTGAGCTGCCTTATACGCGTAAGCCACACCCGTCTTATCAAGGCTTAGAGATTCCTGCCTACGAGATGATTCGTTTTTCTATTAATATAATGCGCGGCTGTTTTGGTGGCTGTACATTTTGTTCGATTACTGAGCACGAGGGGCGTATTATTCAGTCTCGATCAGAGGATTCGGTGGTGCGTGAAATTGAGAGTATTCGTGATAATATCAGCGACTTCAAGGGCAATATCTCCGATCTTGGTGGTCCAACAGCCAATATGTATCGTCTGCGCTGTAAAGATGAAAAAATTGAACGCGCTTGTCGTCGACTCTCTTGCGTGTATCCAGATATTTGCACCAATATGAGCACCAATCATAAGCCGCTAACCAAATTGTATCGACGCGTACGCAAGCTGCCTGGTATCAAGCGCGTGTTTATTGCCTCAGGCCTGCGTTATGATTTGGCGGTGCGTGATCCGGAATATATTAAAGAGCTGGTAACGCACCACGTCGGAGGGCGCTTAAAAATTGCACCTGAGCATACTGAGGACAATACCTTGTCGAAAATGATGAAGCCAGGCATTGGTTCTTATTATCAGTTTAAAAAACTCTTTGAGCGTTATTCCAAGCAGGCCGGAAAACAACAATATCTGATTCCTTATTTTATTTCTTCACATCCGGGTACCAGTGATGAGGACATGCTTAATCTGGCATTATGGCTTAAGCGCAATGAGTTCAAACCCGATCAAGTGCAGGCCTTTATTCCCACGCCAATGGCAATCGCCTCGGCCATGTATCATAGCGAGTTAAATCCACTAAAAAGAATTACTCGAGGATCTGCCGCGCTGAAAACCCCGCGTAGCGGTAAGCAGCGTAAATTACACAAGGCATTTTTGCGTTATCACGATTCCAAAAATTGGCCATTATTACGTCAAGCGCTGACACGAATGGGGCGTAGTGATTTAATTGGCAATACCGATGAATGCTTGGTGCCTTATTCCAGTGCGAAAAAAGCAACAGACAAGTCTAAATTTGCACGCAAAAAAACTGGTGATTTTCATCACCGTATTGCCAGAAAGCCTAAAAGGCGTTAGGTTTTATGAAGCGTTGGCCAAGCGTGTTACGGCTTGCTCAATGTTCTCCATGCTGGTTGCAAACGAGAAACGTACATAACCCGGTGCACCAAAGGCGGAGCCTGGTACCAGGGCAATATTAAGCGCTTCCAAACAATAAGTTGAAAACTCAACATCGTCTTTCAAACCTAAGCGTTTGATTAGGCCTTCCACGCGTGGGAAAGAATAAAATGCACCCGCAGATCTTGGGCATTCTACGCCATCAATCGCGTTTAGGTTTTTAACAATATAATCGTGACGTTGCTCGAAAGCACTAACCATAACATCAATAATAGACTGATCACCAGTGAGCGCTTCCAGTGCAGCAGCTTGCGCAATCGAGCAAGGATTAGAAGTTGATTGACCTTGGATTTTCTTCATGGCTTTGGTAATCTCTTCAGGGCCTGCACTATAACCAATACGCCAGCCAGTCATGGCATAACCTTTAGAAACACCATTAAGAATCACCGTGCGCTGTTTAAGCTCAGGTGCTGCCATGACAATATTGACAAAGTCTTCGCCACCCCAACGAATGTGCTCATAAATATCATCAGTGATGATCAGCACTTGTGGGTGATTTTTAAGTACGGCTGCTAAAGCCTCCAGTTCAACTTTAGAATAAACCGCGCCAGTTGGATTCGAAGGGCTGTTAAGAATAAACAATTTGGTATTGTCGTTAATACTGGCTTCAAGTTGTTCTGGGGTGATTTTAAAATCTTGCTCTAGGCCGGTTTCTACCACCACTGGTGTGGCATCGGCCAAAATCACCATATCTGGATAAGACACCCAGTAAGGCGCTGGAATAATCACTTCGTCACCAGCGCTTAATACCGCCTGACATAAGTTGTAAAACACTTGCTTACCACCTGAGGATACCATCACCTCAGTCGCACTATAATCCAGACCATTCTCACGTTTAAACTTATCAATAATGGCTTGTTTTAACTCCGGCGTACCATCAACTGCGGTATAGCGGGTTTGACCATTTTTAATGGCTTCAATACCTGCTTGTTGAACATTCTCAGGGGTGTCAAAATCTGGCTCACCAGAACCCATTGGCACAATGGCAATACCTTGGGCTTTTAGCTCATTGGCTTTGGCAGTAACGGCTAACGTGGCAGAAGGTTTGACTTTTTGTACGCGCTCAGAAAGAAAATTAGACATGGTTATTTTGCTAAATGAAATAGATTAAAATTGAGTGTTTATGTTAATGAAAAATCCAATTTAGTGGTGAGAGAATTTCAGCTAGAATCCAAGTTTTCCCCAATGGGAGACCAGCCTGGTGCAATCGATACCTTGTTGGAGAGTTTGGAGCAGGGTAACAAATACCAAACCCTATTGGGCGTGACCGGCTCGGGTAAGACTTTTACCTTGGCCAATGTGATTGCTAAGAGTAAGCGCCCCAGTCTGATTATGGCGCCGAACAAAACTTTAGCGGCGCAGCTCTATGCGGAGATGAAAGAGTTCTTTCCTCACAATGCTGTGGAATATTTTGTTTCCTATTATGATTATTATCAGCCGGAAGCTTACGTGCCGGCCAGTGATACCTATATTGAAAAAGATTCATCGATTAATGAGCAAATCGAGCAGATGCGCCTAAGTGCGACCAAGGCCTTATTAGAACGTGAAGACGTTATTATTATTGCCAGTGTTTCGGCCATTTATGGTCTGGGTGATCCAGATTCTTATATGCAGATGCTCCTGCATTTGAGTGTGGGTGAGATTACCAATCAGCGCGAGATTCTATCGCGCTTATCGCAAATGCAATACACACGTAATGACGTGGTTTTAGGACGCGGAAATTTCCGCGTTAAAGGCGAGGTGATTGATATTTTTCCAGCTGATTCTGAAGAACAGGCGCTGCGAGTAGAGATGTTTGATGAGGAGGTAGAGGCCTTGTATTGGTTTGATCCTCTCACCGGTGAAAAGATTAGATCGCTGCAACGCGTGAGTATTTATCCACAAACGCATTATGTCACGCCCAAATCAAAAATCCTCAATATGCTCGATGATATTAAGGTCGAACTTAAGGATCGACGCAAAGAGTTATTAGCGTTGAATAAACTGGTGGAGGAGCAACGTCTCACTCAGCGCGTAAAGATGGATATGGAAATGATGCGCGAGTTGGGTTATTGCAATGGTATCGAGAATTATTCGCGCTACCTCTCAGGTGGCACGCCAGGTGAACCACCACCAACATTATTGGATTATTTGCCGGACAATGCTTTGGTAATTCTGGATGAATCGCATGTGACTGTTGGTCAGATTGGTGGCATGTATAACGGTGATCGCTCGCGCAAAAAGACCTTGGTAGAGTTTGGTTTTCGTCTGCCTAGTGCGCTAGATAATCGACCGCTTAAATTTGATGAGTTTGAGGATCGTATTAACCAATGTATCTTGGTCAGCGCCACGCCAGCGCAGTTTGAGCTCGATGTTTCCAGCGCTATTGCCGAACAAGTGGTGCGCCCAACGGGGTTATTAGACCCAGAGATTGATATTCGTCCGGTGGAGAGCCAGGTGGATGACCTGCTTAGTGAAATTAATCTGCGTGTGGCAAAAAAACAAAGAATCTTAGTAACCACACTAACCAAACGCATGGCTGAGCAACTCAGTGATTATCTCAACGAACATGGTATTAAAGTGCGTTATCTGCACTCAGATGTGGACACGGTAGAACGGGTAGAGATTATTCGTGATCTACGTCTAGGCGTGTTTGATGTCTTGGTGGGGATTAACTTGCTCAGAGAAGGTTTGGATATTCCCGAAGTATCCTTAGTGGCTATTTTGGATGCTGATAAAGAAGGATTTTTGCGTTCAGAACGCTCTTTGATTCAAACCATGGGTCGCGCGGCGCGCCACGTCGAGGGTAAGGCAATTCTATATGCCGACACCATCACTGGATCGATGCAACGTGCTATTGATGAAACCACGCGTCGTCGTCATAAGCAACAAGCGCATAATCAGGCCAACAACATTACCCCTAAGGGTGTGTCTAAACCGATCATGGATATTTTGCAAACCGATCTCAGTGCCAGTGAAGCCAATGATCAGGCAGACGAGCCAAGTTATGAGCAGCTCTCGCCAGTGCAACTCTCGAAAAAGATTAAAGCCCTAGAAAAGCAGATGTATGAGTTTGCCAAAGAGTTAAAATTCGAACAAGCGGCGGATATTCGCAATCAAATCAAACAATTAAAAGATGGCCAATTTAAACATTAACGAGATTTTCTATTCCTTACAGGGCGAGGCCAGAGAAGTGGGTCTGCCCACGGTATTTATTCGTCTAACTGGTTGCCCACTGCGTTGTGTGTATTGCGATACCGAGTATGCCTTTAAGGGTAATAACCTGCTGAGTATCGATGAGATTCTGACCGACATTGAGCAATACAATACCAGCTATGTTTGCGTGACTGGTGGTGAACCCTTAGCGCAGAAATCTTCCTTGCAACTATTGGATGCTTTAATACAGAAAAACTACCAAGTCTCGCTAGAGACCAGTGGTAGTATTGACATAACCCCGGTAAACCCTCAGGTGTCTATTGTTATGGATATTAAGACCCCATCCTCAGGCGAGTCTGAGCAAAACCTACTGGATAATATTGCCCAATTACAAGCCAAGGACCAACTGAAGTTTGTTATCGGTTCTAGAGAGGATTTTGATTGGTCTGTGGCACTGCTAGAAAAACATCCAAGCTCGGCAGAGGTGTTATTTTCGCCAGTATTTGGCGCGGTTGAGCCGCGTGAGTTGGCACAGTGGATTTTGGATCAACAGCTTAATGTGCGCCTGCAAGTGCAATTACACAAACTGCTTTGGGGTGATGAGCAGGGGCGCTAATTACTCAATCTCAATGGTCTGAGTCTTAGGCTTTGGCGCGCTGAGTTTTGGCAGGGTAATGCGCAGTATAGAATCCTCAAACTTGGCCTGAATATCATCAGTATCTGCATCTTCTGGCAGAGATAAAGATTGAGAAAAGCTGCTAGAGGCGCGTGAAGTATTATTGCCCGATTGTCGTTTAATTACCTTTTTGCCACGGATGTTAATCATGCCTTCTTCGGTATTAATCTCCAGGTTGTCTTTATCCAGTCCGTCGACTTTGATTTCAATCACGTATTGATTGTTATCCTGATCAAAATAGTTGCGACTTTGCGTGGCAAAGCCTTGTTGTTGGTATTGGGCTTGACGCATTTTTTGTTCGAATTCACGAAATTGACGATCAAAGTCATGCCAGATATTTTGGTTAAAACCGGGGTGAAAAAAACCACGATTAAAAGGCTCGTAGGCACTAACCGAAGTGCTGATGAGTAGAGCGAGCAGTAGTTTTGTTTTCATAGTTGGATTATTGTGTGTCAGATAAAACCATTATAGGAAATTTTTTCTATGATTTCAAGCGCCTGACTTAGGCCAGCTTGTCATCAGCCACGTGGTAGTTCGGATCTTCTAACACATTAACCTCTACCAAGCCTCTGGCGGTTTTTAGCAACATGCGACACTCAGGACTTAGGTGTTTAAGATGCAAAACTTTGCCAGCTTTTTTATAGCGTTCTGCTAATTTATCAATGGCCTGAATCGCCGAATGATCCATCACCCGAGAGTTCTCAAAATCGACAAACACATTTTCTGGGTCATCTTTAGGAGTAAAGAGTAATTGGAAGTTGTGAGTGTTGGCAAAAAATAACGCACCATTGACCTGATAAGTTTTAATACCGCTGTCCTCATCCATGATCTTTTTGGCATAGATTTGTTTGGCGTGTTGCCAAGCAAAGACAATAGCACTCATAATCACACCGGTAATCACCGCAATCGCCAAATCGGTAAACACGGTGATTACTGCTACTGAGATACCCACTATACTATCGGCCAAAGGCACGCGTGAGATAAGGCGGAAACTAC
The DNA here is from genome assembly GCA_964558405.1 of uncultured Candidatus Thioglobus sp. Taxonomy (GTDB): domain Bacteria; phylum Pseudomonadota; class Gammaproteobacteria; order PS1; family Pseudothioglobaceae; genus Thioglobus_B. The sequence goes on along the minus strand of CAZLDG010000020.1, from coordinate 17,930 downwards.
ACCATTCAAAGGTACCAATTACTACGATAAACATCACACCAACCAATACCGCAATCGGAATTTGCTCGATGTATTGCGAGAATAACAAGATAAAGCTAAGCAGGAAAGCACCAGCCACAAAGCCCGAGAGACGACCACGACCTCCTGATTTGATGTTGATAATACTTTGGCCAACCATGGCACAACCACCCATGCCACCAAAAAAGCCAGTCACCGTATTAGCAATACCTTGACCCACACTTTCTTTGTTTGGCTTACCTGTGGTCTCAGTTAACTCGTCCACCAGATTTAGCGTCAGTAACGATTCGATCAAGCCTACCATAGCTAGAATCACACTATAAGGCAAAATAATGTAGAGCGTCTCCAGAGTAAACGGCACCTGAGGAATGGCAAAACTCGGTAAATTACCTGAGATCGAAGCCATATCGCCTACGGTCTTGGTATCTAGATTAAAGATAATGGTAATTACTGAACCCACAATAATGGCCACCAAGGTAGAAGGGATGGCGCTGGTAAGCTTGGGTAAGAAATAAATAATAGCCATGGTCAGTGCAATCAGTCCTGCCATCACCGTGAGTGCATCCATGGAAATCCAACCGCCAGTTGCGGTTTTAAAGTGCTCGAGTTGTGCGAGAAAAATTACCATGGCCAGGCCATTAACAAAGCCTAAAAATACTGGGTGCGGCACCAGGCGGATAAACTTACCCAGCTTCAACAAGCCAAAGAGAATCTGTAATACGCCCATCAACACCACAGCGGCAAATAGGTATTGCACGCCGTGTTCCACCACTAAGGCCACCATCACCACAGCCAAAGCGCCAGTAGCGCCCGAAATCATGCCTGGACGCCCGCCCAGTAGTGAGGTAATCATGCCCACCATAAAGGCAGCGTATAGACCGACCAAAGGATGTACATGAGCCACCAAGGCAAAAGCAACTGCCTCAGGCACTAAGGCCAGGGCAACGGTTAAGCCAGACAAAAAGTCGTTTTTGGCATTCTTAGGGACGTGTTTATTAATCAGTGAAAACATACTGGGAAAGTGTTAAATGAAATAATTAAGCCTGCGCGGGTACGACAGGTGTTGACGAGTTAACGTCAGCGTTTTGTGCGCGATGACGCAGCACATGATCCATAATAGTAATGGCCAACATCGCTTCGGCAATTGGGGTGGCGCGAATGCCCACACAAGGATCGTGACGACCTTTGGTAATCACCTCAATAGGCTTGCCATCCTTATCAATACTTTCAATTGGTAGGCGCAAACTAGAAGTGGGTTTAAGCGCGATAGACACTACCACATCTTGTCCTGAGCTGATACCACCGAGCACACCGCCCGCATGGTTAGATTTAAAACCCTCAGGGGTAATGGCATCACGATGCTCGGTACCCAATTGGGCAACCGAATCAAAGCCAGCACCAATCTCTACGCCTTTAACTGCGTTAATACTCATCATTGAATGGGCAATTTCTGCATCAAAGCGATCAAAAATTGGCTCGCCCAGTCCAGCGGGAACGCCACTGGCTACGACATTAACGCGAGCACCGACTGAGTCGCCTGATTTTCTTAAGGCGTCCATATAATCTTCCATTTCCCTAACTTTGGAAGCATCAGGCGAGAAAAACGGATTGTTGTGTACCTCACTCCAGTCTAGTGTCTCAGCCTTAATTGGGCCCAGTTGTGCCAGATAGCCTCTAATCTCGATACCAAATTGTTGTTTGAGGTATTTCTTGGCAATGCCACCAGCGGCGACACGCATTGCAGTTTCGCGTGCTGATGAGCGACCACCACCGCGATAATCCCTAAAACCATATTTTTGGTCATAGGTATAGTCGGCATGACCGGGTCTGAAGGTATTGGCGATATTGCCATAATCTTTAGAGCGTTGATCGGTGTTTTGAATCAATAGTGCAATCGGTGTACCGGTGGTTTTGCCCTCGAAAGTACCCGAGAGAATTTTCACCAAATCGTCTTCTCGACGTTGAGTAGTATGGCGCGAAGTGCCAGGCTTTCTCAAGTCTAAATCGCCTTGTAAGTCAGCCTCGTTAATCTCTAGTCCAGGTGGGCAACCATCCACAATGCCGACCAAGGCCTCACCGTGTGATTCACCTGCTGTGGTTACTGTAAATAATTTGCCGATTGAGTTGCCAGACATAGACCTTTGTAAATGGAGTTGGTATTGGAGTCTGATTATACCCAGTTGGCGCTTTATTTAGCCAGTTTGTTGTAGAGCCAAGCGAAGATTAGTCCGCCAATCGCTGCATCGACAAAACCCCAGAGCATGCCCAATACGATACCAATCGGGCTAAGGTCATAACCAATATAAACCGAGGATAAGAATTGCACCACATTGTGCAGATAATCGCTGGATTTAATCGCAATGATAGAGATGACTAGGATGGCTATCGAAGTCAGAATGCCCAGTGCAGTTGCTAAGGCCCAACTATTGAGTTTTTGATTCATAATCTACTCCTTTTTTTAAAAATTCAAACACAACTCCATGTTTAATATATCTCATTTTGAACCTTATATGCCTATTATTTGTGTTAGTATATTTGTCGTCATAGGCTTGACATGGGTAAATAAAATTCGTTAATATTCAATAATATACACCAACTTTATTGACACAATCATCAATAAACTAATATATACCAAATGAAACCACATACAACAGAAGAAGAGCAACATCCCTTAAGTGACAAACAAAAGCAATTCATTGAAAGTGTTGTGCATTATCACTTAGGGGTATTGACCGCTCTGACCACTTCACCGATCTCTGAGGTTTCTTCTACTAAGTATGCTGAGCTAACTGGCATACCGCATAAGCGCGTTAAAAATTGGTGCCTCAAAGGCGTGTTGTCTTGTCGTCGACTGGACAATGATGGCAATCCGATTGAAGATTGGAGTGAAAACCCCAGACTTGGTCATTGGTATATTGACATCTCTAAACGCATTGGCGACGTTGAGTAGTGCCAGTCAACTGATTAACAACAAACCCGCAATCTCTCTCTACAGAAAATCTAAATAAGCATCCGCTTAGCTAATTTTTTTTAAAGTTTATATTGAACTATATTTAAATAGGGGTTAAAATGCACCCTAATTAAAATATCTGGTTTATAATGAACCATAATTTATGCATCCAATTTCAACCAAATCCATCCAATTTATGCCAAGAGTAAAATCCGTATTGTTAGGTATTTTGTTAACAACAAAGCTATTTATCTCATTAGTGCTGATGGCTTTTTCTCAGTCGACGTATGCCGCTTGTACGATTGCTGGTACGGATTACCGCGTCAATGGCGATACCAGCGGCACCTATGTTTCGCTTGCTAATATTCAGAGCTGGACAGATGGCGATGACATTACCACTTGCGACACCTCCAGTCTCACCAGTTTGTTTAACGCTTTTTCAAACAAAATTACGTTTAATCAGGATATATCTGCCTGGGATGTTTCTAGTGTAACGGATATGCGCAATGCTTTTAGTAGTGCCTCTGCCTTTAATCAAGACATTTCTTCTTGGAACGTAAGCAATGTAACCAGAATGGATGCCATGTTTAATGGTGCTGCAACTTTTAATCAAGATATTTCTTCTTGGAACGTAAGCAATGTAACCAGAATGAACACCATGTTTGGTAGTGCGAGTAACTTTAATCAAGACATCTCTACCTGGAGAGTTGATCTAGTGACCGATATGAGTTACATGTTTAGTAGCGCTGTGGCTTTTAATCAGGACATCTCCACTTGGAATGTCGCCCAAGTAAGCGATATGCGCTTTATGTTTAATCGAGCCTTTGCTTTTAATCAGGACATCTCCACTTGGAATGTTGGCAATGTCACCAATATGAGCTATATGTTTAATAATGCCACCAAATTTAATCAAGATATATCGCCTTGGAATGTGACTAATGTGGTCAATATGGATTCTATGTTTAATTTAGCGACCGATTTTGATCAGGATATCTCCGCCTGGGATGTTAGTAATGTGGTGGAAATGAGTAATATGTTTGCAGGCGTGAGCTTAGGGACAAGTAATTACGCAAATCTATTAATCGCTTGGAACAATCTAAACCTACAGCCTAATGTGAATTTTCATGCAGGCAATAGTTACTATCCCAGTAATAGTACGGCCTCAGCAGCGCGCTCTAATATGATTAACAGTGATGGTTGGAGTATCACCGATGCCGGCTCAGTGGCCATAGTAGTGGGTGTGGATTCTAATATTAACGGCGGCTATCATAAGGCAGGCGATATTATTGATATCAGAGTGCATTTCTCGGAAGTGGTAACCACCACCGGAGTGCCACAGATATATTTAGATTTACCCAATAGTATTAGCTTGGTGGATTACAGCTCGGGCTCAGGCACGACAACACTGGTGTTTAACTACACCGTGCAATCAGGGCATAATAGTGGTGATTTGTCTTATTTTTTGACAAGCGCTTTGCGATTAAACAATGGTAGTATTCGGGGCAGTAGCGGTGTTGATGCAATCCTCACTTTGCCTACACCTGGCACATCTGGCTCTTTAAGTGCTAACGAGGAGATTGTGGTTGATACCACTAATCCGCGCATAGAATCGGTTAGCACCAGTACGCCAGATGGTGGTTATACCGTGGGCTCGACCATTGATATTCAGGTAAATTTTTCCGAGGTGGTGTTGCTCAATAGCAGTAATGGCGAACCCTATCTACAATTAGAGACCGGAGCCAATGATCAGCAAGCTCCATATTCAACCGGTGCCAGCTCCGCAACCTGGTTGTTTAGATACGTGGTACAAGCGGGAGATATTGCTTCGGATTTGGATTATCTGGATACTACTTCGTTTAAGTTAAATGGAGCATTGATTGGGGACCGGGCCGGCAATATCTCATCGGTAGGATTGCCCTCGCCAGGTGCAGCCAATTCTTTGAGTGCTAATGCTAATATTGTCATTGATACCATAGCGCCAACACTACTCTCCTCTAGTCCGGCTGATGGTGCGCTGAGTGTAGGAGTTAATAGTAATATTGTCTTGACGTTCTCCAAGCCAGTTTTGGCTGGCACTGGTGCTATTATTATTAAAGACTCAATTGATAATACCAATTTTGAATATGCGCTAGTAAATGATGGTCGCGTTAGTGGTTTTGGCACATCCACCATTACTTTTGATCCGATTCAATCACTAGAGATCGGTGGGAGTTATTATCTGGTGATTGATGCCAACGCCTTTGTCGATGCAACAGGCAATACTTATAGTGGCATCAGCACACCCACTGCACTGAATTTTTTCACCGAAGAGCCTCCAACTGTTGTTAGCGTTCGCTCAGATGTCGCCGATGGCACTTACAACATAGATGATTCTATTGATATTGCCATTGAGTTTTCCAAGCCAGTATTAGTTGAGACGGCTGGTGGCATACCAACCTTGGCTTTGGAAACAGGCGATAGTGATTATCACGCGGTTTTTCGTCATGGCTCCAATACCAATACCTTGTTTTTCACATACGTTGTACAAGAGGGTAATGTCAGTGCAGATTTGGATTATCTACCCAGTGCGGCACTACTATTAAATGGTGGTAGTATTGCCGATGGTGCAGGTAATAACGCAGCTTTAGTATTGCCCACGCCAGGTGCTGCCGGCTCTTTGAGTGCAAATGCCAATTTGGTGATTGATGGCGTAAGGCCCGGCGTGGTTTCGGTTTCATCTGACACCTTGGGCGCGCGCGGTATTGGTAGTATTGTTAGACTTCGGGTGGAGTTTTCTGAGATAACGGCAGTGACTAATACGCCGCGTATTGCTCTGGATGTGGGTAATGGCAAGATTGCCTACGCCCTGTATAGTTCAGGCTCTCCTAGTGTGGTGCTTAATTTTGATTACACGGTACAAGAGGGCGACGAGTCTTTAGATTTGGCCTATATCTCCACTGATGCCATTGAGTTTAATGATGGCGCTATTTATGATGTAAATGGCAATTTACTGCAAGTGTCTTCTGCCTTACCAGCGCCAGGCACGCCAGGCTCTTTAAGTGCCAATGAAGATATTGTGGTGGATGGTGTTAAGCCTACCTTAATCAATTCTTATCCGGCTGATGGACAAGAAGGTATTAGTATTAATGATAATATTGTACTGACATTTTCTGAGTCAGTGGAAGCAGATTTTGGCGGGGTGACTATCCGTCACTTATCTGATGATAGTGACTTTGAAGATATTAGTGCTAACAGTCCATTGCAGGTGAGTGGATTGGGTACTAATGTGATTACTCTTAACCCTAATGGGACTTTTGCCTCGGAAACTGATTACTATATCAATATTGGTGACATTGCCTTTAAAGATTTAGCGGGTAATTTTTATACAGGTATTAGCGGCAATACTCAGCTTAATTTTGTATCGGCTGACGTGGTTAACCCAACTGTTTTAGGTGTTTACTCCAACAAAGCTGATGACATCTATAAAGATGGTACGATTGGGATTAATATTGATTTCTCTGAGGCGGTTTTTGTTAATACCACCAATGGCATACCTTATCTAGATCTGGAAACTGGAGATACGGATCGAACCGCGGTATTTGCTAGTGGCTCCGGCACTTCAACACTAACTTTTAATTACTTAATACAGCCGGGTGATACTACCGCGGATTTAGATTATCTTTCTAATTCTGCTCTGGTATTGGGTGGTGGTAGTATGGCCGATGGTGCAGGCAACGATGCACTATTAACCCTACCTGAACCTGGTGCAACTGGCTCTCTCGGTGCTAATAATAATTTGGCTATTGACACTACTGCGCCAAGTATGATCATTAGTGTTAGTGGAATTGTGGATGGTGGTGTCTCTAATGCCGATAGCCTAGATTTAACTTTCGAGACGAGCGAGTCTACTACGGATTTTGATGAAAATGATGTGGTAATTAGTGGTGGTATTTTGTCTGAATTTAGTGGTACAGGCACAAGTTACACTGCAAAATTTAACCCATCCGCTGATGGCGATATGCTGATTAGTGTGCCTGCTAATGGCTTTAGCGATGCGGCGGGTAATTTTAATACCGCCTCTCAATTTGGCTGGACTCATGATATTACTGGTGCCAGCATTAGTATCAGTGCCAATGAGGTGGGCAGTGGCGAAGCCTCTGAACATGAGTATTTATCGCTAATATTTACCACTTCTGAAACCACTCAAAATTTTGATGAGAGTGATGTGCTGGTCAGCGGTGGAATCTTGTCTGAATTTAGTGGTTTAGGCACTATTTATACCGCCACTCTCAAATCTAATGGCGCTGGCAAGGTAACGGTCGATGTGCCTAGCGGTAGTTTTACCGATAGTGCCAATAATTACAATATTGCTGCCACACAATTTAGCTGGACCTATTTAGACAGTCCACTTGACAATTCTGAGGTGCTAGCCAGTATTAGTGCTTGGAATAACACCGCATCAGTCTGGGCAAATGCCAGTATGGGTGCGATTGAGAATCGATTAGGCTGGCTGGGTAGAAATCAAAACAGTAGCAACACCTCTTTTCAAGGGGTGCGCATTCGTTTTGAAAACCCGGTGGTGGATGCTATTATGAATACCACGCCTAAATCCAAACAAGCCATTGCCAATGATATTAACAACATGGTCTCGGTTAATAGGGTATTGAATTTACTGGAGAACCCTGAGCAATCCTGGCTGGCCAGCAGTCATCAACTGAAATCTGATGCGCAGCTCATTGCCATTAATGAGGCGGCTAGACTTAGAGAAAACACCATTGGTACAATCAATCCACGTTTTGAACCGGTATGGGATCAGTGGTCGCTGTGGAGCTCGGGTGAGATCAGTGTGGGTAAAACACACGAGAGTTCAACCTCGGCTAAACAAGCACTAGAGTCAAGTGCAATTTCTATTGGTTTTGACAAGCCGATGCAAGATACGCTCTTGGGGTTCGCTTTGAGCGTGGGCCGAAGTGATAATGATATTGGTGATTCGATTAGTAATATTCAATCTGATAATTACGCCATCTCAGGTTATGGCGCGTTGCAACGTCAAAATCTCTCGCTAGAAGGAGTGTTGGGTCTAGGTCGCTTAAAATTTGACAGCACTCGTCAAGACGGGGTTGATACCCTGGTCGGTCAGCGTGACGCTCGGCAGTTATTTGGCGCATTAACCCTGAAAGATTCAGCGATTAAGAAAAACAATTGGTCTGTATCGCCTTATGGCAAACTGAGTTTTGTGCAAACCGATTTAAAACCTTTTAGCGAACAAGGCGGTGTTAGCGCTTTGAGTTATCATCAACAAGACATTAAAGAATCCAAGGTACATGTAGGCATGGATGCCAATTATCAACTGCCGATTAATTCAGGCACATTCAAACCTTTTGTTAGTTTGGAATACAGCAAGGATCTGTCTAACTCTGCAGATGCGAGTATGCATTATAATTTGGGAAGTACTCATTACACATTGAAGCTAGATGAGAAAAGCGATCGTAGTTGGAAGTTAGGCTTGGGTGCGGATTTAGTCTCTAAAGACAGTTGGAATGGTTCTATTGCTTACCAACGAGAGCAAGCGCCCAATCATGGCTATCAAAATAATCTGAATGTTAATCTGGATTTAAAGTTTTAGTCTAGAGCGCCATAATCTGCCATCAACAAATGATAAACCGATGGCAATCAGGCCCATACCTACCAGGTGAATCATCTCTAAGCGTTCTTGTAAGATAAACACACCTAATAGAATGGCAGAAATGGGAATCAACAAGGTGACCAGTGAGACATTGACCGCACCTGCAGATTCCAAAATTTTAAAAAACAAGATATAGGCAATTGCGGTTGAGACCACACCCAGTCCCAATAAGGCCAAGATTGAAGTCATACTGATGGCGTGAAAGTTGGGCACACCATCTACAGATAAGGCAATTGGTATCATCACCAGTGAAGCGGTAATGGCTTGTGCGCCAGCCAAAACAATCGGGTGTACGCCCAAGCGTTTAAAGCGTCTGCCGTAGGTAGTGGCAAACGCATAAGACAGACCAGAGGCTAGAATGGCAAATTGTGCTAACACGTAGTAATCTGTCTGTGCGCCAGGTAAGCCAATCATTACCGCCACACCAAAAAATCCGATTAGCACACCAATGATTTTTAACGGGCCAATTTTCTCATCGGGCAGTAAGATGCCCGCCACTACCACGGTGAAAAAAGGCACAGCCGCATTGAGAATTGAAGCCAATCCTGCACTGACTTGCACCTGGCCCCAGGTGATTAAACTAAAGGGAATGGCATTGTTTAACAAGCCCATGACTAAAAATCCCGCCCAAATGCCAGCACTTCTAGGAATGGAAAGTTTTAGGGTGAATACAACAGCCCATAGGGTAATAGCGGAGATAATTACTCTAAAGGCAACCACGCTAAATGCTGGTAAGTCGTTCAGTGCCACTTCAACAAAAAAGAACGATCCGCCCCATAAAATGGACAGCATAATCAGCATCAACCACTCTTTAAAGCCCATGGTGGTGTTAATATTGCTATTCATGCGCCTAGTGTAGCAGATAATGCCATTCCTCTGCACTGTGTGGATTGATACAAATTGTTAATATTTATGGTTTTCCGTAATAGGTTTTATACTCTAAACTGCATAAAATTAGACTAAAAACGGAGAATAAGTATGGAGAATGCTTGGTATCTGATTCGCACCAAACCAAGACAAGAATTTCAAGCAGCGCTTAATTTAGAGGTGCAAGGGTTTGAAGTTTATTTCCCGCAGTACACGCTCAAGGAGAAATCTCAGGCCTTGTTTCCGAGTTATGTCTTTGTGCGCACAAACACGCACGCTAATTATTCAAAGGTTGCTTATACTCGCGGCGTGCAGAACTTTGTGAAGTTTGGCACTTGGCTAGCAACTCTGCCAAATAGTGTGGTGAAAATGATAAAAGATAAAGAATTAGAAACCTCAGTCCGAGCCCGTGAATTATTGCAAATTAATCAAGGGGATGCGGTCGAAATATTGGACGGCCCTTTGCAAGGGTTTAATGCTGTTTTTGAAGGGTATACAGCAGAAGGTAGAGTTAGGGTTTTATTTGATTTGCTTAATCATCAGCAGTCGATTGAACTGGAAAAGAGATGGGTGTCTTTATTGCGACGCTCAGGATAATAATCTTTAGAACTTCCAGTCAACTCTAAAGCGTAAACCTTTGTTTAGTGTAAGTTCAGATTCACTTAGCTCATAACTGAGGTTAATTAGCCAGCCTTCCTCTGATTGAACATCAACACCAGTAATCAAGTTAAAACCAGATTCGTCGTGGTTTGAGACAATAGTCTGTGTGTACTCTTTAATTGGGTTAGAGAGATAATACATTGTGTTACTGGACTCATAGCCCATATTCTCTTTATGCCTAAAAGACAAATAAGGCTTGAGTGTTTTTTGAGACAATTGATATTCAGTACTAACGTCCAAACCCAGTGATAGCACGGTATCATGAAAGTTGTTGTCCTTGTAGTGTAGTGCATCATAGGCAGTATCGCTATCGCCAGTTTCACTATAAGCATACTGCTTGGTGTAAGAGGTGTCTAGGCGTACAAAAGGCGATAGGCTTAGCTTGTCAATATTGTGATTTTCTCGGGCAATAAAACAGCCAAACACTTGATGACTATCACGCACACCAGTATAGGTATTAACACCATCAACGCGCGTATGATCAGTGGAAATATCGCTCCAACCCACCAAGGCTTCTAATTCTTTATTGGTGCCATTTTTAATCGAGCCATACAATGACCAAGATTGAGTATTGGAATCCATTTTGGTTCCAGTTGAGCCAATTCTGGTTTTGGTTTTATTAAAACGATAAGCGATGCCTGCTAACTTGTATTTGTCAAATGATTTGTCGAGTCCAACCGAGATTTCTCTACTGTCTTGTCGACGATCTAAACTGCCATTATCGGCATTGGTTTCACCAATGACAATCTCCCCGGCTGTCCATAGACCCCACTCATCTGGCAGGGCGTTATCAACTGCCTTAGAGAGTTTTTTATTGACATTGTATTGTTCAAAGTGTTGAATCAGAGGGCTGAGCTGGTTTAGCGTTTGATCCAAGCGCTGATTATTAAACTTAAAATTAATCCCCTGATGGGAGATGTTACGCCCGCCATGACGGCGAATATAGTTTTGTCGATTGGTAATGGCGTTAATAGAGCGTTCAGCCTGATGCATAGAGTGCTCTACATGGGTTTCGTTTAAGGCGGTGACATCCGCGTATTTATTCGGATCTTTGGCAGTTTTAAAGGTTAATGAGTCAGTGTCACTTACACCAGGGTAGAAGTTTCCATTACCATCGCCATCACGAAAAGCATTTGCGCCAATCAAAATATAGTAATTCACATACTCTTCTAGGTCGTTAGGCGGATCAATGGTAATTTGAGATGTGCCAGACCCACTAATATAAACACTGTCAGACAATTCATAGAATACTCTCACACCTGTGTCGGCATTATAAATTTCAATATATCGATCGTTATTGCCGCCGGCACTGTTAGTCGGCGCATAAACCACCATATTAAAGTCCAGCACAATATTGGCATCAATACCGATATTTTTGTGTAGATTTCTAGGATATGTGGTATCGTAATCTGGCAGAGTGATAGAGGCCGTGGTAAAAGTGGTTGATACACTGTTAGCGATAGCATTGTCTGAAGTATCTTCAATTTGAGTTGCATCTAGAGAGGCGTAAACTGTTTGTAAAGAACCTAGATTTGCACTTGGAAATACTTCAATCTTAATTGTGCCATCTAGCTCTTCATCCACTTCAGCACTAAAAGCAATATTGGCACCACTGGCGTTATCCTCTTTGAGCGTCACTAAGCTTTCAATATCGGTAAAGTTTTGACCGCCATTGTTAGCCAGTGCTTTATCACTAATATGGCGAACACTCTCATTAAAAATAAACTCAATGTGTGCATTGCCTGACACATTGGTGGCGCCATTGGTTGGACTAGTTGTCACCGTTGGCGCAATAGTATCAACCACGGTAAATGTTACCGAACTGGCAGTGATGGCGTTATCTGCATCATCCTCTATCGTGGCATCAATGGCCACATAAACCACCTGTTCACTACCAAAGTTACTTGTTGGGTTAATAGTAATTACATTGCCAGAAATGGTGGCATCAAAGGCAATATTGCTGCCACTGGCATTGGTTTCTTTTAAGGTAATTAGCGCATCAACACTGGTATTGGTAATAGCAGAATCATTGGTGTGTCTGATAGATTCGTCAAAGGTTAAGGTGATATTGCTATTTGCCGCCACAGCTGTTGCCCCGTTAACCGGACTAAAACTAACGGTTGGTGCAGTGGTATCTGCAAGTGTGGTAAAGTTAAGTTCGGTCGAACTACTAATACCTGGGTAAGCATCGCCATTATTAGTAAAAGCACCCGCATCAATTAAGATGTAATAGCCTGTGCCACCAGATAGTGTGGTATTAAAGTCGACCGTTGCAGTTTTGTTGCCTTGGCTTAAACTAACTTGAGCACTACTAACATCAACCGCCTCTACTAGCGAACCACCTGATTGGTAAATATTGATATTTTTGCCAGAAACTGCCGTGAGTGCCTTGGAAAATTTTAACTCAAGATTGGTGGTTTGACTCACACCAGTAGCATTGTCAGCTGGCGTAGAAGAGTTAAGAACGGGTATGGTAGCCTGTGCAGACAGTGAGGCTAGCCACACTAAGGCCAACAATATAAAATGCATTAGAATATTTTAATATACTATTTGTATCAGAGGTGTAACGAAATTGTAACATTGTGCCTAAGTATATGGAAAACCATAACTTTTTCCTTGATGTGGGTTAAGTGTCCAAGCATATTTTGACTTAATGAGATGCGTGATATTCTTGAGATGTGATGCTTAAGGCTGAAACGATACTTGTTTATTTTGGCCTGGTAAAAGATTCTCTGGCCTTTCTAGATTTTTCTCTGCAGACACAACCAATGGCGTGGTCATTAATCAAGCCCATGGCTTGCATAAATGAATAGACGGTAGTGGGTCCAACAAACCTCCAGCCTTTTTTCTTTAGATCTTTGGAAAGGATTCTTGACGCTTCTGAACTGGATAGTGTTTGTGGTTCAGCCAATGTGGATTCATCTGGCTCGAAATGCCAAAAATAAGCAGCCAAAGATCCAAACTCTGCAACCATCTCTTGGGCGCGTTGCGCATTATTAATGGTAGCCTCTATTTTTTTGCGGTGGCGAACGATGCCTTTGTTACTAAGTAAGTGCTCTACATCGCTCTCGGTAAATTGTGCCACTTGGTTAAAATCAAAACCCTTAAAAGCCGCTCTAAAGTTTTCTCTTTTGGTGAGTATGGTTCGCCAGCTTAAGCCCGATTGAAAGCTTTCTAGACACAATTTTTCAAATAGGCGAATATTATCATCAACGGGATAGCCCCATTCTTCATCATGATAGTGGATAAATTCTGGCGCCAAAGCACACCATGCGCAACGAGGCTTGTTATCGGTTCCGTGCATTAGATTATCCATATGTCTTTTATTGTTGTTTGAAAAAATGGCGCCCTCAAAACGATTCGAACGTTCGACCTGCCGCTTAGGAGGCGGCTGCTCTATCCAGCTGAGCTACGAGGGCAAGTAGGGTTATTATCAATGAGTTCGGACAACGGTTCAAGTGAGTATTTGCTCCAGCATGGGTTGTGCGTGGTTATAGTCAATACCAATATTGGTTGGCACACCATCGCCAAGTAGCACCAATGAGGGAAAGCTACTCACGCCTAAATCTTGGGCGAGCGCTATATCATCATCCAATTGCGCTTGCGTACTGTTAGCATTTAGCGCTTGTGTAAAACTATCAATATCCAGCGACAGTTCTCTGGCTAGATTAATAAGTGTGGTTTTTTCTGAGGGATTTTGCGCGCGCTGATAATAGGCAGTTTGAATGGCGTGAATCATCGGCAATTCATACTTTGGATCTTGATTTTTGGCAGCAATTACCGCGCGACAGGCGATATAGGTTGAGCGTTTAGGTTGGCAAACCTCCCAGAAATCAAAGTTAAATTCCACACCGGGAATGCGTTGTTGAATTTTTCTCCATTGTGACTGGACGTATTCACGTGTTCGCGCATCCATGGGTTCATTATTATCCGGCGCTAAACCGCCGAGCACGTAGCGAACTTCAATCTCATCGGGTAGGAGTTGCACTAGCGAATTCCAAGTTTTATTAAAACCCCAACACCAAGAACACATGGGGTCGTGAATATAGTATAAGGTGCTTGATTTCATGTTAACCATCCATAGATAGAGTAGTAGAATAGTCTATATCAATTGATTAAAAAAAGGAGTAATCGCATGAATAAAATTAGTTTTGCTTTTTTAACTACTGCTTTGTTATCACCCCTATCAATAGCGGGTAGTTATACCGACACTGCCACCGTGGTTTCGGTGGATAAGGTCTATCGTGAACACACCATTCGTGAACCGTATCAAGATTGTTATATTAAAGAGTTCTATCAACCCCAGGGTGATGGCTCAGCCACCAATGAAATCATGGGCGGTATTTTGGGTGGTTTGATCGGCAATCAGTTTGGCGATGGTCGTGGCAAAGACGCCATGACAGTTGCTGGTGCGGCATTGGGGGCATCTTTAGCGCATGATGATGAACTGGCCAAATCCAACACTGGCAAGATGGTGACAAAAGAAGTGTGTGAAACCAAGTATCGCATTAGCTCGAAAAAGCGCCTGAGTCATTATCGTGTAGAGTATGAATACGATGGCCGCACTTTTACCTATATCAGTAAGCGTAAACCCCAGGGTGACACAATTAAAGTTAGGGTAGAGGTCTCGCCTAAGTAGTGAAAATCAGTAAAACTTTTGATGAGGTTCAGGCCTTGGCTGAGGCTGGCGAGGCCAAGTATCAGTACGAATATGCACTGATGTTTGAGTTGGGTTTGCAAGTAGAGCAAGACTATCAACAAGCCTTTTCGTGGTATGAAAAATCTGCTGCGCAGGAGCATGCAAAAGCACAGTATAATTTGGGCATTTTTTACGCACTAGGCAAGGCAGGCGAGAAGGATATTGCCAAGTCTAAGTACTGGATTAAGAGAGCTCATGATAATGGCTATTCAGGCGCCAGTATTTTTTAAACATAAGGATAAACTATGAAAGACATTAAGGTTGAAGACAGACTGATTTTTGCACTAGACGTACCCGAAGTTGACCAAGCTAAGGCATTGGTTGAGCGCTTGGATGATAGTGTGAATTTTTATAAAATTGGCATGGAAATGCTAATGACTGGTCAGTACTTTCAACTAATGGATTGGTTGATTGAAAAAGACAAGAAGGTTTTTGTTGATTTGAAGTTTTTCGATGTACCTGAGACTGTGGGCAGAACCATTAATCGTTTGAGTCAGTACGGTGCTACCTTTGCTACTATTCATGGCAACCAAGCATTGATGGAAAAGGCTGCTGAAAACAAAGGCGACCTTAAAATCTTAGCAGTAACGGCACTCACCAGTTTGGATCGTGGTGATTTGGACGATCTGGGTTTTGATTGTGATGTGCAAGATTTGGTGATTTCACGCGCCAAGCGCGCTTTTGAAGCCGGTTGTGATGGTGTGGTTTCCTCAGGTTTAGAAGTGCCGTTTTTACGCGAATATGTTGACAATAAACTGATTGCCGTAACCCCAGGTATTCGTCCGGTGGCTAATGATGATGATCAAAAGCGTGTGGTTGATGTGGCCACTGCCTTTGGTTCGGGTTCAGATTATATTGTGGTGGGTCGTCCGATTAAAAATGCGCAGGACCCGTACGAGGCTGCTGCCAATATTCAACAAATTATCAAAGGCTGTTTTTCTTAAAACACCAAAACCAATCTGTGCTGTTGATTCTCAACAGCACAAATACTCAGTTATTTCCAAAAAGGCTTGCTAGATTCTTCTAGCGCCTGTTGGCGACTAATGCCAATATCCTCCAGTTGCGCATCACTTAGATGCGACAATTCTTGTCTTTGTTGATAAGTCGCATAGTAGCACTTTATTTTCTTTAACCATTGCTGTAGTGGAAACTCAAAAAACTTGAAGTGATAATGTGATTTTTGTAGGGTGTATTCCATGATTTTCTCCATTGGTTTGTTCATGGGGATAATTATAGAATTATTATCTGAACCAGTACAGATATAGAGTATATTTATATTAACCATAACAGATTTGCCTAAACTTATCTGTTATGATGTTTTTATAAACATTCTGTACTGATAAATATGGAAAATAGCCTATACAATACGATTGCAGACCGCTTAATAAAGCAGATTAAAGACGGCGTATACAACTCTGGAGACAAGCTTTTGTCGGTACGCGCTATGGCCAAACAACAAGGCGTGAGTGTGTCGACCATTTTGGCTGCTTATGCCATATTAGAAGACAGGGGTTTTGCCGAGGTCAGGCTCAAGTCTGGATATTATGTTCATCGACCTAAGCCTAAAGCTGACAAACCCCCACCTAAGGTTCAAGGAGATTGTTGTCAGCCCATAAAGCCCAGCAAGGCGCAACGCATTATGGAGGTGATGCAAGATGGCGCCAATTCAAAGTTTATTAACTTTTCCTCCGCGGTTGCCGATAGTAATTTCCCTATTACCAACCAATTGAGGAAGGTCTTTTCCAGTGTGGTGCGCACGCAGAAGTTTGTGGGCATTGGCTATGATGCAGTTAAAGGTAGCGAGGCACTACGTAGAGAAATCGCCAAGCGTGCTATGGATGCAGGCATATTAGCTTCCCCCGATGACATTGTGATTACTGCTGGTTGTCAAAATGCCTTGGATTTGGCTTTGCGCACACTGACCAAACCGGGTGATATTATTGCGGTTGAAACCCCTTGTTATTATGGTTTGTTGCAGTTGATTGAATCTTGCGGTCTAAAGGCAATCGAAATCCCTACTGATGCCAGTACCGGCATGAGTATTGATGCTCTGCAATTAGCGCTAGAGCAATGGCCAATTAAAGCGGTGATTAGTATTCCTTCTTATAATAATCCGTTTGGCTCTGTTATGCCAGATGCGCATAAACAACAATTGATAGAGTTGATTAATCAACATGAGATTTATTTGATTGAAGATGATGTTTATGCTGAGCTGGGTTATAACAATCAGCGTCCAAAGGCCATCAAGTCGTTTGACACTCAGGGCAGGGTGTTGTTGTGTTCATCGGTATCGAAAACCCTGGATCCAGGTATGCGAGTAGGCTGGATTATTCCTGGCTCGCATTTAGACAAGGTTCAGCATCTACAGTTTGTGAGTAATGTGGCGGTCTCCAGATTGCCACAATTAGTCACTGCACAGATTATTAGTCGCGGCAGTTATGATCGTCATTTGCGTTTAGCGCGTGAAGCCTATAGACAGCGTCGAGATCAATTACTCGATCTCATTGATGCGCATTTTCCAGAAGATACTCGAGTGTCCAAGCCTCAGGGTGGATTTGTCTTATGGGTGCAACTACCCAAGGCGATCGATACGTCGCAATTGTATGACGAGGCTCGTGAGCAGGGTGTCTCTATCTCTCCTGGAGATATATTCTCGCTGGATAATAAATACCATTCTTGCATCCGATTGACTTATGCAGAGTCCTGGAGTGATAAACGCATCACCGCCATTCAAGTCCTGGGCGGGTTAATTAACCAGCAGCTACAAAAAGCACTTAGCGCATGAATTATCACGCACATATCTATTGGCATAATGATCAGCAAAAGACCAAGGCGCTTAAACTAAGAGAACCCTTGCAGAGTTTAGGCTGTTGGCTGGGACAGGTAATGAATCAGCCTATTGGTCCACATCCACTGCCGATGTATCAGGTCAACTATAGTGATGAGAATGCGGCTGAGCTTGAGCGGTTTTTGTCTAATACTGGCTTAACAGTTTTATTGCATAAAGATACCGGTCATCATATTGCCGATCATACAACAGGTGCTCGTTGGATTGGTGAAGTGTTAGAATT
>CAZLDG010000019.1:0-27058 GCA_964558405.1 uncultured Candidatus Thioglobus sp. | reverse complement strand
TTGCCACGGCCAGCTACTATAGTTTCACCACAGCTGCTTGGGCTAAATTTGCCAGCTATGCTGCACATTGGTCAGTGATTGAAATTGTGCCGGTGCTTAGCTGGATGTTAGCTGTTTCAGTTGTCTTTAGTTTAAATCAGCGCTACCAAGTGGTGACACTATTCTCTAGCCGTAAACCCTTACTCTAATGAGCGATAGCGACGCTTATAAAGCGCGCATGCAACGCAAAAAAGCGCATATTAATCAGCAGATAGCCAAAGCCGATATCGACCAAGGTGTGGTGGTTATACTCACCGGCAATGGCAAGGGCAAATCTTCTTCAGCGCTGGGCATGATTTGTCGCGCACTGGGTTACGGTATGCAAGTCGCCTTGGTACAATTCTTAAAAGGCGAACAAGAAACTGGCGAAGATTTGTTTCTGTCTCAACAAGCCAATGTACATATCAGCAAGATGTCATCAGGCTTTACCTGGGAGAGTCAAGACCGGGCACAAGACCGACAAAAGGCACAAGAGAGTTGGTCTAATGCACAGCAATACTTAAACGATAGTGCAATTGATTTGGTGGTATTGGATGAGCTGACTTACATGCTCAATTACCACTATCTTGAAACAGATGAGGTTGTGCAAGCCATTCAAAATCGCCCAGCCCACCAACACGTGGTGATTACCGGTCGCGCCGCCTCAGAGGCTTTGATTCAACTCGCTGATACCGTCAGTGATATCCAAGATAAAAAACACGCTTTTCGTGCTCACATTAAAGCGCAAAAAGGCATTGATTTTTAGAGTTTAATTATCGAGGCACAAACTCTAACACCGTGGCATTAATACAATAACGCGGACGACCCTCTGGACCGTCACCGGCAAACACATGACCCAGGTGGATATCCGATGTAACTGAGCGAATCTCGACACGGCTCATACCATAACTATTATCAACTTTCTCATACACCGAACCGTCCACTGGTTTGGTAAAAGATAACCAGCCTGTGCCTGAGTTAAAGCGATCTCGCGTATCAAATAGAGCTGCGCCCGAGAGTTTGTCGATAAACACGCCATCAGGAGTATTTTTAAAGATCTCATATTGCTTACAAAAACGTCTATCGGTGCCTTCGTCAAAAGCAACTCTAAACGCCTCAGAAGTTTTGCCCAGCTTAAATTCACCCAAGGCTTGATAAAACTCTTTAGGACTTAAATAGCCCTGATGCGCCCAAACTTGTTGTCCATCTTTCACAAAGACAATGGTTGGAGTGGCCCAGGTTGGCGTGCTTAGTGTAAAACCCTCTAAGGCAGAGGCTGGTGCACCACGCAAAGGGATAGAGCCTTGATATTTGCTACTAACGTTTTTCTCGAATTCTAAACAGTACAAACAGGTGGCTTTATCTTCGGCCTCAATCACCAAGATTTCTTGCCTACCTAGGGGTTGTATTTTTTTGACTTGCTTCTGTACGGTGTTGTCTTGCTTAAACTTAACACCAGTCGCATGATTGGGGCAATAGCCATTGGGGTTTTTAGCCAAATAATCCTGATGATAATCCTCAGCCGGCCAGAACCTATCTAAGGGTTTAATTTCTGTGACAATGTTCCCGTAACCTTTTTGACTCAATAGTGCTTGATAAATATCCCGAGTCTTTAGCGCAATCTCTTTTTGTTCATCTGTGGTGAAATACAGGGCTGATCGGTAATTGTTGCCTACGTCATTGCCCTGGCGATTGAGCTGCGTGGGATCGTGAATCTCCCAAAAATTTTTAATCAGCTTCTCTGTTGAAACTTGGCTGGAATCATAGCTAACTTTAACCACTTCGGTGTGATTTACCAAATCTGGCGCTTTTTCTAGTGCTGTATTGTCGCTTAGGCCAATATTGCGTACAAAGTCTAAAAACCCCGGGTCTTCTAGATTGCGGTATTTAAGAACATCGTCATAAGTAGGATTGGCATAATTGCCCCCGGCATAACCGGAGACCACATCATGTACACCTTCAATGGCTGAGAAGTTTTTCTCCACACCCCAAAAACAGCCTGCTGCAAAAACAATTTCCATTAGCATAACTACCTCATTCAATAAATAAGCTTACTTATTTATACGCAAGGCATCTCTATAAGGTTTCAGCCATTATTGCAATGCCTGATGTAAATGTGTCGCTGACAAAAACCCTTGAAGGGTTTTTATTTACTTGATGCCGTACATTTTGCCATTAACAATCATTCTCCACACCTTAGAAGCTTTGTCTCCATGGAAAACATATTTGCTAAGCAATATTGCAGTTGGTGCATAGGCATACTGATAGCCTTTAGTAGTACAAATCACATACGTATCATCGCGAAAATAAATAGTTCTACCAACTTCACAACCCTGGAAAGCAGACTCAACTCTACCGCTCTCGTGTTCAAAATAATCTATTGTTTTGGTACTCTCAATGGTCCAGCCTACGCTTTTTTCCCAGGCTGTCCTAAAATCAGCTTGAGAAGAAGCTGAAATAAATACCAGTAGAAATCCTGCAATAACTTTATTCATGATGTTTTTTTCCTTGTTTGTTAATATAACTTAAATAATACCCTGAACGAACCAGTGCTTTGCTTATTTGATTTTATGCGTTTTCACTCATATATTGTAAAGCTTGGTACAAATATTCAACCGCAACAATCTTCAACCCTTTGGGTGCTTTTTTAGGAAGATTAGCCTTTGGTATGATTGCCACTCTGAAACCGTGTTTTTGCGCCTCCGATAGGCGCTCTGCGGCATTGTAAACTGGACGCACCTCACCGGTAAGACCAACCTCACCAAAAGCAATCCAATCTTGAGGAATGGTCTTATCTCTAAGACTAGAGACAATGGCCAACATCACCACCAAATCCGACGCAGTCTCGCTCACTTTGATGCCACCGACAACATTAACAAACACGTCTTGATCAAAAGTAGCAATACCACCATGCTTATGCAAAATTGCCAATTGTAGAGCCAAGCGATTTTGCTCCAAACCCACGCAGACACGCTTAGGATTAGCGCCTGCTTGATCCACCAGGGCTTGGACTTCAATCAGTAGCGGTCGGGTAGCCTCACGAGTGACCATGACCATCGAACCTGGTGAAGGTTTGTTTTGATTGGATAAAAAGATGGCAGAAGGATTCTCCACTTGCTTAAGACCGGTCTCGCCCATGGCAAAAACACTGATTTCATTCACTGCACCAAAGCGATTTTTTACCGCACGGATAACGCGATAACGTCCGCCCGCATCACCTTCAAAATACAAAACCGCATCCACCATATGCTCTAAGATACGAGGACCCGCTAAAGACCCACCCTTAGTCACGTGACCAATCATTAGCAACACAGTATTGGTTTGTTTGGCAAACTGGGTGAGTTGTGCAGCACAATCTCGCACCTGAGTGACTGAACCCGGCGCTGAGCTTGAGGTGTCGCTAACCATGGTTTGAATCGAATCAATCACCATCACCTTAGGACGTACCTCTTTGGCCAGTTTGAGGATTTTCTCTAAATGGGTTTCACTCAGTAGTAAAACATCCTCACTAATACTTAGGCGCAATGCGCGATCACTCACCTGTTGAGCAGACTCCTCACCACTGATATACAAGGTAGTATGCGTCTGATTAATCGCCGCCATGGCTTGCAAAATCAAGGTGGATTTGCCAATACCCGGGTCACCGCCAATAAGTACGACTGAGCCATCTACCAGGCCGCCGCCTAGGGTTCTGTCTAACTCACTAAGCCCTGTGGACAAACGCAGCTTGTCTTCAGATTTAACCGCTGACAAGGGCTGAACTTTAGAGGCAGGCAAGTCTTGTAGAATCTCGGGCTTGGCGCTGGTAGTTTGGGAGAGAATAACCTCTTCCAGGGTATTCCAAGCCTTACACTCCAAGCATTGGCCTGCCCATTGCGGATGCGAAGCACCACAGTCTCGGCAAACAAATTCAACCTTGGTTTTGGCCATTATTTACGCATAAGCTTGTCAATCTCGTTTTTAAAGGCTTCAATATCTTGAAATTGACGATAGACCGAAGCAAAACGAATATAGGCGACTTCATCTAGGGCTTTTAGCTCTTGCATGACCCATTCACCAATCTGGCTAGAAGGCACTTCACGTTCAGACAAAGCCATGAGTTTGCGCTCAATACGTTGAATAGAGGTTTCAATTTCTGAGGTTCTAACCGGGCGTTTTTCTAGAGCCTTTAACAAGCCAGAACGCAGTTTATCCTCGTCAAACACCTCGCGAGACTCGTCACTTTTAATTAAGCGCGGTAGATTAAGATCCACCACCTCACGGGTTGAATGACGCTCACCACAAGCACTGCACTCACGACGACGACGCACTTGCGAGCCGTCGTCAATCAAACGTGTGTCTAGAACCTTGGTATCGTCTGATTGACAAAAAGGACAGCGCATCGATAGATGTTATTTATAAACTGGATGTTTGGCACATACCTGAGCAACTTTGGCCTTCACCTCATCAATCACAGACTGATTCTCTAAATCATCACAAATATCACAAATCCATCCTGCCAAATCACGACATTCATCCTCACCAAAACCACGCGTGGTAACTGCCGGTGTGCCCACACGAATACCACTGGTTACAAATGGTGATTGCGGATCATTTGGTACGGCATTCATATTCACAGTGATATGTGCTGAGCCTAGTGCTGCATCAACAGCCTTACCGGTTAGGCCTTGCTCAATGAAACTTACCAGGAATAAATGGTCCTCAGTACCGCCTGAAACCACATCATAACCACGCTGCATAAACACCTCAGCCATGGCCTGTGCATTTGCGCGCACTTGTTTTTGATAAGCCTTGTATTCATCGCTCATGGCCTCTTTAAAGCAAACTGCCTTAGCCGCAATAATATGCATCAGTGGACCACCTTGAATACCTGGGAAGATCGCTGAATTAAGTTTTTTCTCAATTTCTTCATTGGCTCTGGCCAAAATCAAGCCACCACGTGGACCGCGTAAGGTCTTATGTGTTGTGGTTGTAGTAACATCGGCAATTTGTACCGGTGAAGGATACTCACCCGTGGCAATCAAACCAGCCACGTGCGCCATGTCTACCAATAAATAAGCACCTACAGCATCGGCAATGTCTCTAAAACGCTGCCAATCTACCACCTTAGAATAAGCCGAGAAACCGGCAATAATCATCTTCGGTTGATGCTCTTTGGCTAAGCGCTCAACTTCATCATAATCAATCTCACCGGTGGCTGGATCCAAACCGTATTGAATCGAGTTAAAGTTCTTGCCTGAAAACGAAGGTGCCGCGCCATGAGTCAAATGTCCACCATGCGCCAAAGACATACCCAATATGGTATCACCCGGTACTAATAAGGCCTGATAAACCGCGGCATTGGCTTGTGAGCCTGAATGCGGCTGCACATTGGCATAATCTGCACCAAATAGTGCCTTAGCACGATCAATCGCCAACTGCTCAACCACGTCCACATGCTCACAACCGCCATAATAACGCTTGTTTGGATAGCCTTCAGCGTACTTGTTGGTTAACTGAGAGCCTTGGGCTTCCATCACCGCAGGTGAGGTGTAGTTTTCACTGGCAATAAGTTCAATATGTGCTTCTTGGCGCGCCTCTTCTTTGGCAATCGCCTGGGCAATATCGCTATCTACTCTAGCTAAGGTTTGTGATTTATCAAACATGATTTTCCTCGTATAAATTTAGGGATAAAATATGAATTTTATCTTATTTCTTAAGTAATTATGCCTCAGATATGTGTGCCTTTAGCAAATGGTTTTGAAGAGATAGAAGCCATCAGTATTATTGACATTTGTCGACGTGCTCAAATCCAAGTCATTGTGGCTGGTGTCGATAGTATTCAGGTGCAAGGTGCGCAAAATATCAATATTGAAGCCGACTGCTTAATTGATGCTATTGATGTTGATACACTAGATATGTTGGTGCTACCTGGTGGTTTGGCGGGCACTCAAATTCTCTCTGAGCATTCGATTGTACAAAGCTTACTCAAGCAAATGCACCAAGCCGACAAACACATTGGCGCTATTTGCGCTGCGCCTTATGCACTACATCGTGCCAATGTGCTAAGTGAGAGCTTTACTTGTTATCCGGGCATTGAAGACAAAATACTCGATGCTAAGCGCCAAGACCAAGCCGTGGTTATTAACAATAAGGTCATGACTTCTCAAGGGGTGGGTACTGCGCTGCACTTTGCCCTGGAGATTGTCAAGCTCTTACAAGGCGAGCAGCGCTACCAACAAATCAGGCATGCCATCTTGGTCGAGTAAAAATCCAAAAAAAAAGCCGCAAACTGCATAACAGCTTGCGGCTTTTCACCGACATAATTTAAAAACTAAATTATGGGCGCTTTGGTGCTTCGTACTTAGCTTCTTTTTGAGCTTCGTCCCAAATAGTTTCATAACCAACAAAACCTTTGTCAGTTGGTGCCATTTGGCGAGTTGTTAAAGGGCCTAGACGACCTTCAGGAACTTGAGGTCTAGTAGTTTGTCCGCTCATAATTTAATCCTCTTAATTAGTGATAAAAAATCTAAAATAGTGGTTGTTAAAACAACCAAAAATAGCCAGTTAGTGCTATTTTTCGAAAATCAATTATACATAAAAACCAGAACGTATTATGCTTTGTTAATATTTTCACTGGCTTTATTTGAACCTACTTTAAACCGGATTTTGTTGGCCAATATCAATAGCAAATCTGATTAAAATCGCTAACTATTTAATGATAAAAACAGCACCTATGGAATCCATTAACATTCAAGCCTTGATTGCTTTGATCAAACAAGGGGCGCAACAAGAACTGCTGCCACGTTTTGAACATGTGGCCAAATCTTATAAGGCAGATGGCAGTATTATTACTGAGGCTGATACTGCCATGCAGCAATATCTACAAGATCAATTGCAGAAGGATTATCCCAAGATTGCTTTTCTGGCCGAAGAAATGTCCATTGATCAACAAGAGCAAGCACTGAGTGATGCTAAGCACGGCATCTGGATTCTAGATCCTATTGATGGCACCAGCAACTTCTCTCATGGTCTGCCCTATTATTGCGTGTCATTGGCGCTGATCTATCAAGGCGAAGTGCAATTGGGTATTGTGTACGATCCCGAGCGCGATGAATGCTTCTATGCACAAAAAGGCCAAGGCGCCTTTTTAAATGACAAAGCATTAGATGCACCCCAGCACCATAGCGCTTTAAATAAAGCCTTGGTTGGTGTGGATTTTAAGCGCCTACCGCAGGCGATGGCTGCTCAGCTTGCTAGCCGTCCACCGTACGCTTCACAACGCAGTTTGGGTTCCATTGCCCTGGATTGGTGCTGGGTGTCTACAGGACGTATTCAGGCCTATTTACACGGTAAACACAATCTTTGGGATTATGCTGCCTGCTGGCTAATTCTAGAAGAGGCTGGTGGCGCTTCGAAAACCTTGGATGGCGAAGTGGTATTTACACCTACCATGGAAGCTAAATTTGCCATCGCGGCAGTTTCTAAAGACTTGTTGGCAGAGTGGTATCAGGTGCTTAAATAACGCTGATAATGGTCGGGACGACAGGATTTGAACCTGTGACCCCCACACCCCCAGTGTGGTGCGCTACCAGACTGCGCTACGCCCCGAAAAATGCTATTTTAGCAAATAGAACTTCACTAATTCCTAGCAAAAAATAATTTAAGTTTGGTGTAGAAATCTTTACCTAGAAGCGCTATTGCAGCCAGAAACAACAACTCTCCTGCAATAATTAATACACCTATCACGCTGGCCATTTGAACCGAAATGTCACCAAGTATCGTCAATACTATTCCTGCGCTCCAAGTCAGGGTTGATAATGCCAATAGTGCATAGCCCAATACGCGTCTGCGATGTATATTCATTAATAAAGTCTAGCTAAGAAGAACACACTGGACAATTACCATCTTTGCTAACAGCCACAGTGCGAAAACTCAGATCTAGCGCGTCAATAATCATCAACTTGCCGGTTAATTGTTCGCCCAAATTTAACACCACTTTAAGTGCTTGTAAGGCTTGCATCGAGCCCATTACCCCTGCCACTGGCGCCAAAATACCATTTTCAACACAATTATTATCCTCATGACCTTCGCTAGGATACAAACATTGATAACAAGGCTGATGCGCTTCATAGCCCTTAAACACTGAGAGCTGCCCTTCAAAACGAATCACCGCTGCTGAAACCAGTGGGGTTTGTTGCGCCACACAGACTCGGTTAATAACAAAGCGCGATGCAAAATTATCGGTACCATCTAAAACCACATCGGCTTTTGCTACCCAATCCTGCAGCCCTTGTTCATCGAGTTTTTCATTCACACAACTAAGGTGGATCTCAGGGTTAATGGCCTGTAATTTGTCTTTAGCGGAGTCAACCTTGGCACGACCAATATCCGAGCTATGATGTACTATCTGGCGCTGCAAATTGGATAATTCTACCTGGTCAAAATCTACCACGATCAAATGCCCTACGCCGGCTGCTGCCAAATACATCGCTGCAGGAGAGCCTAACCCACCCATGCCAATTAACAATATAGTGGAATCTAGCAATTGTTGCTGACCCTCTATGCCAATCTGAGGCAACATAATTTGACGAGAATATCTTAACAAATCTTGATCATTCATAATGCCCAGGCTTTAACGTTAGCGCAATACGCAGTAAAATTCAATAACAAAACGCTAGTATAACTGATGAACGCGCAACAAATAATCAAGGAGTTGAAAACTTACGCACAACTGCCCAGAACTACATTAAGATACGCAATTAAGCATAGGCCAAATTCTACGTGCAAGTGCCATCTAACGGGAGATCTTTAGTGTATCAAATTTGTTTTTACGTGCCAGAAAAACACTTAGAAATCGTGAAAAACGCCATGTTTGACGCGGGCGCTGGCACGTTGGGCAATTATGAACACTGTGCTTGGCAAACCACGGGTATTGGCCAGTTTAGACCTTTGGGTGGTGCCAATCCTGCCGTGGGTATTATTGACGAATTAGAAGCCATTGAGGAGTACAAAGTCGAAATGCTTTGTGTTGATGAGCATGTTGAGCAGGTGATTAGCGCGATGAAGTTTGCACACCCTTATGAACAAGTGGCCTATAGTGTATTTAAAATGGAGAACTTATGAACAGACCTTATGAGCACGGATTTATTCTCAGCTTGTTGCTGATTGCCATTGCCAGCTTGCTATGGCTGTTTGCACCGTTTATTCCTGCACTGTTTTTTGCCCTATTGATTGCCATTGCGACTTTTTCTCGTTACCAACAACTGCAGCAACGTTTTTCGCAAACTTGGGCTTCACTGCTGATGACCACTCTGGTTACCATTGCACTGATACTACCACTGGGTTATATCTTGCTGGTCAGCGGGTTGGAGATTTCGCTGCTGATTCAAAATATCAATACGCAATTTGATTTTGCGCACATCAATCAATTATTACAAAGCACCATTGCCGGGCTGCCGCTATCAGAATCCTTACAAAGCACTTTGTCTGGGAGTATCAATAACAACTTAGAATCCTTCTTACTCAGCATAAAAGACTTTTCAATTAGTATCTTAAGTGGCATTGTCTCATTGTCTTCAAACTTTGCCCTATTTGTACTTATTGTGGTTTTTGCTCTGTTTTATTTCTATATTGATGGGCAAGAGATTGTTAAAAAAATCAAACATCTAACCCCACTGGAAAATCGCCTAGACGACATCTTATTGCAAGAATTCTCCTCACTATCCATCACTCTGGTTGGCAGTGTCTTTACGGTGGCACTACTCCAAGGGGCAGTATTTGCCATTGGCGCTATGTTAGCCGGTATGCCAGCACTATATTTTGGACTGGCCATGGCGCTGGCCAGTTTTATTCCAGTACTGGGTGGTCTGATTATTTGGCTACCACTAAGCCTGTATCTTTATGCACAAGGGCAAATGCTTGAGGCATTGATTATTGTGACCTTTGGCGCACTGATTGTTGGTGTGTTAATCGATCACTTTGTTCGACCGCTCATCACCAAAAAATACGCCAATCAATCTCATAGTGCTGGTGCACTGGATCATACCCTGATCACCGTACTCTCTACTTTGGCCGGTATTATTCAATTTGGCATTCTGGGGTTGTTTATCGGTCCAATCATTGCCGCCATGGCCATTAGTATTTTTGATGTCTATGCCCTTAAATATGAGCAGACATTAGACAAATCCTAAATGAGGCAAAAACGGTATAATGTCTGGCTTTACCTAGCCAATACACGCCATGCTTAATAGACTGATTGAATTTATTAAAAACAACTATCCTGATGCCAATCTGGATGAGTATCTGGATGCTAAGTACATCAATCTCAGTAGCGAGCAATTAAAAAAAATCGCTCAGGCGATTGACAGTGGTGAGGTTGAAGATAAAAATGCTTCAAGCTGTGGCGCCAAGCACTTTATCTTTCACTTTGGCTCAACACTGATTTTGGTACAAAAAGACGAAAGTGAATCCAGTGCTGCCTATCAGGCAGAGTTATCTTGGGAAACTGACTTTTTATCAGTGCGCTCAGTACGCGATAAGGCCAAAGGTTTTTTCTTTATCAATTTTGAGTTTGATGAGCACTATCAAGTGAGCTTAAATGAGACACAAAAACTCTTAAAGGATCAGGTTCAAAACGAGGCCAAAAACAAAGAAATTGTTGATAAGGTAATGCCGGTATTAAAAGGCTTTATGCAAGCCATCTCCGACTAAGCGTTCTCAGTTACGTTTTTGAGCTTTGGTCCGGCTTTAAAGGTGGCTACCTTTCGAGCTGAGATCAGCACCTCTTCACCGGTTTTTGGATTTCTGCCTGGTCTGGCAGCCTTTTCACGAATATTAAAATTACCAAAGCCTGAAAGCTTGACCTCTTCACCGCGCGCCAAAGTGCTTTTGATTTGCTCAAAGAATTCATTGGTAATATCCAGTGCTTGCGCATTATTAATACCCATTACTGAGACCAATTGATCGGCAATATTTTTCTTGGTAATCGACATTATCTTAACACCGCTCCATGTTGACTCTCAAGCGTACTTAACACCTGCTCGATATAGCCATGAACCTGTTCGTCAGTGAGTGTGGCTTCGCTAGATTGATACGATAGATTCAGTGCAATAGACTTCTTGTTCTCGCCTAAAGACTCACCCACGTACACATCAAAAATACTCACGTCCACCAAGTGCGCTTGACCAATAGCATGAATGCTTGAGATTAAGCTTTGCGCCGGTACTGACTGATCTAGCACCAAAGCCAGGTCTCTGTCTGATTTTTGATACTGTGAAAACGCCTGGTATTTAGCAATTGAACTTTGCTGGATGCTGGCTAAATCTAGCTCAAACACGTAGCATTTTGGCAATGACAAGGCTTTTTGCACCATAGGTGATAGACTACCCATCACACCAATCACCTCGCCAGCAGATAGAATTTGTGCGCTTTGACCTTTTTGCAAAGCTGGATGTTCACATTCAACAAATTCACAATCTTTTTTACTGAGTGATAATAGCGACTCAACATCGGCTTTCATATCAAAGAAGTCAACTTCGGTTGCTGCTGAAGCCCATTGATCAGCATGACGATTGCCGCTGATAATACCAGCGATTTTCATCGATTGCTCATTGGCCTTAATGCCTTCAAAGCACAAACCAATTTCAAAGAATCTGGCGTTTGTATGTCCACGTCTTTGATTAGACTCTACACTTTGCAACAGACCAGCAAATAGTGATGAGCGCATGGTTGACATGTCGCTGGAGATTGGATTGGCCAGGGTAATTTTCTTGGCACTAGGATCGATCAAATCTTGATACTTTTCTGAGATAAAGCTATAAGTAATCACCTCTTGATAACCACGATTTACCAAAGCAGCAGCCAAGTCGTACTTATCTACCACAGCTTCTTGCAAAGCGTTAATATTGGCATCTAGTGAGAGTTTTTGTACTGGCAATTTATCATAACCGTAGAGTCTGGCTAACTCTTCAATCAAATCAGCAGCAATGCGGATGTCGAAACGAAAACTCGGTGGAATAATGGTCCAAGAATTTTCATCTTTTGCACTAATCTCAAAATCCAAGCCTCTAAATTGCGCCTCAATCCAACTAGCATCCAGCTCAAAACCCAAGACTTTTTGGATTTTCTCTTGGCTAATAGCAATTGGCGCCAACACTGGCAGTGCTTGGGTGTCAATACAAGTATTAATCTCACCAGCTTCACCACCACAAATCTCTAGTAATAACTCGGTTGCACGCTCCATGGCCAACTCAGTAATTTCAAAATCCACACCACGCTCAAAACGTAGCGAAGACTCTGTGTGCAAGCCATAGTCTCGCGCCTTACCAGCAATCGATACCGGCTCGAAAAAGGCACTTTCTAATAAGATATTTACCGACTCATCTTGAGTTGAGCTGCGCATACCACCCATTACCCCAGCAATGGCTAAAGCACCTGCTTCATCGGCAATCACCAAAGTATCATCCTTAAGTGCAACCGTTGAATCATTTAGCAGTTCTAATTCCTCACCAGCATCGGCCATGCGCACCACAATATCACCCTGGATTTTATCCAAGTCAAAAGCATGCATTGGTTGGCCCAGCTCCATCAGTACAAAGTTAGTCACATCTACCGCTGGTGAATGCAGTGCATGACCTGAGCGCGTTAGTTTGTCTGCCATCCACTTAGGGGTGGCTGCACTATTATTAACGCCGCGAATCACACGAGTTAGGTATTTAGGACAAGCCTTGGTATTGGCAATGCTGGCATTATGTTTATCACTAATACTCGACGAGACGCAAAAACTTGGCATCTGCAGATCTAGATCATAATTACACGCTGCTTCACGCGCCACGCCTAGGATCGAGAAACAATCGCCACGGTTTGGGGTGATGTCTAGCTCGATAATATTATCATCCAGATTGAGATACTCACGGATATCCATACCAATTGGCGCATCTGCCGCTAACTCAGCAATACCTTCAGAGGATTCAGCCATGCCCAGCTCAGACTCAGAGCAGATCATGCCAAAAGATTCCACGCCACGTAATTTGGCTTTTTTAATCTTAAAATCCCCTGGTAATTTAGCGCCCACTGTGGCTACAATCACCTTAAGATCTTGACGCACATTTTTTGCACCACAAATAATCTGTAGGTTGGCGTCTTGACCGACATCCACCTGGCATAGGTTGAGCTTATCAGCATCAGGATGTTTTTCACAACTAATGACTTGACCCACTACCACATTGTTAAAGGCTGGGGCAACAGCCTCTATACCGTCAACCTCTAGACCGGCCATGGTTAGTTTTTCTGCCAACTCTACATCGTCAACATTCGGATTTACCCACTCTCTTAACCAAGATGATAAAACGTTCATAATAAATCCTTATTTAAACTGCTTAAGAAAACGAATATCGTTCTCAAAAAATAATCTAAGATCATTCACTCCGTAGCGCAACATCGCTAGGCGTTCTACACCCATACCAAAGGCTAGGCCTGTGTAATCTTCACTGTCAATATCCACTGCGTTTAATACATTGGGATGCACCACACCACAGCCTAGAACTTCTAACCAACCGGTTTTCTTACACACGCGACAACCCTCGCCACCGCAGATCACACATTCGATATCAGCCTCAGCTGAAGGCTCGGTAAAGGGGAAATAAGAGGGTCTAAAACGCACTTTTAAATCTTCTTTTTCAAAATAAGCACGTAAGAAGTCAATCAACAAGCCTTTAAGCTGAGCAAAATTAGCCTCCTTATCTACAATCAGACCTTCTACCTGGTGGAACATTGGTGTGTGAGTCACGTCTGAATCGCAACGATAAACACGACCCGGTGCAATCACGCGTACAGGGGGTTGTTGATTTTCCATGGTACGAATCTGCACCGGTGAGGTGTGCGTTCTTAGTACTGTTGAGCCGTCAAAATAAAAAGTGTCGTGCATGGCACGTGCTGGATGATGCTCAGGAATGTTCAGTGCACTAAAGTTATGAAAATCATCCTCAATCTCAGGACCGGTTGCCACTTCAAAACCGTTTTTAGCAAACAAAGCCTGAATGCGGTTAAGCGTGATGCTTACCGGGTGTAGACCACCCATCTGCGCCTCTCTACCTGGCAGAGAAACATCAACCTTCTCCGCTGCTAAACGCTTTTCTAGCTCGATGGTTTCTAACTGATCTTTTCGAATGGTTAATAAATCTTGTAATTCAACTTTGGCTTGGTTAATAGCCTCACCCATTTTAGGGCGCTCTTCAGCTGAGAGTTTTCCCAGGCCTTTAAGTAGTGCGGTTAATTCGCCTTTTTTGCCTAAGAACTCAACACGGATATCATCCAGTGCCTTAAGATCACTGGCTTCAGAAACTAAGGCTTTTGCCTTGTCAACAATGGTATTAATCATTAGAAAAAATAGTTTAAAAAAGGCTGCTCTAAGGCAGCCTCTTTGTTGATTTACTTAGCAGCTGCTAGCGCTTCTTTGGCTTGATCTGCAATCTTGGCAAATCCTGCTTTATCGTGAATCGCAATGTCTGATAGAACTTTACGATCGATTTCAACGCCTGCTTTGGTTAAGCCGTTAATCATTTGTGAATAGCTTAGACCGTTGTTACGCGCTTCTGCATTGATACGCACAATCCACAGACGACGGAACTGACGACGTCTTTGACGACGGTCACGATACGCGTACTGACCTGCTTTGATTACCGCTTGCTTAGCAACGCGATAAACTTTTGATCTCGCGCCGTAATAGCCTTTAGCTTTCTTTAATACTTTTTTGTGTTTTGCGTGCGCTTGCACACCTCTTGATACTCTTGCCATTTAAATACTCCTTAATTAACTATACGGTAACATTCTCTTAACCATTGGAACGTCTACTTTCTCAACGGTATCAGGGGCACGTAAGCCACGTTTTCTAGAAGTACTCTTTTTGGTCAGAATATGACGCAAGTGAGAGTGTTTACACTTGTAACCACCTTTGGCGGTTTTTTTGAAGCGCTTTGCAGCACCTCTATTGGTTTTTAACTTCGGCATCATTTACTCCTCGCCCTATCAGGCTTTTTTTGTTGTAAAGCTTAACGCTTTACTTCTTTTTTGATTTGGGTGCCAGCATCATGCCAAGCTGACGACCCTCCATTTTTGCCTTTTGTTCTACATTGGCAAATTCTTCAGTATCTTTTTCAATTCTATCTAGCATTTCCATGCCCAGCTCGCGATGCTGCATCTCGCGACCTCTAAACCAAATGCTGACCTTAACTTTGTCACCATTTTCTAAAAACTTCACCAAATTCTTAAATTTAATTTGGTAATCACCCTCTTCAGTACCTGGGCGATATTTAATAGTTTTAACCGTGGTTTTCTTTTGTTTTTTCTTGGCGTCGCTCTTTTGTTTTTTCTGTTCGTAAAGAAACTTACCAAAATCCATTATTTTGCAAACCGGTGGCTTTGCATTGGGAGAAACTTCAACCAGATCCAGACCAGCATCCTCTGCCATTTCTCTTGCTTGGTTGGAACTTACTACGCCAACCTGCTCACCGTCAGCGCCAATTAATCTTACTTCAGGAACCCTGATGTAATTGTTAATTCGCGTTTTTATTTGATTTTTAATAATTACTCCTTTACTAGCTCAACAAATGCGTCAACCGACATAGAGCCTAAATCTTCACCACCACGTTTTCTCACTGAAATCTGGTTTTCTTCCATCTCGCGACCACCCACAACCAAGATGTAAGGATAGCGTTGCATAGAATGCTCGCGTATTTTAAAGCCTATCTTCTCATTTCGCAAGTCCGAAATCACTCTAAGCCCTTGTTTTTTAAGTTTTTGGGTCACTTCCTGGCTATATTGCTCTTGTTTTTCAGAAATATTAAGCACTACCGCCTGAATTGGCGCCAACCAAGCCGGGAATGCACCCTCATAATGTTCAATCAAAATACCGACAAAACGCTCTAGTGATCCAACGATAGCACGGTGTAACATGACTGGGGTTTGTTTAGAACCATCTTCAGCAATAAAAGTAGCATCTAAGCGCTCCGGCATAGAGAAATCAACCTGCAAAGTACCGCACTGCCATTCACGCTCTAGGCAGTCTTTAAGCACGAATTCAATCTTAGGGCCGTAGAATGCGCCTTCGCCTTCTTGAATCTCAAACGCAATACCCTTAGTATCTAGCGCTTGCGCTAAGGCCGCTTCAGCTCTGTCCCAAACCTCATCAGAACCAACACGCTTCTCTGGTCGGGTTGAGAGCTTAATGTCGATGTTTTCAAAACCAAAGTGTTGGTATACCTTGAAAGTTAGGTCGATAAATTCTGATACTTCTGATTGGATTTGTTCGGCGCTGACAAAAATATGACCATCATCTTGGACAAAGTTTCTCACACGCATAATGCCGTGCAAAGTACCCGAAGGCTCGTTACGATGACAAGAACCAAATTCTGCCAAACGCAAAGGTAGATCACGATAAGATTTTAGACCTTGATTAAAGATTTGAATATGCGCTGGGCAATTCATCGGCTTTACTGCGTAATCACGATTCTCACTATTGGTGGTAAACATCGCATCACCAAACTTATCCCAGTGGCCTGATTTTTCCCATAGACTGCGATCAATCAGCTGTGGCGTATGCACCTCTTTGTAGTCATTATCTTTAAATACTGAGCGCATATATTGCTCAACAATCTGGTACAACGTCCAGCCTTTTTCATGCCAGAACACCATACCTGGTGCCTCTTCTTGCATGTGAAATAAGTCTTGAGTTTTGCCAATTTTACGATGATCGCGTTTTTCTGCCTCTTCTAAGCGGTGCAAATAAGCCTCTAGATCTTCTTTGCTGGCCCAAGCGGTACCATACACACGCTGTAGCATTTCATTGTTAGAATCACCACGCCAATAAGCACCGGCCAATTTCATTAGTTTAAAGGCCTTAAGTTTGGCGGTTGAAGGTACGTGCGGTCCACGACAAAGATCGGTAAACTCGCCTTGTTGATATAGTGATAAAGTTTCACCTGCTGGAATAGACTCAATAATCTCAGCCTTATAATGCTCGCCTTTGGCTTTGAAAAACTCAACAGCAGCATCGCGCTCCATTTCCAAGCGCTCAATCTTGAGATTTTGCTTAATCAGCTTGTTCATGTTTTTCTCAATCTTGGCTAAATCTGCCTCAGAAAAACCCTCCTTATAAGCAAAGTCATAATAAAAGCCATTGTCAATCACCGGGCCAATGGTTACTTGTGCCTCGGGATAAAGCATTTGTGTGGCCTGTGCCAATAGATGTGCCGTTGAGTGGCGAATCACTTCCAAGCCTTCTTCATCCTTGGCGGTGATAATGGCAAGGTGACTATCAGCCTCAATTACGTGAGAGGCATCAACCAGCTGATTGTTAACCTTGCCCGCGAGCGTGGCCTTAGCCAAACCTGAGCCAATTGACTTAGCAACTTCAAACACACTAGGTGGCGTGTCGAAGGTTTTTTGTGATCCATCGGGAAGGGTGATAACTGGCATGATAAATAAGGCTAATCTTGATTCAAAAACAAAAGAGGCTATTTTACCTGATTGTCCTAGTCGATTTGCTCAATCATTAGTTGTAATGACTCGCGCCCCATCCACTGATTAACCGATAATTTATAAGCCACTGTTAATTGAGATTGACTCAGCTTTTCTTGGAAAAAAGCAATGGCTTCATACACGGTGTTATGCTCGGGTAGTTTGAGTGTGCATTTAAGGTGTTTTTCCCCGACAATTTTTTGCTCAACCAGCTCAAACGTATTAAAAAATACTGGCTCTTCGAAGCCTTGGCCCCAGGGTCCGAATTGACGAATAAGCTTAGCATTATCCAAGCTAATCTCAGCTGCACTCAAATTACCATCGGTCAACAACTCCAGCTTGGGCGCCTCACCTTGCAGATGATTCTCGATAGCTTGAGAGAATTCGCGCTTAAAGCTCCAAAAATTCTCAGATTTAATACTCAGACCTGCAGCCATCGCGTGACCGCCAAATTTTTCAATCAACTGTGGATGGGTTCGATCGATAATATCAAGTAAATCTTTAATGTGTACACTGGGAATAGAGCGAATCGAGCCCTTGAGAAAATCACCCGATTTGGCAAATACTGCCACCGGACATTGATGCATTTCTTTGAGTTTTCCAGCGACAATACCCACAATACCTTCATGCCAAGAAGGGTCAAACAAACTCAGGGCAAACTTGCCCTCATTATGAGCTTGCTCTTTGACAATTTGCTGTGCCTGTTGTTGAATGCGCTCTTGCTCTTTACGGCGCGTTTGATTAAATTCCTCTAGTTCTTTGGCGTATGCCCTAGCACTGTTCAAATCATTGGTTAATAGACACTTAATACCGCGAGAGATATCACTCAATCGGCCTGCAGCGTTAAGCCTAGGCGCAACTGCAAAACCTAAGTCTGAGGCTTGTAGGCTTTCTGGGGTGCGATTGGCAATCTCCAGTAATGCCAAAATACCAGGTGCACAACGCTTGGTGCGAATACGCTCTAGACCGTGCGCAACCAAAATACGATTGTTTTGGTCCAGCTTTACCACATCAGCTACCGTACCCAGTGCCACCAAATCTAATACCTCGCGTAGATCTGGCATAGGGATGTCGTTTTGACTGAAGTATTGCTGATTAGACAAATGGGTCTTTAATGCGGAAAACAGATAAAAACACACGCCAACGCCAGCCAAATTTTTCGAGCCAAAATTGGAATCTTGTGTATTGGGATTAATAATAGCATTAGCATTAGGCAACACCTCGGGCGGCAGATGGTGATCGGTAATAATCACATCAATACCATAAGAGCGTGCTAGGGCTGTGCCTTCAACACTGGAGATACCATTATCAACGGTGATAATGAGATCAGGTTGTTTTTCACGTTGTGCCAACTCGACAATCTCACTGGACAGGCCATAGCCATGTTCAAAACGATTGGGCACTAAAAAATCCACATACTTGGCGCCCATCATTCGCAAACATTTCATGGCCACGGTCGAGGCAGTGGCACCATCACAATCAAAATCTCCCACAATCAGAATTTGTTTCTGCGCCTTAAGATGCGCCTCAAGCAAGTCAAGCGCCTTGGATAGATCTGGAAAATCAGGAGTGAGTAGTTGTGTGAGTGATAGTGAGAGTTGTGACTCTCCTATGGCTCTGGCGGCATAGATTTTTTTTAAAAATCCAGGGATATCATCTGAATAACTCGCCAATAGTGTTTGATCAATCCCCCGTGTTAGCATGCTTATCGACTCAGCGTGGAAACCGCGCGGATATGCGCATCAAAAGATTTATCAGAACTTTTTACCCCGCCATAGAAAAATGGCACATCAATCGCCACTTGTGTATCGATCTCAGAAGCACTCCAATAAGATTTAAGCTGGGTATTTGGAAAGAATGCTTGATCAATGAGTAAATCATTATCACCATAGACCAATAAGGTTTTGAGCTCTTTCTCAGTAGGCAGACGCCAATTATCTTTCTCACATAAGTTCTGCTGATTCAGTGCCTGTAGGTAGGCCTGAGTATTACAGCTCTCACCCCAATGGCAATGATGACTAAAATCTCCATTCTCCACACCAGTTTTGCCATCAAACCAAGTATAAGTATTACGGGTATTTTGCAGACCAGGCTTAGTAGTTTTTACTTCCCACAACAATTGGGTCTGATCATCGAGCACACAAGCAAAGGTTTGCTCGCCACGTTGAAATACCTCGCCCGTGTCTGAGACTTTATACAAAGCCGCGTAGGCATTGACACCCCACAGCAATAAAGCACAAAAACCAAGAATTTTACGCATGGGCAATCAACTGAGTAATACGTCTAGCGCTCTCAGGCGCCATGTTGAGGCCATTGCGAAAATGTCCAGTATTGATATATAGATTTTGATAGTTCTCGTCTTGACCCAGAATAACCGAACCTGAGCGCGTGGCTGGCCTAAAGCCAGACCAATGATGCACAATTGGGCAATCCTTAAGCTGTTCAAAACGCGCAGTGGCAAATTCAAACAACTCTTGAGCAATCGAAGCATCAGTACTCTTATCAAAACCAATATCTTGCATGGTAGAGCCGACCAAAATCTTGCCGTCTTTGCGTGGAATAATATAGCGCCCCTGATCCAGGACAATGTGTGCTAAATCTCCTGGCTGAGCCTGGATAACAATCATCTGTCCTTTCATCGGAAACACTTCATCTTCCAGCGTTAGCCATTGTGAAGACCAGGCCCCTGAGCAGGCTACTACATTATCTGCCAAATAGTCACCTTCACTGGTTTTTACTCCCTGAACTTGGTCTTGCTCGGTGATTAAATCTAGGGCTTTGACGCTCTCAATAATCTCAACACCTTGGTGCTCAATATCTGCCTTAAGTGCTTGAATCAAGCGTGGATTGCGTGCTTGTGCTATTTGAGTGAATAAGGCGCCTTTGGCGTGTGGTGTATAGTCAATCTTAAATTTCTTGAGCCAGGCTTTGGCCGCGTCTGAATCGTACTCATCCATCATCAACAGGCCTGATTTAATATACTCAGGATCAATACCACTGTTTTGATGCAGCTCGGCGCATAAGTCCTCGTATACCGCTTGCGAGGCCAGACTTAGCTCATTGGTCAGATCATCATAATGCCAGGGATACAGTGGTGAGATAATACCGCCGCCAGCCCAAGAGGATTCTAACCCGCAAGCTTGCTGATCAATCAGTCGAACTTTGGCGCCGGCCTGAGTTAAATAACGTGCACTCATCATGCCAATAACCCCACCCCCAACTACCAAACAATCACTCATGCATCATCCTTATCAAAAAATAACAATATTATCACCCCTAACGCAATAAACATATCGGCCAAATTAAACACTGGCCAATAAAAAGATCCATAATGCAGATCAATAAAATCAACCACCATTCCTAGTGAAGCGCGATCATACAAATTACCCAAAGCACCGCCCAATAAAATGGCCAAAGCACTAAGTCTAAGACGCTTGGAGTGGTGGGTTTTTGCCATCCAAATGACAATCACCATACTAACAATGGCTGAAAACGTCACCAGAAAATAACGCTGCCAACCTGAGGCATCGGCCAGAAAACTAAATGCAGCCCCATGATTATGTACATGGGTTAAAGAGAAATACTGGCTTAAGGCTATCGACTCGCCGGGCAGCAAATAACCAAAAATCAAAATCTTAGTTAACTGATCCAATCCCAGCAGTAATAGTGCCAATAAGTAGTAGTTTAATCTCATGCTTTATTCGGATTAAATTTGATAATGGTAGCAATTGGCACCACAAAGCCCACAATAATTACCACCCAAAGCAAAGTACCTAGCTCACTATAGTCTTGCGCTGTGGTTACCACACCATCGGTCACCACCTCGCGCGATATCACAAATACTTTGTTTAAATACTTGGTAAACAAACCGCCAGCGGTCAGGGCAATATTCATCAGTGAGGCCATCAGTGCAAACCAAGTGCCCTTTTTACCCTCTGGTGCATAAATCGCCACCAGAGTCAGCATCAGCACCTGGGCAATATAATCAAATGGCGAGGAAATGGCGGTATCAACTAAGGCCACTGTTCTGGCTTCAACCCCCAGTAGGGTATGCAAATCATAATACATACCTACCACTGGCATCGACAAAATAGCACCGATCACCGTTAAGAAAATCAACACTTGGGCAATATCGCGTTTAATAATAAATTTGGCCGAAAACCACATACCCGCCAAAGCAATACCACCACCAATCGCGGAGAGTTTGGCAAAAAATGATTCATCAAAACCCAGGACATCAATTTGCCACCAGGAAAGACCAGCACCTACTGAAGGCATGGCGCGATAAATGAAAATAATAATCATTGCCATCTTAATATGGCGAATTGCATCTTCGTTGAGATCGCTAATCAGATTGTTAAGCAAATACAACACCACCGCCAAAGAAATCACAAACACAATCTCTTGTGAATAGGCAATATCGTTATAGCCCATCAATACAATAAACACCGCAAACAGCAAACCACCAAAAAGCACTTGTTTATTGATTGGGGAGATTTTGACCGGGTTGAGTCTAACCAAGGTGACACCTAGAATCGACAATAGTGGTACGAATAGAGCAATCATAAACACCACTTCACGCT
Organism: uncultured Candidatus Thioglobus sp.; assembly: GCA_964558405.1. Taxonomy (GTDB): domain Bacteria; phylum Pseudomonadota; class Gammaproteobacteria; order PS1; family Pseudothioglobaceae; genus Thioglobus_B. Next base: position 4,961 of record CAZLDG010000019.1, on the reverse strand, counting down.
CATCAGTGTAGATATCTGCCAACTCACCACCAATCCATCCGGTGAGAAAAATAGCCAAACCTAGTGAGAGTCGTGCCAAGACCTGAATAGTGGCCAACTCATGATGAATATCTTCCTCACTTTGGTTTTTGTCCACCACCTCGGTGGTCATGGTATCTGCCACCACATCTTGCATCACAAAGCCAATCACAGCAATCACAGAAGCAAAGATATAGACACTTTTCTTGGAAAAATCTGCCACAACAGCATAATCACCAACCACAGCAATCATCAATAGCGAGCTAATGGTGATCAATAGTGCACCAATATAGACATAGGATTTACGATTAGAGCCGAACAGATTAATACTGTCCACCATCTGCCCAAAGATCATCTTAATGGTCCAAGGTACTGCCAACCAAATACCCAATTCCGCCAAATCGGCAGCGCTCATATCCAATGTGTCTTTCACCCAGAAATTCTCAGCAATGGCAGTAAACACACTACTACCATAAGCAAAGTAAATCAGCAGCAGTGGAACATAGCGCATTCGTAGCGCTCGAATTGGGGTGAGAAAGATCTCTAGCATTTATTTTTTAAATACAAAAAACACCTGATTATTATAGGGGCTGCGTAGGTTATAATTTGCCTTTATTATTTTCATCAAGGGGGCTCTATGGGGTTTTTAACTGGAAAAAAAGCACTGATTGTTGGTGTGGCATCAAATCGTTCAATTGCCTGGGGTATTGCTGAAGCCATGGCCAAACAGGGTTGTGAAATTGCACTAACCTACCAAACCGAAAAGCTAAAAAAACGCGTGGACAAATGCGCTGAAGTTTGCAATAGTAATATTGTTATTCCTTGCGATGTATCAACCGATGAATCCATTGATAATGCCTTTGCTGAGCTAAAAAAACATTGGGATAATTTTGACATTATTGTGCACTCGGTTGCTTTTGCCCCGCGTGATGCACTCGATGGTAATTTTATTGAAGCCACCACACGTGAGAACTTTGCAGTAGCGCATGATATTAGTGCTTATAGCTTTGCCGCTCTGGCCAAAGCTGCCAACCCAATGCTTAATGAAAATGGCGCGCTACTTACCGTGAGTTATCTCGGTGCGGTTCGTGCGATTCCAAATTACAATGTCATGGGCGTGGCCAAAGCTTCACTAGAGGCTACCGTGCGCTATATGGCAGCAGCCATGGGGCCTGAGAAAGGTATTCGTGTCAATGCAGTATCGGCTGGTGCAATTAAAACTTTGGCAGCTTCAGGTATTGCCGGCTTTGGTAAGTTACTGGATTATGCCGCTGAAGCCTCAGCGCTAAAGCGCAACGTCACCATTGAAGAAGTGGGTAATGCTTCAGCATTCTTGTGTTCTGATTTGGCCTCGGGCATTACCGGCGAGGTAACCTATATTGATTCGGGTTACAACTTCTACGACAAAGGGCCGGATTTATAAATCCAATCTAGCTCATAAAAAACCCCGCTTAAGCGGGGTTTTTATTAGTCTTCGTACTGGGCTTTGACTTGCTTGAAGATGGATTTCATGTCCTCATTCCATCTAAGAATCATCATCCGTTCTTCATTGGTCTCAACCAATGGCATCAGTGTTAGCGGCGGGGTGGCAATCATCAACGTATGCTTACCCTCTTCCATCACTGTCACTTTAAGCGGGAAATAAGGCACTAGCTCTGGATATTTATGACTCAATAGCTTCATCTCATCATAATTACCATAGAACAAAATACGATATTTGTCCGACTTATAATGACGCTCATTCAGGGCAAAATCACAACGCTGCAAATAAGCCGACTTATACTTATGCGCTTTAATGGATTTGCTTAGTGCCAACCAAGTATAAGAGAATTTAGCATTCACTCTTTCAGTTAGCAAATCATTCTCTGCAGAAAAAACGCTTGATGAGAGCAGTGTTAAGCTCAATAGTAGTGCTTTGATTACCATAGTGACTCCTCAACCATTTCTTTCATTTGTTCAATCAGCGCATCAGCAGCTTCAATCATCTCAATATTGTTAAAGCGTCGAATGGCGTGCTTATAATTTTCAATCACCACTTTAACGCTGCCATCTTCTTGTTCAATCACCGTGGCTCGACAAGGCAACATAACGCCCAGGCGTGGGTCAATTCTTAAAAATTCTTGCATGTTTTTAAAATTACAAAAACGCACCACCACTTGTTTTTCATCGCCCAGACCATCGCCTAAACCTTCCATTAAATAACGTGATGGGTACACCCTAAAGTTATAGGCTGCAGCTGAGTCTTTTAAGGCGTCAACGGTTTTATCTAAACTTTTACTACTGTCATAAACAAATGACAATGGCTCGTCTAAATGCGCAATATCTTCAATCTCTGGCTGCTGAAACGAGCGAATATAAGCCACCAAATCATTGGCCATCTGATCACTGAAATTAAACTCCTTGCCAAAGGCCATCATCTCTGTATCTTCAATACCATTGAGAATAATATGTTTGATCATTTGATCTGAGGCTGCATGTAAAAAACCTTGATTGGCCAGTGCCGGTGGAGAAATCACCCGGTCTTTTTGCCAAGAGAAGTTCTTACCCACACCTTCTCCGCCTTGGAGCTGATCACCATGACATCTTAAACAGTATTGCTTATAAGTATACTCGCCGGCTTTAACATCTCCCACAACCGGCGTATCTGGATAATTAGGCGCCGGCTGACCAGCGCGTAAAAAACGAATCAGTTTGGCAATTTGTGCATCCGAGAGGTTAAAACTTGGCATGACACGACCCGGTCTGCCATAACGAATGGTCTTTTGCAAGTATTCATCCGGATGATTGGCAATGGTGGTGCGATAAAGTGGCAAACCTAAGGAGCCTTGACGAGAAAAACCATGACATTTTTCACAATTCTCCACATAAATTTCCTTACCGCCTGCCAAACTCACAAGTGGCAATAGCAGTAAAACTAGCAAGGGCTTAAACTTCATTGGGTTTTCCTTTTGATATCAACAGGGTCATTCTAATACAGCAAGCAAATAATTACTTGACCTTTGTCAACTTTTTGCAAAATAATCAGCACTTAAAAAAGTGCTGATAAGTACGCCGTTATAGGCGCTCGTCAAAAACGTGCACTGCCGCTTGGGCGCGCAGCGATTTTAATAAGCTGGCAAACAGCTCATCGGCTTCATAATTAGACATCATATTAGCCAGCGCACCATCAACAGCCTTATTTTGAGAGGTTTTAACCGCCAAGAGTTTAGCCACCAAAGCACGTTTGCTATCAAGTGCTTGACCCAGATAAATAGCCTGAGATCCAATAGGTTTACTCATGGCAAATAATTGCGCTGCAACTGCGGCTTCCACCTTGGTATCGTCTCTGGCAATCCATTGAGGCTTAGATAAATTTAGTTGATTTTTCTCAAGCAAGGCTTTGGCATTCTCTGGCTCGCCTTGGGCAAAAGCCTTGGCAATTTTTTTCGCCACCTCATCCACAAAGGTTTTGGCCAAAACCACACTCAATGTTTGCTCAATTTCAGCCTTAACTTCCTCGAAGGTTTTTTGACGCTTGGCTTTTTTTGCCTTAAGACTTAATACCACGTAACGATTATCACCTAATTCCAATACTTCAGAATTCTCACCCTTATCAAATACCGGCGCAGAGAAAGCGCTAGTAATCATCTTGGCGTCATATTGCGTGCTGTCTTCGTTGAAAAACTCAGAGCTCTGCACGGCTAGATTCATCTGCATAGACACTTCATCCAATGATGCCTCATAAGCCAAATTGGCCATCTGCTCTGTTAAATCGTATAACTGCTTTTGTGCTTCAGATTCGGTATATAGCTTTTTAACTTCCTCGCGTACCACGTCAAAGGCCTTGGTCTCGCCACCTTTAATCGCGTTGAGTTTAATCAAATGATAGCCAAATTCAGATTTCACCGGTGCGCTTAACTCACCCGGTGTCATGGCAAATACCACTTGCTCAAATTCGCCAACCATCACACCCTTGGTAAAGAAGCCCAAATCACCTGCCTGGTCTTTAGAGCCCGGATCTTGTGAATATTGTGCGGCTAGCTTGGCAAAATCTCCGCCTTTAACCAACAAATCGTGCACCGTATCAGCTGTCTCTTGAGTTTCAACTAGAATGTGCTGCGCTTGTCGTTGCTCGTCACTACTAAAACGCGCTTGCTCTTCTTCATAATAATTATATAAGTCGTCTTCGCTGGCACTAATTGAATCGGCAATCTTATCTAGTGAAAGCTCAACATAATCAACTTGGGCTTGGCGCTTGTCAAAAAACGTGTGTTTTTGATTATCAAAGTACTGAGAGACGCTTTGAGGATCCACTTTAACTTTGTCCAAATAATCGCTAGCATTTAACACTGCGTAACTAACTTGACGTTGTTGATTATTAAGCTGAGATAAACGCGTCAATGCCCCAGGAGTAACAAAGGCCGAATCCAGCAAGTTGTATTTAATCTGAGTTTGCATTAGCTCATTGGCTTTGCTGGCTTCGTAACTGGCCTTGGTATAGCCATTGAGTCTAAGAATTTGCTCATAACGCTCAATTGAGAATCGTCCCTCTTCTTGGAACAACTCATTGGATTGAATAATCGCAGAGAGCTCTGCATCAGTGGTCACATGAGCCAACTCGGATGAGAGATTATCCAATAGTTTTTCGTTGATCATTTTCTCAACGACTGAACGCTTAAGTACCGCGTCAAAACCATTGTCGTATTTTTGCCCCAATTCTTGTTGTAGGCGACGCTTTTGTGGATTAAATTGCGCTAAAAAAGCCTCTTGAGAGATTTCCTCATCATCAACAGTGGCCACAACCACATTGGCAGCGCCAGTAAAGTATTCGTTAATACCGAATAAAGCAAATGGAATGGTAATTAAACCAACAATAAGATAGGCCAGCCAGCCCTTGGATTTGTTTCTGATTGCGCCTAACATAATACGATATTATAAGTGTTTTTAAGATGGCGGAGCGGACG
>CAZLDG010000018.1:5379-27458 GCA_964558405.1 uncultured Candidatus Thioglobus sp. | reverse complement strand
CGACCACCTGGTCCCAAACCAGATACGCTACCAAACTGCGCTACACTCCGAAAAACGACATATTATACTTTGATAATTAGCCTAGTCAATGCCTAATTCGTCCCAAATGCCATCAATTTTTTCCACCACGGTTTTATCCATCACAATCGGCTCACCCCATTCGCGATCGGTCTCGCCCGGGAGCTTATTGGTGGCATCAATACCCATCTTTGAACCTAGGCCAGAGATAGGAGAGGCAAAGTCTAAATAATCAATCGGCGTGTTGTCAATGAGTGTGGTGTCACGCGTTGGATCGACGCGGGTAGTCATGGCCCAAATTACTTCTTTCCAATCTTTAACATCAATATCGTCATCCACCACAATCACAAACTTGGTGTACATAAATTGTCTTAAAAATGACCACACGCCCATCATTACGCGTTTGGCGTGTCCTGGGTATTGTTTTTTAATACTAACCACGGCCATACGATAAGAACAAGCCTCAGGCGGTAAGTAAAAATCTATAATCTCTGGAAATTGTTGTTGTAGTAGCGGTACAAATACCTCATTTAGTGCCACACCAAGCACTGCCGGCTCATCAATTGGCTTGCCAGTATAAGTTGAGTGATAAATCGGATCTTGTCGATGGGTGATGCGCTCAACAGTGAATACTGGAAAGCGTTCCACCTCATTGTAATAGCCGGTATGATCACCAAAAGGACCTTCATCAGCCATCTCACCAGGTTTAATCACACCTTCAAGAATAATTTCGGCATTCTCAGGCACTTGTAGGTCGTTACCCATACAAGTACAAACCTTGGTTTTTTTACCGCGTAATAGACCGGCAAAGGCGTATTCACTTAGCGTGTCTGGAATAGGAGTAACCGCGGCCAAGGTCGTGGCTGGATCAGCGCCAATAGCCACAGTAATGGGGAAGTCCTTGCCTGGATTTTGCTCACACCACTCTTTAAAATCCAATGCGCCACCACGGTGCGAAAGCCAGCGCATAATCAATTTGTTTTTACCAATCACTTGCTGGCGATAAATCCCCAGATTTTGACGCTCTTTGTTTGGACCTTTGGTAATCACCAGTCCCCAGGTTAATAGCGGGGCAACGTCGCCAGGCCAGCAGGTTTGAATCGGCAGTTGCGAAAGATCTACCTCATCACCCTCAAGTACTACAGCTTGGCATTGCCCTTTTTTCACCGACTTAACTGGCATGTTAAGCACTTGTTTGAGCACCGGTAATTTATCAATAGCATCTTTCACCCCTTTAGGGGGCTCAGGTTGTTTAAGCTCAGCCAATAACTTGCCCAACTCTCTTAAGGCAACCAAATCCTCTTGTCCCATGGCGGCTGCCACACGATCAGTAGTGCCAAACAGATTGGCCAATACTGGCATGTTGGAATTCTTAACGTTTTCAAACAGTAGTGCAGGTCCTGAGTTTTCCAGTGTGCGACGACAAATCTCTGTCATTTCTAGATTGGCATCCACTTCGGTGCTAATGCGTTTAAGCTGACCTTGTTGCTCTAAGGCGTGAATAAATTCTCTGAGATCTTGGTATTGCATATATATAAGGTAGTTAAACGTTTTCGAAGTAAGTATTGTGTGCTTCTATCTCAGTAGTATTGGCACTAATCACGGTGATTTTGTCTCGATTCTCATCCATCCGAGTGATGGTTGTGGCATTGCCCTGGGTTTGCGTGTTAGTTGCACCTTCGCTAAATAGGCTGGATTGTCCACCGGTCATTGCCAAATAAACCTGTGCTAGGATTTGCGCATCCAGTAGGGCGCCGTGTACGGTTCTGGCACTGGCATCAATCTCAAAGCGTCGACATAGGGCATCTAGGTTGTGCATGGTGCCTGGACGCTGCTCTTTAGAGAGCTCTAACGAGTCAATAATTTGACAGCGATCCTCGATGGTCTCTTCTACGCCCATGAGTTTGAGTTCGTGATTGAGAAAGCCCAAGTCAAAAGGAGCGTTATGAATCACCAAAGTGGCACCATCAATGTATTCTAAGAACTCTTCGACCACGGCTTCAAATTTAGGCTTGTCGGTTAAGAATTTATCGGTAATACCGTGTACGCGTACCGAGTCTCCCACTGTGCGATCTGGTTGAACGTATTCATGAAATTCAGAATTGGTGATTTCTCTATCGAGTACTTCACAGCAGCCAATTTCAATAATGCGATGACCCTCAGAAGGTTCAATACCCGTGGTCTCTGTATCCAGAACAATTAGTCTTTCCATCGCGTGGTAGTTTCAGGTAAAATTATTTGATTTTATCATATCAACAGAAGAATTAAGATGGCAAGAGTAACAGTTGAAGAGTGTTTGGATTTTGTAGACAATCGTTTTGAATTGGTATTGGTGGCGGCCAAAAGAGCACACCAATTAAGCTCGGGCGGTCACAAGTCAACTTTGGACGATGGCAAAGACAAGCCAACGGTATTAGCGCTAAGAGAAATCGAAGCGGGCCTGATTGACGCCTCTATTCTTAGTGAAGAATACGCCATGGAAGAAGAGTTAAGCGCGCAACAAAAAGCTCAAGACGCAGCAAAGATGGGCGAGGTAGAAGCCGAACTTTCAGATGTGACTTATGAAGAGTCTAGCGAAGAGCTTTCAGAGGTTGAAGAAGACTAACTTCCCATTTTTGACAAATTCGGTTATTATAAAAATGACGCTTAGGCGTCATTTTTTGTATCTGGTGCTTACAGATGGTTCAGACTGGAGTAAATAAACAAATATGCAAGAGTTAATTAAAATTGAAAACGCTGAGATCCGTTTTCATGAAAATTGGCCCAATATTGATGTGAATTTAGCCATGGCTGTGCTTAATTTGGGTCGCACCTCCTCTAAGTTTAATATTCAGGTTGAGCGTATTTGCTCTCAGTTTGATTTGTCGGTGTTTGAACTGGAGGTTTTGGTATTGCTTAGATCCTTTCCTTATCCGCATCGCCTTACTCCATCTTTACTATCCAATTCGCTGATGGTTTCCTCGGGTGGTCTTACCAAGGTTTTAATCAAGCTAGAGTCTAAATATTATATTACCCGCGACCAAAATCCGACCGACCGACGCAGTCGTATTGTCAGACTGACTGAAAAAGGCATTAAATTTATCGAAAAACAATATCCTTTAGTGCAAAAAATGGCCAAAACTTTCTTTGCCTCCAAGCTCTCAGACCAGGAGTTAAGCCAGTTAACGGTACTTTTGACAAAACTTTTAAAAAACTAGCCTTATTAATTTCTTTCCACTATAATACGATTGCTAGAAAGTTTTCTAGAAAACTATATTAGTGAAATATGATTAGTTTTTTAAAAAGTCTTTCTGGTTAAAAAAATCTATCTTTATATAAAGGGGGAAATATGTCAGAAAATAATGCTTATTGGAAGGCCAATATAGCTTTAATTACGAAATGCCTAGTCATTTGGTTTGTCGTTTCGTATTTATTCGGTATTGTGCTCGTAGATGCATTAAATACTATTAATCTCGGTGGATATAAGTTAGGCTTTTGGTTTGCACAACAGGGCTCTATCTATACCTTTGTTGCGCTGATTTTCTACTACGCGAAGAAAATGGGCGAGATCGACAAAGAGTTCAACGTTCATGAGAAATAAGGGGAGTATTTAAATGGATTTACAAACATTAACGTTTTTATTTGTAGGTGCAACGTTTGCACTCTACATTGGTATTGCGTTCTGGGCGAGAGCCGGTAGTACGCAAGAATTTTATGTAGCGGGTGGTGGTATTCATCCAGTTGCCAATGGTATGGCAACGGCTGCTGACTGGATGAGTGCGGCGTCATTCATCTCGATGGCGGGTTTGATTGCGTTCTACGGCTACGGTGGTTCAGTGTTCCTAATGGGTTGGACTGGTGGTTATGTACTACTAGCGATGCTACTAGCACCATATCTAAGAAAGCACGGATCATTCACAGTACCTGAGTTTATCTCAGATCGTTACTATTCAAAGACTGCGCGTGTTGTTGCGGTTATTTGTTTGATCATCGCGTCAGTTACTTATGTAATTGGTCAGATGAAAGGTATCGGTGTGGCATTCTCAAGATTCCTAGAAGTAAGCTACGATGTTGGTCTACTAACAGGTATGGGTATCGTATTCATCTACGCTGTAATGGGTGGTATGAAAGGTATTACCTACACGCAGATTGCACAGTACGTAATTATGATTATTGCTTATACAATTCCAGCAATCTTCATTTCATTCATGCTAACAGGTAACCCAATTCCACAACTAGGTCTTGGTTCTACTATGGCTGATGGTGTTTATCTACTAGACAAACTTGATCAAGTAGTAACACAGCTTGGCTTTACTGAGTACACAACTCAAGCACGTTTGAGCTTAACTAACATGTTCGTTTACACGCTATCTCTAATGATTGGTACTGCGGGTCTTCCACACGTAATCATGAGATTCTTTACTGTATCTTCAGTAAAAGCAGCGCGTGAGTCTGCAGGTTGGGCACTAGTGTTTATTGCGATTCTATATACAACTGCTCCTGCGGTTGCTGCTATGGCTCGTCTAAACCTAATGACAACAATTGATCAGCCAACAGCTGAGCAAAACCTTGCATACGCAGATCGTCCGACTTGGTTCAAGAACTGGGAGACTACAGGTCTACTTAAGTTTGAAGATAAGAACGGTGACGGCCTGATTCAGTATGTAGGCGACAAAGCTAAGAACGAAATGGTTAAGGTTGATAGAGATATCATGGTACTAGCTAACCCTGAAATTGCAAAACTACCTAACTGGGTAATTGCGATTGTAGCGGCAGGTGGTCTGGCAGCAGCACTATCAACTGCGGCAGGTCTACTACTAGCGATTGCATCTTCTATCTCTCACGACTTACTCAAGGGTGTATGGCATCCTGAGATTACTGAGAAACAAGAGTTACTTTATAGTCGAATCTCTATGGCCGGTGCAATTGCGCTAGCAGGTTACTTCGGCTTCAATCCTCCTGACTTTGCGGCAGGTACAGTGGCACTAGCCTTCGGTCTAGCGGCATCAAGTATCTTCCCAGCCCTAATGATGGGTATCTTCTCTAAGAAGATGAACAAAGAAGGTGCGATTGCAGGTATGCTTGCAGGTATCGGTGTAACACTAGTGTACGTTTTCTATCATAAGGGTATTATGTTTATGAAGGAAACTATCTTCTGGGATATCTCTCCAAACTGGTTCCTAGGCATTGAGCCTAACGCCTTTGGTGCGATTGGTGCTGCGGTTAACTTCGCGGTAGCATTCCTAGTAATGAAGAACACTGCTGCCGTACCAGCAGAAGTAGAGAAAATGGTTGAGAACATTCGTGTTCCTGCAGCTAAGTAAATCTACTTAATTGTTACTTAAAACACCCGGCACCTGCCGGGTGTTTTTTTATTTAAAATAAGATTATGAGTTTTTTTAAAAATAAGCATGTTATTGCCTCTTTTATTGTCGCGCCTATTCTTGCGCTGATTAGTTTTTTCGCGGTAGATCACTATGTATCTGAACGACCGCATCAGGCCGTTGAAGGTCAAACCTATACTTTTTTAGCCAAATCTAATTGTCGTTGGGCCAGTGGCCAGTGTGACTTAGAAAATGGCAATCTTGAACTTAGCCTCATGGGCGATGTTCATCAATATGGCAACAACCATATTAGTCTTAGCGCCAATAAGGCGATTGACAACATTAACTACGCTATTGTCTCTGACAAGGGTGTGAATTCTTCGCCTATGGCGATGGACAATATCAATGGTGACGGCCTAAGTTGGCGTTCCCAGTTGGTGAGTGTTGATAAGACTGACTATATGCAATTGGTTATCTCTACAGGTGGCAGTCAATTCTTTGCAGAGATTCCTTTGGTTTTTATCTATAAAGAGCCGGTTTATCAGTAATGGAAATTGAAAGTCTCGAGGTTCAGGAATTTTTTCAATCCACACTGCCTCTAGAGGCTGCTAGTGATGAGCAACTACTAAAATTAGGCGAATTGGTAGAGGTTGGCTATCGCAAGCGTGGCTATATTCTCACCATCAAGCCTGAATTCATCTATTTGGTGCGCAAGGGCGCCATTCAAATTGAAGATGAAAACGAAAAATTGCACACTTTATTGGGTGAGCATGATTGGTTTGGCTGTCATCCACAACTCTCAATTTTCCAGCACAGCTGTATCGAAGATACGCTGTACTATCGCATTCCTAAACAAGCCTTTTTTGATTTGTTGGGACAGGTGAGTGAGATTAATGATTATTTTTTCTCCAAGCAGAACCTAGCCAGTAAATCCCTACCCTCAGATACCGCCTCACATCTACTGAATGATTCGGTACTAGAGATGACGCGTGCCAATCATCCTTATCTGGTTGAAGCTAATACCCCGATCCAACAGGTGGCCCAACTAATGGGTGAAAAGCACGTGACCTCGGTGATGGTGGTTGATGATAAAAACAATTTGTGCGGCATTATTACCGATCGCGCTTTTTGTACCAAGGTGGTAGCAGGGGCGATTGATACTCAAGCGCCAATTTCTAAGATTATGAGTGCTGATCCAGTGACTATTCAGCATTATCAAAGTGGTGTAGAGGCTATGTTGTTAATGGCCTCTAAACGCATTCGCCATCTGCCGATTCTAAAAAATAACGAAGTGGCTGGGGTGATTACTGCAGCGGATCTACTCAGAAAGCAAAGCCACAATGTGGTGTTTCTCATTAATGAGATTCAGTGTTCTACCTCGATTGAGCAATTGGTGAAAATCTCGAGTCAAATCCCACTGCTGGTAGTGCGCGATGTTGAGGCCAATATGGACGAGCATGACATTGCTTATTCGGTGAGCTCGGTGGGCCGTGCCATTAACCAACAGTTATTAAAACTGGCAGAACAGCAATTGGGCGAAGCACCAATTAACTACGCTTGGGTGGTAGCAGGATCCTTAGCCAGAAGTGAGCAAATTCTGCATTCAGACCAGGATAATTTACTGATTCTCGCCGATGATTACAATGAGCATGAGCATGGGGCGTATTTCTTAGAATTGGCCAAATATGTTAGCGATGGTTTGAATGCCTGTGGTTATGTGTATTGTCCGGGTGATGTGATGGCGACCAATGACAAATGGCGCCAGCCTTTATCAACCTGGCGTGAGTACTTTCATCAGTGGATTGAGGCCTCTGATCCTAAGGCGCTTATGCATGCCAGTATTTTCTTTGACACCAAATGTATTTATGGCGATTCTAGCTTACTAAAAGGCTTGATGAATGAAGTGCTAGATAAAGCCTCTAAAAACACCATCTTTTTGTCGCATATGGCCTCTAATGCCAATCATTATCAACCACCACTGGGATTTTTCCGTAATTTCATCTTGGAGGAGCATGGTCCGCATGATAAGGCGCTTAATTTGAAAAAACGTGGTGTGGTACCGGTGATTGATTGTGCTAGGGTTTATGCACTGTCCAATAAGATTTCAGCGGTGAACACGTTAGATAGATTAACACTATTATCTGACTCAGGTGGCTTGAGCGCTTCAGGCGCACAAGAGCTATTTGAGGCGTATAAGTTTATCAATAGTATTCGCATTAAACACCAGGCGATTCAAATCCAACAAGAGCAGGTAGCGGATAATTATGTACTGCCAAGTGAGATTTCATCGCTGGATAAAAAACACCTTAAAGATGCTTTTAATAGCATCTCACAGATGCAAAGTGCCATGGGTTCTCAGTATCAAACTTCGATTCTTTAATGAACTTTATCAGCAATCAATTACTAGAGCGTCGCCGATTAAAGTTATTAAAAACCCCTGAGTTAGCGCCTGCACTACAGCAATACTTGTCAATCCCACTGCCTGAGGCTAAGACGCCTCTAAATGAGGTTGAATTCTTGGTGTTGGATTTTGAAACCACAGGTCTGGACGTAGAGCGCGATCGTATTGTGAGTTTGGGCTATACCCTGATTAAAGATTTGCATATCTCTTTGAGTGAAAGCGGCCATATGCTGGTTAACCCCAAGCAAGACATGAATGAGGAGAGTGTGGCCATTCATGAGCTAACCGATGATGAAGTGCAACAAGGGGTAAAGCTCACACAAATGATGGAACACCTGCTCTCACTGATGCAAAACCGGGTGTTGGTGGTGCATTTTGATCGTATTGAAAAGAGCTTTATCAACAAGGCCAGCACACTGCTCTACGGTGTTGATGATTTGCCATTTCGTATGCTCGATACATTGAGGATCGAATCCAAGAGGCAGCAAAGAGAGGGGGGTTATATTGACCCGAAAAACCTGAGATTGTTTAATCTTAGTGGTAAATACAATCTACCCAGATACAAGGCGCATCACGCCATGCAAGACGCCATTTCCACCGCTGAATTATTCTTAGCGCAACTCTCACATATGGGAAAAAATCCGCATAGTAAACTTAAAGAGTTACTTTAGAGAAATATTTTTATTGAAAAATATTTTTTTGGTATTATGCTAGTTTTATCTTTTTAAATCTTGGGGCGGAATTAACTATGTATCCAATCATCAAATCAGACAGAAAACCTTTGTGTGACGAGCAAACTTACAAGGACATGTATGCAGAATCTATTAACAATTCTGACGTGTTTTGGGCCGAGCAAGCCAACGAATTTTTGGATTGGGAAAAGACCTGGGATCAGGTAAGTAATGTAGATTACACCCAGGGTTTGATTGAATGGTTTAAAGGTGGTGAGCTTAATGTGGCTTATAACTGTATTGACAGACACCTACCTGAGCGCGCTAATCAGACTGCGATTATTTGGGAAAGTGATGATCCTGGCGTTAGCAAGAATGTAACTTACCAACAGCTACACGATGAAGTAGCAAAACTGGCCAATGGTTTGAAAGCGCTAGGCGTAGGCAAAGGCGATCGCGTTTGTATTTATATGCCAATGGTATTGGAAGCCTCTTATGCGATGTTGGCTTGTGCAAGACTGGGCGCTATTCACTCAGTGGTATTTGGTGGCTTCTCACCAGAGGCGCTAAAAGATCGAGTGCTTGACTCCGAATGCAAGGTAGTGATTACTGCGGACGAAGGTGTACGTGGCGGTAAGTCAGTACCACTAAAAGCCAATGTTGATACCGCACTTGAAGGCTGTGACTGTGTTGAAAAAGTTGTTGTCGTGCAGCGTACTGGCGGTGATGTAAATTGGACAGAGCGTGATGTTTGGTATCACGAACTAACGGCTGATATGGCGCCAGAGTGTCCATGTGAGAGCTTTGATGCAGAAAACCCACTATTTATTCTTTACACCTCAGGCTCAACAGGTAAGCCTAAGGGTGTATTGCACACCTCAGGCGGTTATTTGCTCTACGCAGCCATGACGCATAAATACACCTTTGATTATCAAGAAGGTGATATTTACTGGTGTACTGCTGACGTTGGTTGGGTAACAGGTCACTCTTATATTGTTTACGGACCACTGGCCAATGGCGCAACGACGTTGATGTTTGAAGGTGTGCCAACCTATCCAGATGCCTCGCGTTTTTGGCAGGTGATTGATAAGCATAAGGTGAATACTTTCTATACGGCACCAACGGCCATTCGTGCGCTAATGGGTGCGGGTGATGAGTTTGTTAACTCGACCACGCGCGAGAGTCTTAAGATCTTAGGTACGGTGGGTGAACCAATTAACCCAGAAGCTTGGGAATGGTACTATCACACCGTAGGTCAAGATCGTTGTCCAATTGTAGATACTTGGTGGCAAACCGAAACCGGTGGTCATATGATTACGCCATTGCCATATGCCACAGCGCTAAAACCAGGTTCGGCTTCAACACCGTTCTTTGGCATTGAGCCACAAGTGGTAAACGAGCAAGGCGAAATCCTAGATGGCGAAGCCGAAGGTATTTTGGTGATGGCGCGTTCATGGCCGGGCCAGATGCGCACACTTTACAATAACCACGAAAGATTCATGGAAGCGTATTTCTCAACCTTCCCAGGCAAATATTTTGCTGGTGATGGTGTCAGACGCGATGGCGATGGTTATTATTGGATTACCGGTCGTGTGGATGATGTACTTAACATCTCGGGCCACCGTTTGGGTACGGCTGAGATTGAATCAGCGCTGGTACTACATGAAAACGTTTCAGAATCGGCAGTAGTGGGTTATCCGCATGATATTAAGGGTCAGGGCATCTATGCTTATGTGTCACTCATGCAAGGTGTAGAGCCAACGGATGAACTTAAGACCGAGCTGGTTAAGCTGGTTCGTAGCGAGATTGGTCCAATTGCCACCGTTGATAAGATTCAGTTCGCACCAGGCCTACCAAAGACGCGTTCAGGTAAGATCATGCGTCGTATTCTTAGAAAGATTGCGGAAAACGATTATGACAATCTAGGTGACACTTCAACATTGGCTGAGCCAGAAGTGGTGAATGATTTAATCAGCAATCGCGTCGAGTAAAAAACCTATTGAGCGGGCTTGACTTGTTCAAGTCCCGCTTTAATTCTTTTTTGTAGTTTTTCTTTAAAAGTAACCACGCATTGGTTGTGGTAGTCTTGTTGCGCTTTGTCATTCATTGACACCACCTGACCAAATACTTGTTTTTCTAATTTCAAGGTATTTTCAATATTGGCACAATAGTTGTCAATCTCTTCAATCGCATAAGAAGCCAAGGTGGCAGCGCCAACTACCGGGACAATCAAACCAGTTGCTGCAATACCAACAGAGCTCTCTTTGAGTTGAGTGATACGCGCAATATTTTTGTCAATTTGTTGGGTATTTTGCTCCTTAAACAATTGTTGCAATAAGTTGAGTTTCTCAGCAGAGAGCTTAAGCTGCTCTTGCGTAGAGCTAAGTTCTGCTTTTAGTGTGTTAACCGAACCTCTAGCATCAGATATTTGTTTGATTTCATCGCCCAGTACATGAGTTTTCCCTTGAGAGCGTGCCAAGGCCTTCTGGGCTTTTTGTAGCTCGCTACGTGTCTGAATCAGTTGATTATTAAGACTCTCCAGTGCTGAGATATCGCCGCGATCAACCTCTGCTTGTGCTTGATCAGAAAGCACACCAAGCTTGGCGTTATATTCTTGAGTAATCTGAGCAATCTCAGTTTGTAGTGCTTGGGTTTTTTGTTGGTAGAAGAAGTATGTGCCGGCCAGGGTGATGGCGAGGACGATAATCACAAAAGGGGATTTGTTTTGCATAATAATCTTTTTATAGAGTGTTTAAATACAGTGTAATTATTATACACGATTTTTGCAATCTATATAAGATTATTATAATATAGTAATATAAAAAATGTTTTTATTTCAACCACTTGGCCGCCTGCTTGGCGTAGTAGGTGAGTACAGCGTCAGCACCAGCACGCTTAAAGGAGGTTAAGGTTTCTAGCACCACAGCCTGCTCATTAATCCAGTTATTTTGGCTCGCGGCTTTTAACATGGCGTACTCACCACTGACATGATAGGCAAAGGTTGGCATACCAAAGGTTTGTTTAATGCGATAAACAATATCGAGATAAGGTAGGCCAGGTTTGATCATCACCATGTCTGCACCTTCATCAATATCCATGCCCACTTCACGAATGGCCTCATCCGAGTTGGCTGGATCCATTTGGTAAGTCTCTTTGCTAGAAGCGCCCAGATTGGCAGCAGAGCCAACCGCATCACGAAACGGTCCGTAATAACTCGAAGCGTATTTGGCCGAGTAGGCCAAAATATTGGTATAGATAAAACCATTCTCTTCTAAGGCTTCGCGAATAGCGCCAATGCGTCCATCCATCATATCCGATGGCGCCACAATATCGGCGCCTGCTCTAGCGTGCGATAGAGCTTGCTTAACCAAAACCTCGACGGTTTCATCGTTTAGTACGTAACCAGATTCATCAATCAGACCGTCTTGACCGTGGGTGGTAAAAGGATCTAGGGCTACGTCAGTAATCACTGCAATCTCTGGTGTCTGTGCTTTGAGTGCGCGTACTGCTCTTTGGGCTAAACCCTCGGGGTTAAAAGCCTCAGCAGCATCTAAGGATTTTTTGGCCTCACCCACCACCGGAAATAGCGCCACAGCACGAATACCGAGCTCGGCCAACTCCTTGGCCTCTAATAGCAGCTGGTCAATACTCAGACGCTCAATATCAGGCATTGAGTCAATTTTCTCACGCTGGTTCTCGCCCTCAATTACAAAGATTGGATAAATTAAATCATCCGTAGTAAGGGTGTTTTCACGCATTAATTCACGGGTATGTGCGTGTTTTCTCATACGGCGTGGTCTATGGGTTAAAATTGACATCTTGATCTTTATTAACTTAATTTATCGTCGAATTATACAACAATGAGCCAAACAAGCGAAACCTTAAAAAATCTATCAAGCGTTGACGAGGCGTTTGTACAGCCATTTCCAAATTCTAAGAAAATCTATGTTGAAGGTTCTCGCGCTGATATTCAAGTGCCCATGCGTGAAATTACACTCACTGATACCATTGGTGATTTAGCTGAGAAAAATGATCCAGTGCACGTCTATGACACTTCAGGTGTGTATACCGATCCTGATGCCAAGATTGACTTGCGTCAAGGCTTGTCTAGCGTGCGATCAAATTGGATTGAAGAACGCGATGATACCGAACTATTGTCACAACACAGTTCAAGCTTTGCCAATGAAAGACTGAACAATACAGCACTAGATGAATTACGTTTCGAGCACTTGGCTCAGCCACGTCGTGCTAAAGCGGGCAAAAACGTCACACAAATGCATTATGCCAAGCAAGGCATTATCACTCCAGAGATGGAATACATTGCCATTCGTGAGAATTGTAAATGGCAAGAATACAAAGATCAAATCGGTCAGCAACCTGGTGATAGTTTTGGTGCCAGTATTCCCGAGGTCATCACCCCGGAGTTTGTGCGTGATGAAGTCGCTCGTGGTCGCGCGGTAATTCCTAATAATATTAACCACCCAGAAACCGAGCCGATGATTATTGGTCGCAATTTCATGGTGAAAATCAACGGCAATATCGGCAACTCTGCCTTAGGTTCTAGTATTGAAGAAGAGGTGGATAAGATGCTTTGGGGTATCCGCTGGGGTGCCGATACCATTATGGATCTTTCTACCGGTAAAAATATTCATGAGACCCGCGAATGGATTATTCGCAACTCACCAGTACCCATTGGTACTGTACCGATTTATCAAGCCTTAGAAAAAGTTGGTGGCATTGCCGAGGATCTGACTTGGGAGATCTTTAGAGACACCCTAATCGAACAAGCCGAACAAGGGGTGGATTACTTTACTATTCACGCCGGCGTGCGCTTGCACCACGTACCACTGACCATTAATCGTACTACTGGCATTGTTTCGCGTGGCGGCTCAATCATGGCCAAATGGTGCCTAGCACACCACAAGGAAAGTTTCTTGTATACGCATTTCGAGGAGATTTGCGAAATCATGAAGCAATACGATATTACCTTTTCGCTTGGTGATGGTCTGCGTCCAGGTTCAATTGCCGATGCCAACGACGCCGCACAATTTGGCGAGTTAGAGACCTTGGGTGAGCTAACCAAGATTGCTTGGAAGCACGACGTACAAACCTTTATTGAGGGCCCGGGTCATGTGCCCATGCAGATGATTAAAGAAAACATGGACAAGCAGCTCAAAGAATGCGGTGAAGCGCCGTTTTACACATTGGGCCCATTGACTACTGACATTGCCCCAGGTTATGATCATATTACCTCGGCCATTGGTGCGGCACAAATTGGCTGGTATGGCTGTGCCATGCTTTGTTATGTAACACCGAAAGAGCACTTAGGTCTGCCTAATAAGGCCGACGTAAAAGAAGGTATTATTGCTTATAAGATTGCTGCACACGCGGCGGATTTAGCCAAGGGCCACCCAGGTGCGCAAATCCGTGACAACGCTCTGTCCAAGGCACGATTTGAGTTTAGATGGGAAGATCAGTTTAATTTGGCATTAGATCCAGATACTGCACGTGCCTATCATGATGAGACCATGCCTAAGCAAGCGGCCAAAACTTCGCATTTTTGTTCCATGTGTGGACCGAAGTTCTGCTCCATGAAGATCACTCAAGAGATTAAGAATATGGATGAAGCACAGGTGGATCAAATCAACGCCATTCAGCTAGAGATGGGTAAAAAATCCGAAGAGTTCTTAGATAATGATAGTGAGATTTATCTAAAAGAAGGTGCTTAGTTAGTAGCCTCTAGCTTTTTAAAATCTTTCAAACAACATCGCTTGCTGGGATTCAGTAACTCGCAGCGGCAATGATTGTGTTTGGTTTGCCAAATCACAAAATCCTTAATAATCTGCGCTTCACCTTGCTCTAAGGCTTGTTGATAGGCGCGCTCGCTAATATTAAAACAATAGCATAGTAGGTTGTCTTGATTGTTAGCACAGCAATTGCTCATTGAGATAAAGTACTTCGGGTTTTGCAGTAGAATATTGTTCAAATTATAAAGGACATTGTTTATGCTAGAAGTATTGTTGGTTAATGTACTGATTGTGGCCTTGAGTGTTTTGGTGCACTATGAATTTTTGTATCAAGCAACTGAGATTCTACCCAAGCTGAATATTAGACACCGCGCACGTATTGTTTCCGTGGTATTTATTGCCTTGGTAGCACATGTGATTGAGATTTGGATTTATGCTTATGCTTATTTCTCTATGCACAATGCTAAGGGCTGGGGTTCATTACAAGGTAATTTTGATGGTTCGCTTTTAGACAGTGTTTATTTTTCATTCACCACATTCTCCACCCTGGGATTTGGTGATATTGAACCCTTTGGCGATATTCGTTTTCTGGTTGGTATGGAGGCTTTAGCGGGCTTTGTACTCATTACTTGGAGCGCTTCGTTTTTGTATTTTGAAATGCAAAAATATTGGGACAGTCAATAGCTTATAGCGCCTGAGTGATTAACTCTTCTAAAGTATCAACTGCGCCTTGGTTGGCATCGACATAGTGCTTAGCATTTACCCCTAGATTCTGTGCTTTGTTTGAGTCTTTTAGCAGTATTTGCACAGTATTGAACAAGTCATCAACGTCCTTAACCTGGATAGCAGCCTCAGCTTTGAGTAGCGCCTGAGAAATTTCAGAAAAATTAAACACATTTGGACCAAAGATAATCGGCTTGGCTAAGGCAGCAGGCTCGAGCATATTGTGTCCACCAGTATTGTTAAGACTGCCACCGACAAATACCACATCGGCAATATGAAAATAGCCCATCATCTCACCCATGGAGTCTCCCAACAGCACATCAGCGCTTTTAGCCGGTTGTGCGCTTGAGCGTCTCACCACGCTAAGGCCGGTGTTTTGTATCAGTTTAAAAACGTTATCAAAACGCTCAAAGTGGCGTGGCACAATCACCAGTAGTGCGTCACCCAATTGCGCCTTGACCTGTTTAAAGCGCTTAAGAATTTTCATCTCTTCACCCTCGTGAGTAGAGGCGCAAACCAAGCAGGGGCGATCACCCGCAATGTCTGCCAGTGCTTGATTGATGCTATGATTAGAGCTTAGTGCTTGTTCAAATTTAATATTACCGGCATTTAGTACTTTGGACTGCGCTGCGCCCAGGGTAATAAAACGTTGGGCTGAGTTGGCATTTTGTGCTGCAATTTTTGTGAGTTTGTTCAGCGTTTGTTTGGCCAGTTTGGGTGCAAAGTTTTGATACTTTTGCAGTGAGTGCTCCGATAGGCGAGCATTAACCAATAACGTGGGTATTTGCTTTTGATTGAGTTGATGGATTAGATTGGGCCAAATCTCCGTCTCTAACAAAATACACGCTTTAGGTTTGATGCGCTTAATATAGCGTTTGATGGCCCAAGGCAGATCAAAGGGAAAATAAGTCTGTAATACTTGATCGCCATAATGCTCGCGTACTGCTGCAAAGCCAGTTGGCGTGGTGCTGGAGATTAAGATTTTTTGTTCAGGATGGCGCTCCAGCAGGCGATCAATCAGTACGATAGCCGCTCTAAATTCCCCAACCGAAACGCAATGAATCCAGATAACTGGTGCTGTATTGGTACGCACCCAGCCCAGTCTTTGAATCATATCTTGTCGATAAGCTGAGTTATTAAAACTTTTAACCAACAGACGCGCCAGCAACACAGGTAATAGTAAATATCCAATCAGGCTGTATAGGGCTCGGTTCATTCGTAAGTGGTATAATAATCGTCATTGTATTTTAGCGGTTTTTAAAAGATTAACCTTCATGAAATTTGTTGATTCTGCCTCGATTCGAGTTGAAGCCGGAAAAGGCGGCGGTGGCTGTCTAAGTTTTAGGCGTGAAAAGTATATCCCTGAAGGCGGACCTGACGGCGGTGACGGCGGTGATGGCGGCAGTGTGTATTTTGTTGGGCAAGAGGGGTTAAACACCTTAAGTGAATTCCGATACAACCGCCTGTTTAGAGCCAAAAATGGTCAGCCAGGCCAGGGTCAGAACAAGCGTGGAAAATCCGCTGAGGATCTGTATGTAGATATGCCACTTGGCACTCAGGTGTTTGACTTGGAAACCGATGAGCTAATTGGTGAGATTACTGAGCATGAGCAAAAGGTTTTAGTAGCCAAGGGTGGTTTTCATGGTCTGGGTAATGCTCGGTTTAAATCCAGTATTAATCGCACTCCTAGGCAAACCACACCAGGCACTCTCGGCGAGACGCGAGAAATCGGCCTAGAGATGAGCGTGATGGCCGACATTGGTCTATTGGGTATACCCAATGCCGGAAAATCCAGCTTAATTCGTCAAATCTCCAGCGCCAGACCCAAGGTAGCAGATTACCCATTTACTACTTTGCATCCTTCTTTGGGTGTGGTCTCACACTATGATGAACATATTGTCATGGCAGACATTCCAGGCTTGATTGAGGATGCCAGTGAGGGTGTGGGTTTAGGTTTTGAGTTTTTAAAGCATCTTTCCAGAACCAAGGCCTTGTTACACGTGGTTGATATCATGCCTAGCGATGGTTCTGATCCATTAGAGAATTACCACATTATCGAACAAGAACTGGCAAAATATGACCAGGAATTGGCCAACAAACCACGACTATTAGCCATTAATAAACTGGACTTATTGCCAGAGGACGAAAGGACGTCAATAGTAGAGAACTTTGTCAAATCCAGTGGCTACCAAGGTCGGGTTTTTGGTATTTCAGCCCTGAATGGCTTGGGCTGTAAGGATTTAATTGCAGGTTTGTTCGCATTAACAAAAGAGTACGAGATAGATGAGTAAGCAGCGTTGGGTAATTAAAATTGGTTCTGCACTGCTAACCAATGACGGTAAGGGTTTGGATAAACAAGCCATTGCCTCTTGGGTTGAGCAGATGGTGGATCTCAGTCGTCAAAATATTGAGGTGGTCTTAGTATCTTCGGGTGCGATTGCTGAAGGTATTAAGCGTTTAGGCTGGGATCAGCGCCCTGAGGACATTCATCAATTACAAGCCGCTGCTGCAGTAGGGCAAATGGGCTTGGTGCAAACTTATGAATCTTTATTTGCACAGCATGATATTCACACCGCGCAGATTCTGCTTACTCATAGCAATTTGTCCAATCCGATTCAAACCGATAATGTTTCTTCGACACTAAGCGCTTTATTGGAGTTGGGTGTAGTGCCTATTATCAATGAGAATGATTCGGTAGCAACCGAGGAAATTAAGTTTGGTGATAATGACACTCTGGCTTCCATGGTGGCTAATTTGGTTAACGCCGATCAGCTGGTGATTCTTACCGATCAAGGTGGTGTGTTTGATGCTGACCCTAGGAAAAATCCACAGGCTCAACTGATTCAAAGCATTGACGTGAATGATGAAAAATTAGAGCGCGTAGCAGGCCGAGAAGGTGGTTCACTAGGTTCGGGCGGTATGTACACCAAAGTATTGGCTGCCAGAAAAGCAGCCAATACTAATACCGCCACGGTGATTGCCTCAGGCAGAGAGGTCAATATCTTGCAACGTTTAGGCTCGGGTGAGCGCGTAGGAACCTTGATTACGTGTTAGCTTACATCGGACTGGGGTCAAACCTTAACAACCCTAAAGAGCAAATTAAACAAGCATTAATGGCACTAGATAGCAGTGAAGATGTCTCGGTAGTAGGCTTATCAAGTCTGTATCAATCTAAGCCGGTTGATGGCTCTGACCAGCCTGATTATCTTAATGCGGTTTGCAAGGTAAATACCCACCTAACCGCGCTAGAATTGCTACACGTATGTCAGCACATTGAGCAGTCGCAACACCGAGTTCGTGAGAAAAAATGGGGGGCAAGAACCATTGATCTAGATATTATTATCTATGGTGCGCAAGTGATTGCTTCTAAACAATTGGTGGTACCACATCCAGAGATGATGAATCGTCACTTTGTCTTGGTGCCACTGTATGAGATTGAACCAGACCTTGATGTGCCAGTATTGGGGCCACTGGAAGAGTTGATGGATAAGATTGATACCAACGGTTTGGTTAAATTATGAAGATTTCACAGCTAAAAACCTTTAAGAAAACCGGTGAGAAAATCACTTGTTTAACCGCTTATGATGCCAGTTTTACCAAGATATTTGAGACTTGTGGTGTTGATACAATCCTAGTCGGCGACTCACTGGGTAATGTTATCCAAGGTGGTGAGAACACCCTAGGCGTGAGCATGGAGGATATGTGTTATCACACGCGTTGTGTAGCACGCAGCATTGGTCAGGCACTACTGATTGCAGATATGCCTTATCAAAGCTATCAAACGCCAGAGATGGCACTGGATAATGCGGCTCAATTGATGGATGCGGGTGCGCAGATGGTGAAGTTTGAAGGCGGCTCTGAACATGAGGCAGTTTTTAAAATATTGCAAGAAAACCAGATTCCAGTTTGCGGCCATTTGGGTCTGCAGCCACAATCCATTTTGGAGTTGGGTGGTTATAAGGTACAAGGGCGAGATGCCGATAGTGCTCAGCGTATCTTAGCAGATGCTAAAGCTCTAGAGAGCTGGGGTGTTGAGGTGTTGGTACTGGAATGTGTGCCGGCTGATTTGGCAAAGACCATTAGTCAAAGTATTGGTATTCCAACTATTGGCATTGGTGCGGGCAAGGATTGCGATGGCCAGGTATTGGTGAGTTATGATATGCTGGGTATGAGTGGTGAGCATATGCCCAAATTTGTTAAAAATTTCTTAAACGAATCCACCTCGATTAAAGCCGCTGTCAATGCCTTTATTCAGGCAGTTAAACAGCAAGACTTTCCAAGTGATGAGCATAGTTATTAGTACCAGCGCTGAGTTAGAGGCGTTAATTTCTAAGTATAAGCATCAGTCAAAATCCATTGGATTTGTGCCAACCATGGGCGGTTTACACCAAGGACACCTATCTCTGGTTAGCAAAGCCAAACGAAAAGCCGAGGTTGTGGTGGTGAGTATTTTTGTCAATCCAACACAATTTGGCGCAGGTGAAGATTTAGACAAATACCCCCAAACCTTTGAGCGTGATAAACAACTGCTAGACGAGCAGGGTGTAGATGTGATTTTTGCCCCAACAGGTGATGAGATTTACCCACAAGGTCTTGAATCCGACGTAGAGCCTGGCGAGTTGGCCAATATCTTGTGTGGCGCTTCGCGTCCAGGTCATTTCAAAGGCGTGGTGCAAGTGGTTAAACGTCTGTTTGAGTTAGTACGTCCCGATGTGGCGGTATTTGGCGAAAAAGATTACCAGCAGTTGATGATTATCAAAGCCATGGTAAAGCATTACCAGTTGCCTGTTCATATTGAATCTGGCGCGATTGTTCGCGAACCCAGTGGTTTGGCCATGAGTACGCGTAACCAGTACCTTTCGCAGAGTGAGAAAGAGACAGCAGCTAAGCTTTATCAACTGATGAAGAAAACCCAGCAAAGACTACAATCAGGCCAGAGTGTGACCAATGCCAAGGCGCAAGCACAGCGCACTCTATCTGAGTATTTTCAGGTGGACTATGTAGAGATACTCGATGCGAATACCCTTAGGCAGACTACTGATACTAGTCAGCGAATTGCGATATTATGTGCGGTGTTTTTAGGCTCAACTCGCCTAATTGATAATTTAATTTTTGGAAGATAGATATGTTTAGTATTACTGATGAAGCGCAAACCTATGTGGCAGAGCTATTTGCTCAGCAAGATGAAAAAGATCTAGGTCTTAAGGTTGATATTGAGCGCGCCGGTACGCCAGCGGCCACAGTGACCTTTAATTTTTGTTTTCCTAAGGATGTGTCAAAGAGTTATCAAAAGTTCGAATATCAAGGCTTTAACGCTTATATTGATGAGCAAAATTTCCCTTATTTAGAAGAGTCTGAGGTGGCACTAAAGGATGAAGGTGCAGGTAAAAAACTTACCATTACTGCGCCAAATGCCAAAGGTGAAGAGCCGGGTGAGGATGCACCACTGGCTGAGAAAATTAACTATGTCATTGCCGCTGAAATTTCACCTTCTTTAGCCTCGCATGGCGGTTTTGTAGAATTGGTAGAGATTACCGAAGAGTTGGATGTTATTCTAAACTTTGGTGGCGGTTGTCAGGGCTGTTCTTCGGTGAAGATGACGCTGGAGCAGGGCGTAGAAGCACAACTCAAAGCACGCTTTCCAGAGATTAAATCGGTGCGTGATGCCACCGATCATAGCGACACAGAAAACGCCTATATGTAGCAACGGCTAATCATCTTGGTATAAAATTATGCCATGATTACGATTGAAGCCAGCGCCAAGGAGCGCAAACAAGCCAAAGCGGCACACGAGCTATTTACCACCAATGCCATTGTGGTGCATATTTTCCTCTCTTTAGGTTTGGTTAAAATTTTTAACCTGGGCATGAGTGTTTCCATTGCCACCGCCATTGCCATCTCTTTGTGCATTATTGCTTATACCTATTTACGCAGTAAAAAATCCAAACAAAACGATCCACACCTGGTGTATTTACACTGGCAGCTAGCCTTTAATCGTTATAAGATTTTATTGGTGGCTTATGGGTTCTATGCTTTGGTAATTCTGGCATCCGTATTTATCTCAGCTGATGCGCCGGCAAGTATGGATGGCTCTAATATTATGGGCTCGGTACTGAGCATCTTAGGTGTGGTACCTTTGTTTTTTGCCGTATTGGTTTCAGCAGTCTTGGGTTCTGGTTCAATGTTTAACGCCGGACGTGGTGAGATTGATGAAAAGTTTATGCAAAAATACCCGCAGTGAACGAATTTGATTTAATCAATACGTATTTCAACTGGACAAACTCAAACAATAACATACTGGGTGTGGGCGATGATTGCGCACTTATCCCTGGTAATCAACAATTGGCCACCAGCGTAGACACTTTGGTCGCAGGGGTGCACTTTCTTGAGACAACGCCAGCGCGAGACATTGCTTATAAAGCCTTGGCAGTTAATCTCAGTGATCTAGCCGCCATGGGTGCTAAGCCTTATTATTTCACCCTGGCACTTACCCTGCCCAAGATCGACCACCCTTGGCTTGAGGAATTCTCCAGTGCACTAAAAGCCTGCGCGCAACACTATCAAATTGACTTGGTGGGCGGAGATACCACCCAAGGCCCGCTAAGCATTACTATTAACATTGCTGGTACGCTGCCAGCCGATAAGGCTTTATTGCGCTCTGGTGCGCAAGCAGGTGATCAGATTTTTGTCTCTAATACTTTGGGTGATGCGGCGCTGGCTTGGCGACAGATACAACAGGGCGAACAACCTTCTGATACTTTGCTGTCGCAGCTGCACAGACCACAACCACAAATTGAACTGGGACAAGAGTTGCTGGGGATTGCCAATAGCTGTATTGATATCTCTGATGGTCTAGAGCAAGACCTATCGCATATTCTTAAGCGCTCTGGTGTGGGTGCACAATTGGACTTAAGTGCCATACCGCTGAGTGCGGAAGTCTCAGATTATATTGATACCAGTGAAAATTGGTGTGTGGCGCTTGCCGGTGGTGATGACTATGAGTTGTGTTTTACTGTGCCTACTAAGCAGTGCACCACCATTGAGCAATTGGGAAAAACATTGGGCATTGGTCTGAGCAATATTGGAGTGATTACCCAAACACCAGGTTTGCAATATTTAGATGGATTTGAGCAGTCGTGTGCGTCTTATCAGCACTTCAGTTAATTAAACTTCGCGCTTCTCGGCAACCGTTTTACAATCGATGCACTCATCAGCA
>CAZLDG010000018.1:0-5279 GCA_964558405.1 uncultured Candidatus Thioglobus sp. | reverse complement strand
TAATTAAACTTCGCGCTTCTCGGCAACCGTTTTACAATCGATGCACTCATCAGCAGTTGGGCGTGCTTCTAAACGCTGCAGAGCGATTTCTGCGCCACAAGTTTTGCAGTAGCCATAATCACCTAATTCGATGATGTGCAGTGTTTTGTCGATCTTACTAATGAGTTTTCTTTCACGATCACGTGTTCTTAGCTCTAGGGCAAACTCTTCTTCTAGTGTGGCTCGATCATTGATATCAGCAACTTGAGTAGAGTCTTCTTGAATGTGATGAATCGTAGATTCAGCTTCGCGCACCAGCTGGTCTCTCCAAGCGAATAATTTACCCTTGAAATGCTCAAGTTGAGCCGGGCTCATAAACT
The DNA here is from genome assembly GCA_964558405.1 of uncultured Candidatus Thioglobus sp. Taxonomy (GTDB): domain Bacteria; phylum Pseudomonadota; class Gammaproteobacteria; order PS1; family Pseudothioglobaceae; genus Thioglobus_B. The sequence goes on along the minus strand of CAZLDG010000018.1, from coordinate 4,920 downwards.
CTTCGTCTTTGGCAGGTTTGTAATCCGGAATATCTTGAATATTAACTTCTGACATGGCTCGCGTAAAAGGCTAAAAAAAATATCTTTTTACCTAAACTATCTTAAAATAGCAATTTATTTTTCTACTTTTGTAATTATAGTAAATACCTATGGCGTTAGAGGCTTTAATTTTTGATGTGGATGGCACCCTGGCTAATACCGAGCGTGATGGCCATTTGGTGGCGTTTAACCAGGCATTCAAAGAATTCGATCTGGATTGGAATTGGTCAAGTGAGTTGTACGAAAAGTTATTGGATGTGACGGGTGGTCAACTCAGAATTAAGTATTACGTCAATGACTTTTTAAAAGATTTTGAATGCGACGATCTAGATGCGCTGGCCTTGGCACTACATAAACGTAAAACCCAAATTTATGTAGAGTTAATGGATCAGGGTCGTGTGCCACTTAGAAGTGGTGTTGAGCGTTTATTTAACGAGGCACGAACACGCGGTTTGCGCTTGGCTATTGCCACTACCACCACGCCAGCCAATGTTGATGCTTTGATTAAAAATACGCTAGGCGAAGAGGCGCTGGATTGGTTTGAAGTGATTGGTGCAGGTGATGTGGTGCCCAAGCTAAAACCCGCAGGTGATATTTATCATTACGTTCTAGAGAAAATGAATCTTAAGGCTGAAGAGGCGATGGCATTTGAGGATTCTCACAACGGCATCATTGCCGCCAGTGAAGCTAAGTTGCCCACCTTAATCACCATTAACGACTATACCAATACGCATACCTTTCCAGGTGCCATGGCGGTATTAAGTCAACTGGGTGAACCAGGTGATCCATTTAAGGTGATTAGTGGCGATGCAACCCAGCATCAGTTTGTTGATGTGGATTATCTTCAGGAGTTGCATGCAAAGTATTGTTGAATTAGCCAACAACACCTCGGTTTATGAGGTGGCCAGTGTTACTGAATTAGAGTTGGCGCATCAGCTGAGTCAGCGCACGCAAAACAACATCTATCTAAAGCGTGAGGATGAATTAGAGATCCATGCGTTTAAGTTGCGTGGCGCCTATCAAAAAATATCGGGCCTATCATCAGAGCAGCGCGCCAAAGGTGTGGTGGCTTCTAGTGCAGGTAATCATGCACAAGGTGTGGCGCTTTCAGCGCAAAAACTGGGTATTGAAGCCATTATTGTTATGCCGGTTTCTACGCCAAAAATTAAAGTCAATGCGGTTGAGCGTCTGGGCGCTAAAGTGGTACTACATGGTGATGTATATGACGATGCTTACCAATATGCCAAGCAACTAGAGCAAGATCAAGACTTGGTGTTTATCCACCCTTATGACGACCTAGAAGTCATGGCAGGTCAAGCGACCATCGCTAAAGAGCTATTGGATCAATGCCAAACAATCGACAAGGTGTTTATTCCAGTTGGCGGCGGCGGTTTAATTGCCGGTATGGCGGCTTATATCAAGCATTATCGCCCCGAGATTCAGGTAATCGGTGTTGAGCCCGAGGACTCGCCAACCCTATATCAAGCACTTAAAGATGGTAAGCGTACAGTCTTGCCTGAGGTGGGGCGTTTTGCCGATGGTGTAGCGGTTAAACAAATTGGTGAAAAAACTTACGCGATTGCCAAAACCGTGGTGGATGATGTGGTGCTGGTTAGCAATGATGAAATCTGCGCTGCCATCAAGGATATTTATGAAGATGTGCGCTCTATCTCTGAGCCTGCAGGCGCTTTGGCCACAGCAGGGGTAAAGAAATACATTGAGTTGCATCAGTTGCAAAATGAAAATCTCATCAGTATCATCTCTGGCGCCAATGTCAATTTCGATCGCCTGCGTTATATTGCTGAGCGTGCGGATCTGGGTGAGCATAACGAAGCCATTTTTGCGGTGACCATTCCGGAGCAGCCGGGCAGTTTCTTGCGTTTTTGCCAGATGTTGGACAATCATGCGATTACCGAGTTTAATTATCGTTATGGGTCAAACGATCAGGCGCGTATTTTTGTCGGTGTAGCGCTTACAGGTGGGCTGGAAGAGAAGCAACAATTGTTAGACAAACTCTCCAATGTGTTTGATGTGTTGGATATGAGTGATAACTCCATTGCCAAAACTCATATTCGTTATATGGTTGGTGGGCGCTCAGATTGCGGCAATGAACTCTTGTATCGGTTTGAGTTTCCAGAACGTCCAGGCGCATTGCTTAAATTTTTAATCAAGATTGGCGCTCAATGGAATATTTCCTTGTTCCATTATCGTAATCATGGTGCAGATTTTGGCCGCGTACTGATTGGCCTGCAAGCAGATGATGCCAAGGCGCTTGAGAAGAAATTTGACGAACTGGGTTATTTCTATCAAAACGAAACCGATAATAAAGCCTATCAATATTTCTTATAGAGCCTTAGAGCAAGGCGATGTCGACCGGTTGTTGTCAATTGAGAACGCTGCCTATGAACACCCTTGGAGTCGAGCGCAATTCTCCAGCAGTCTAGCCGATACCAACACCCAGTCTCAAGCTTTATTGCTAGAAGATAGGATTATTGGCTATGTGTTGTTTCTGCCTGTGGCTGAGAATGCCGACATTCTCAATATTTGTATTGATTGCAAATATCAACATCAAGGCTTTGGACAACAATTGTTTGCTCGCTTGTTATCAAAACTACAGACACTGGCGGTTGAGAATGTTTTTTTAGAGGTGAGAGCCTCTAATGCGCAGGCGCTTAGGTTTTATCATCACTTGGGTTTTGAGACAATCAACACCCGTAAAAAATACTATTCAAATCTCGAGGATGCTAAAATAATGCGCTTATCAATTAAATAAAAGAGCATACTCATGAGCTACCAGCACATCCAAGTCCCTGAAGGCGGCGAAAAGATTACCTATAGTGGTAACAAAATCAATGTACCTAATAAGCCACTGATTGGCTATATTGAAGGTGATGGCATTGGTATGGATGTATCACCAGTGATGAAAAAGGTCATCAATAGTATTGTTGACAAAGCTTACAACGGTGAGCGTGAAATCATTTGGACGGAAATTTATGCGGGCGAAAAAGCCAACGAAATCTATGGCGAGTATTTGCCAGAGGAAACGGTAGAGGCGATTAAAGATTTCTCAGTATCGATCAAAGGCCCGCTAACCACACCTGTAGGTGGTGGTATGCGTTCACTCAATGTTGCCATTCGTCAAGACTTGGATTTGTTCGTTTGTCAGCGTCCTGTACAGTATTTTACTGGCACACCGACACCGGTTAAAGCGCCTGAGAAAGTTGACATGGTGATTTTCAGAGAAAACTCTGAAGATATTTATGCTGGCATTGAATACCAACAAGGTACCGATGAGGTTAAGAAAGTCATTGATTTCTTACAAAACGAAATGGGTGCAACCAAGATTCGCTTCCCACAAACTTCAGGCATTGGTATTAAGCCTGTGTCTAAAGAGGGTACCGATCGTCTAGTGCGTTCAGCCATTCAGTATGCAATCGATAACGACAAGGATTCGGTGACGTTAGTACACAAAGGTAATATTATGAAATTTACCGAAGGTGGTTTTAGAGATTGGGGCTACCAATTGGCACGTGAAGAATTTGGTGCCAAGGTTATTGGTGATGGTCCTTGGTGTGAGTTCACCAATCCAAATACTGGTAAGACCATTACCATTAAAGATTCTATTGCCGATGCTTTCTTGCAGCAAATCCTATTGCGTCCAGATGAGTACTCAGTTATTGCCACACTAAATCTAAATGGTGATTACATCTCAGATGCGCTAGCTGCACAAGTGGGTGGTATCGGTATTGCACCAGGTGCAAATCTATCAGACACCACAGCCGTATTTGAAGCGACCCATGGTACCGCGCCAAAATACGCAGGACAAGACAAGGTAAATCCAGGCTCGATTATTCTATCGGCTGAGATGATGTTAAGACACTTGGGTTGGACTGAGGCTGCAGATATGGTGATCGAGGCCATGTCCAGTGTGATTCAAAACAAAACCGTTACTTACGATCTAGAAAGACTAATGGATGGTGCGACGCTACTCTCATGTTCAGAGTTTGGTGAGGCAATGATTGAGTCTATATCATAGTATTACCCTTTGCTAATAGTGTTGTGCATTAGCCAAAGGTGTGTATGATGCCTACTTTAAGTCGGTTAAAAATCTACTTATCAATCGCTTTTGATTAATTACACTTGAGGAGAAAAAATGAAAACATTAGCAAAAACAACAATCATTGTCGCAGCAGTTGCGATGGCAACAACGGCTTCAGCACGCTGGGGTAATAACAGTGGTTGGGGTAATGACAGCGGTTATGGTTATGGTAACGGTCTAACTAACTGGGGTCCTTTTGATGGCGGCTCAAACTTCGGTCCTTTTGATGGCGGCTCAAACTGGGGTCCATTTAATGGCGGCTCAAACCTAGGTCCATTTAACTCTGGTTCTAACTGGGGTCCATTTACTGGCGCTTCTAATTTCGGTCCGTTCTCAAACAACAACGACATGAACAACGATTCAGACTGGGGTTTCCATTACAACAATAAGAACACCACGCGTAATAAGTCAGCTGCTTCAGCTGATGGTACGGCTTCAGGTACAGCAGATGCCAACATGAAGGCAGTTGCTGATGCGTACGCCAAAGGTCAGGCTGATGGTTTCGCCAAAGGTCAAGCTGACGCTTATGCCAAAGGCTATGCCGACGGTAAGTCTGCAGGTACCATTGATTCACGTGATCAATACAATGTTGCACCAGCTGCTGCACAGTAGTTAGTACACATTAATTAAGACGAAAAACCACCCGAGAGGGTGGTTTTTTATTGTCAAATTTTTATAAAATAGCGATAAAAGCTTATTCTAATAGGCTTTTAGTGGTTTTTTCTGCATAAATATAAGAATATTATTGACTTCTAATATAGAAGTGTGTATAATGCGCACCT
>CAZLDG010000017.1:0-28888 GCA_964558405.1 uncultured Candidatus Thioglobus sp. | reverse complement strand
AGTGAAACCTGTTTGCCCATGTAGGTGATGTTTTTCTGTACGCCACGCTTTTCCACACACAGCGAGATAACCGAGCCAACATACTCATCAGTCACCAAAATATTGGCAGTGATAATCGGCTCTCTAAATTCAGCAATTTGTTGCGGTTCAGGCATTTTCGAAGGACTATCCACTCTGTGCACATTGCCTTTGGTATCGACAATCTCATACACTACCGTTGGCGCGGTGGTAATCAGATCTAGATCATATTCACGCTCTAGGCGCTCCTGGATAATCTCCATGTGCAGCAGACCCAAAAAGCCAATTCTAAAACCAAAGCCCAATGCATCTGAATTCTCAGGCTCGTATTGCAACGCAGCATCATTAAGTCTTAACTTGGCTAAGGCATCTCTGAATTTTTCATAATCCTCACCAGAGACTGGGAAGATGCCGGCAAATACGCGCGGCTGCACTGGTTTAAAACCCTCGAGCGGTTCAGAAGCCGGATTTTGACTACCAGTGATGGTATCACCCACCGGGGCGCCATGAATATCTTTAATACTGGCAATCAAAAAGCCGACTTCACCAGCCTTAAGACTGTCAGTTACCGTGCGCTTAGGGGTAAACACACCAACCTCATCCACTAAGTATTCTTCTGCGGTTGAGAACATCTTAATCTTGGTCTTGGCTTTAATCTCACCATCAATCACACGAATCAGTGACACCACGCCCAGGTAATTATCAAACCAAGAGTCGATAATCAAAGCCTTGATAGGCGCTTCTACCTTGCCCTCAGGCGCTGGCACTTTGGCCACGATTTGCTCTAAGATATCTTGAATACCAATACCTGATTTGGCGCTGGCATGTACAGCGTCATGCGCCTCTACGCCAACCACATCTTCAATCTCATCGGCCACACGATCTGGATCGGCCGCTGGTAGGTCGATTTTATTGAGTACCGGTACCACTTCCAAGCCTTGATCAATGGCGGTATAGCAATTAGCCACGGTTTGCGCTTCCACACCTTGAGAAGCATCAACAATCAACAGCGCACCTTCGCAAGCTGAGAGTGAACGTGACACCTCGTAGGAAAAATCCACGTGTCCCGGCGTGTCAATAAAATTTAGCTGATAAGTCTGGCCGTCGTGAGCCTTATAGTCCAGCGTCACACTTTGTGATTTAATGGTAATACCACGCTCTTTTTCAATGTCCATTGAGTCCAAGACTTGTTGCGACATCTCACGATCACTCAGACCACCACAAAATTGAATAAAGCGATCAGCAATGGTAGATTTGCCATGATCAATGTGGGCAATGATTGAAAAATTACGGATGTTATCCATCAAAATGATAAAATGAAGTTTTAGATTTGACGCATTATACTAGAGTGGAAAAAATATCGAACATAACCTGTCAAGCAACCAGCGATTTAACGGTTGAAATCCCTGATCCGCAAGGTCGAAATGTGGTGCTGTATTTCTACCCCAAAGATTCAACCCCAGGTTGTACGACCGAAGGGCAAGATTTCAGAGACAATCATCAAGCATTTGTTGATCACAACACTGTGGTGTATGGCGTGAGCCGTGACTCATTAAAATCACATGAGAACTTCAAGGCCAAACAAGGCTTTCCCTTTGAACTCATCTCCGATCCTGATGAAGACTTGTGTAATGCCTTTGGCGTGATTCAGCTGAAAAAACTCTATGGTCGTGAGTATATGGGTATTGTGCGTTCTAGCTTTATCATTGACGCCAAGGGTAATATTCTCAAGAGCTGGGACAAGGTAAAAGTTAAAGGTCACGTGGATGAAGTATTGGAGGCGATAAAAGCACTATGAGTAATGTTGATTTTGATGAAGTAGATAAGTTTGCACAACTAGCCTCGCGCTGGTGGGATAAGGAATCCGAATTCAAACCTCTGCATGAGATTAACCCACTAAGACTGAATTATATTAAAGAAAAATGTGGCGGCTCACTACAAGGCAAAAAGATTCTTGACGTGGGCTGTGGCGGTGGTATTTTGGCCGAGTCCTTGGCCTTAGAAGGCGCAAAAGTAACCGGTATTGATATGGCCGAAGCCGGCCTAGAAGTGGCGAAACTACACTTACTAGAATCTGGACTGGACATTGATTATCAAAAGGTTCCGGCAGAGGAATTTGCTCAACAACATGCAGGCGAGTTTGACGTAGTTACTTGTTTGGAAATGTTGGAGCACGTACCCGATCCAAGCTCGGTGATTGGCGCTTGCTCTAGTTTGGTTAAAGATGGTGGTGAGGTGTTTTTCTCTACCATTAACCGCAATCCAAAATCCTATCTATTTGCCATTATTGGTGCGGAGTATGTACTCAAACTACTGCCACAAGGCACACATGATTTTGACAAATTTATCAAGCCTTCAGAGATGGATATTGCAGCCAGAGATGCGAATTTGAGTCTTAAAAGTATTATTGGCATGACCTACAACCCACTAACCAAGGTTTATAAACTTGAGCATGACGTTAGTGTGAACTACTTAGCTCACTACAACAAGTAATTGATTTGGGTCATGGTTTTTCATCCCAAGGCGCACTAAACTAAAGCAAAAAAAAGATAAGCTTTGTTATGAAAAAAATCTTTGCTGCACTACTACTAAGTCTTAGTCTTTCCTCTCATAGTCTCTCACCCAATGAAATGTTGGTGATTGTTGGCGCGGTCAAATACTACAATGAGCAATGTGCAGGTATTAACCCCTCTGGCTCTCGACTGATGCACAAAGGCTTAAAGCGTTTTAAGATGGATAGAACGCCACTATATATATTAGAACAACAATCCTTAGCACAATCGGGCTATCAAACTGCCGTAGAGTTTGGCTGTGAAGGTACGCGAAACGAGGCTTATAGAGCAGGATTTGGGCGTTATATCAACTAGAAAGTTGTACCATAATCGTCTTTTTTCTCAAGACTTTCATCGCCCAGCTCTAGCACCACAAATGCCACTGCATTTTGCTGCTCATCTGAAAGACTTAAATGCGCTTTCTTGATACCGCGCTCTAATAGGCGTAGGCGTAGCGCTTCGCTGGGAATAAAAAACGGTTTGCCGTCATCATTATTGCGAATGGTTAGATCTTGAAAACTCACCACCCTGCCAATCCCAGTACCTAAGGCCTTGGCAAAGGCTTCTTTGGCGGCAAAACGTTTGGCGCAATAATTGACACTATCACCCTTGTTGGCAAACAAAGCACGCTCATGCTCAGAAAGCACGCGATTGATAAAACCATCACGATTCTTATTCAGAATATGTGCCACGCGTTCAATGCTCACAATATCGGTGCCCACGCCATAAATCATGCACGTACCTCTAGCATTAGTTCTTTCATCTCTTTCACAGCTTGTGCCAAACCCACAAATACCGCACGCGCTACAATAGAATGACCAATATTAAGCTCAACTACCTCGGGCAATCTGGCGATCTCCGGGGTGTTTTCCAGGGTTAGGCCGTGTCCGGCATTGACCTGCAGACCGATAGAATGTGCATAAGTTGCCATGGTTTTAATGCGCTCAAATTCTTGCGCTTGCTCAGCGCCCGTGGTATCTGCATAATGCCCGGTATGCAATTCAATCACTGGCGCACCCACCTCTTTAGCAGCGTCAATTTGCGCTTTGTCGGCATCAATAAATAGAGAAACCGTCACCTGATTCTCAGCCAACTGCGCACACACATCGCGCATTCTTGGCAGTTGTGAAGCCACATCTAGTCCGCCTTCGGTGGTTAGTTCTTCACGCTTTTCTGGTACTAAGCAACAATCCTGCGGCTTAATGCGCGCTGCAATACCGACCATCTCATCGGTAGCAGCCATCTCTAGATTCATTTTTGTGCTCAGTTGTTCGCGCAATATCTCTACGTCTTGATCCTGGATATGGCGTCTATCCTCACGCAGGTGCAGAGTAATACTATCAGCCCCGGATTGTTCGCATAATAATGCGCCTTCAATTGGTGAAGGATAGCTGGTACCTCTGGCCTGTCTTAAGGTGGCGATGTGGTCAATATTAACCCCGAGATAAATACTCATTTACAATATAGCTCCCTGCTGTTTAATGGTTTGTCGCCCAATAGTAGGCGTAAGCGCTCTCGATTAAGGTCTCGACAGAGTCTAAGTTGTGCCGAATCGGGCACCGCATTCATATCTTGTGTCGCTAACCTCTGCAAGAGTTTTCCCGGCATTATACCTTGGCTGCTAGGGCAAAATCCCGCTTGCTGATGATACTCATAACTGGCCTCGGCCGAAATCCAATCGCCCCGGATATCTTGCTCAAAACTCAGGCCATAGCCCAGCACTTCCAGTAAGTTATTTTCAAACAGACGTAAAGACCAATGCTTCTGTGCCTTGGATAGTGGCGCAATACTGGTGATAAAATCCTGATAAGCCAAAAACAATTCTTCATGCGGATCGTGCTCTAGCAATACTCTATCAATCACCTCATTCACATACATACCCAGAATTAGATCCTCGCCCAATAATACGCGCGGTGTATCGTTAATCTCCCAATGGGTTAGGGTTTTTAGATCACCTTTACCACTATAAGAGATATGCAAATGCGTAAACATCTGTAATTTGGTTTTGGATTTTCTCATGCCACGAGCCACTAGGCGAATCTTGCCATGGTCGCGTGTTAAAAAATCCAACAACAAAGAGTTGTCTTGGTAAGCTCGACGATGAATTAAATAAGCAGGCGTTAGCTCGACTTTAGTCATAGCCTAACGAGGCCAATGAGCGTTTATCATCTGACCAGCCACTACGTACTTTTACCCACAGTTGTAGAAATACTTTACGCTCTAAAAACCCTTCAATGCTTTGTCTAGCCTCGGTGCCAATCAGCTTAAGCACTTCACCTTTTTTGCCAATGACGATGTTTTTTTGCGAAGCCTTATCCACATAAATACGCGCACCAATGTGTTGGGTATTACCCTCAAGTTCGTACTTCTCAATCTCGACCGTGAGATCATAAGGCAGCTCATCAGCCAAATGACGCATGAGTTTTTCGCGTACAAATTCTGCCACCACAAATTTCTCGGACCGATCGGTAATATAATCCGGATCAAAAATCATCTGCTGTTCAGGCAGGTGTTTAAGAATAATCTCTCTTAAGGCTTTGGTGTCACGCTTATTAAAGGCCGAAAGTGGAAAGATCTCGCTGGCCTGATATTTCTCACCAATCTTTTGCAAATACGGCAATAGCGCTTGAGGATTTTCCAGTTTATCAATCTTGTTGATACATAAAATCACTGGCACTTCGCTTTTCTCTACATGCTCCAAAACTCGCGCATCTTCCTTGGTCCACTTGCCCGCTTCAATCAGCCACAAAATCATATCCACATCTTTAATGCTAGAGCTGGCAGCACGATTCATATAAGAGTTAATGGCTTTTTTGTTGCCAATATGAATACCCGGAGTATCAACAAACACCATTTGGTAATCCTCGCGGGTGTCAATCGCATGAATGCGGTGACGCGTGGTTTGTGGTCGATGCGAGGTGATGGAAAGCTTCTGCCCCAAGAGCTCGTTAATCAAGGTTGACTTACCCATATTCGGGCGACCAACCACGGCAATAAATCCAGCTTTAAAACTCATGAGGCTTTTAATTTGTCCAATAAAATTTGTGCGCAGGCCTGCTCGGCGCGCTTAATGCTTTTGGCACTTTGCTCAACTTGAAGTTGCTGATCTGCTAAGTGACAATTCACCACAAATACGGCATTATGATCCTTGCCAATGGTATTGGTTAGGTTGTATTGTGGCAAGGCGTGTCCACGTTTTTGTAAGTATTCTTGTAATTGAGTTTTGGCATCTTTAAGAGAATCCTTAGGATCAACCGTAGCCAATAAATCTTTAAACAGTCGCAAGATAACTGATTTGGCTGTTTGATAGTCTGCATCTAAAAATACCGCACCAAAGATGGCTTCGACACAATCGGCATGAATCGAGCCACGCTTATGGCCACCACTTCTGAGCTCTCCCGCCCCCAGAATCAATTGATCAGCCAAACCCAACTTATCGCCAAAAGTGGCCAAGGTTTGTCCTCTGACCAGATGTGAGCGTAATCGAGATAACTTGCCTTCATCAATGTTGGGGAATTTTTGATACAGTTCATAAGAAATCACCGCACCCAAAATACTATCACCCAAAAATTCTAAGCGTTCATTATTGCGCTTGCCAGCACTGCGATGCGTCAGCGCTAATTTGAGTAGCGACACATCTTTAAACTGATAGCCAATAATTTGCTGTAGGTTTTCCATGGCAGAAATTTGTATAATGAGCGGGTATTATAACCTTTATACCCAAGAATAACGAAAGCTCATGTTTTGGCAGGAAACCATTAAAGAAGAAAATTTTGTTCTACCTGATCATATTCAGGACATGGTGTTTAACATCCATAGCAAAATTTTACCGATTGATCATGCATACTTGCTGTCTCAAGCCCTGCTGGCACACTTGCCCTGGTTAGAAGAAGTCGGTGCAGGTGTGTTTGATATTTCGGTTGCTGACGGCAATGGCTGGGAGCAAAACAAAGCATCGGGTTTTTACTATCCCTCTAAGCGCTCAAAACTGATTATTCGTCTGCCCAAAGAGCATATGGAGTCAGCGCAATCTCTAATTGGTAAAACACTGACATTGGGCGAATACGAGGTGAAAATCGTTAAAGCACTTAAACCCAAACTTTTAAGTGATATGTCGGTGGTGTTTGCCAAAGGTGTGGCCTGCGAGCTCAGTATGAGTGAAGAGGATTTCTTACAACAATGCTACGATGAGTTGCTAAGCATGGGTATTAGCGTTAGCAAAATGCTAGCCGGCCTAGAGTCTAGTATTCAAACCGATCAAGCTCAAATCCACACTCGCTCTTTAATGATTGCCAATCTACGCAAAGCCGAATCGGTACTGATTCAAGAACGTGGCCTGGGTGCGCACCGCTTATTGGGTTGTGGTCTGTTCTTGCCGCACAAGGATATTGAAGAAGCCTAACTTGCGTTAGCGTCAAACTCCCGCTACAATAAAACCATTATTATCAGCAACTGGGGAGAGGCTGTGCGTTTATCTATTATTGTTTTATCGCTATTACTATCACTGGGCGTCCCTGCTCAAGAACAGCCAAAGCACGGAGAATTTTTAGGCGCTAAATTTGTCGAAGAGTTGCCAAGCTGGTTTAAAGACAGTTTTATGGATCTCAGCGAAGATCTAGAAGAAGCCAATGATGAAAATCGACATATTATGGTTTACTTCCACCAAAACGGTTGCCCATATTGCGCCAAACTGGTTGAGGATAATTTCCACCATCCTGAGATTGTCAATAAACTACAAAGCCACTTCGATGTGATTGAAACCAATATGTGGGGTGATCGTGAACTCACCGACTGGAATGGCGAGAACTTCACTGAAAAAGATTTTGCCGCGCATATGAAAGTGCAATTTACCCCAACCCTGGTATTTTTAGACGCCAAAGGCACAGTAGTACTTAGACTTAATGGTTATCAATCCGTTGACAAGATGGATAAGACTTTGGATTATATTGCCAATAAGACCTATCTAAAACAGTCCTATGCCAGCTATATCAATAGCTTTAAAACCCAAGCTGTTGGTAGCCTGAACCCACATCCAATCTTTGAAAAAGGGCCACATATGTTGGCACGCTCTCGACAACTGCCAGCCTCTAAATACTTGGCGGTATTTTTTGAAGAACCCAATTGTCCAGAATGCGATCGATTCTATCAAGACCTAATGTCACTAGAAACCACTCAAGCACTCCTAGGGCAAATGCAGGTAGTACGCTTTAATGCACTATCAGATGAGAAATTGATTACTCCTAGCGGTAAGCGCACCAGTGCCAAAGACTGGTATGAAGACCTGCAATTAACCTACAAACCTGCCATTGTATTTTTTGCCAAAGATGGTGATGAGGTGATTCGCAAAGATGCTTTTTTCAAGCAGTATCACCTACACGGCATTATGCAATACGTTTTGTCTGAAGCTTATTACCAACAACCCAGCTTTCAACGCTACTTAGAAGACGCCTCTGACAAATTGCGCGAGCAAGGCATTACTGTGGATTTGTGGAAGTAAATATTAAGACTAGTCGTTATCTCGGTTAAACACCAGTACGTCTTCAGGATCTGCGCCTGAGAAAATTGGATCGCTGGAAATCATCGGTTCGATAATAATATAATACGGCTGATCGCCATCGGCGATACCGTCATCAATACCATTGATGGTAATGGTTTGCGGAATGTTCCAATTAAATGTATCGAAAACCACAAGACTAGGACTAACCTCGCCCTCACTGGCATCACTACTACTCAGTGGAATGGTTACCTCACTACTAGGCTGTGCTGTTAACACAATACTAAATTGTACACTGGCACCAGATTCTGAAGTATCACCACTGACAGGACCAATGGTTGCCACCACATCATTATCGGCATTAACCATGGCCACATCTGCCACTACCAGTCCCATATAAATTGGATCAGTTGAGATGGTGTTAGAGGTCACAATACTATAAGCTTGATCGCCATCGACAATACTATCATCCACACCGTCAACTCTCACCGTCTGCGTATTTTGCCAATTGCTTGGAGTAAAGGTTAGTTGTATGGGTGCGACCAGCCCTTCACTGGTATCACTACTGCTCAGATTAATCACTACATCGGCAATTGGTACAGTGTTCAGTCTCACACCAAAAGTAAAGAATCCACCATCCTCATCAGTATTGCCACTGGTCTCAGTCACCGTCACTCCCGGAGTAGCATCATTATCTCGATTTAGCATAGATTCGGTGTGTACACCTAAGATCTGATACTTGGCATCTATAGAGGCTGACGGATCGATTAACACCTGGTAATTAATATCACCATCGTCAATACTATCATCTACACCACTAATGGTAATACTCTGCCAAATATTCCAATTGGTAATATCAAAATTTAAATTGTCAGGCGTAACCACGCCTTCGCTAATATCATCACTGGAAATAGCCAATACGACTGCCGCAACCGGCTCTGTGGTCAATTTAACCTCTAAAGATCCGCTATCGCCATCCTCACCGGTAAAGCCGTCAATACGATTAACGATCAGTTCAGCTGTGTCGTTATCGGTATTAATTACTGATAGGTCCACATTATGTCTTTGATGGTAATCCACATCTTGAGAGTTAAACACTACAGCAATCGTATACCCAATATCGCCATCGTCAATATCATCATCCACACCTGTGATCGTAATGATTTTGTTATCGTTCCAGGTATCTGGCGTAAATATCACCTGTGCTGGAGATACCACACCCTCACCAATATCACTACTGCTTAAATCAACCACCACATCGGCAGAAGGCTGAGTTTCCAACTGAATGCTAAAAGTTGCCACACCCCCAGCCTCACTGGTTGAGCCAGATACATTACTAATTAAAGCATTGGCCAAATCAAGATCAATGGTGTTGACTATCACTTCATCAGCACTCAGACCTTCATAATCACCACCACTTACCACGTGAGAAATAGTGGCTACGCCATTTTTATTATTTGCATCATCTAAGCCCAATACACCAACCACTTGTGGGTCGGACCAATTATCCGGGGTAAAGCTCAAGGTACTAAGCGTCAATCCCACTTCGATAGTATTATTATTACTCATCACAATACTCACATCGGCGCTAGGCTGGGTATTAAGCCAAACCCGATAACTAGTCATATTACCTTCAATCACACTAAGTACAGTTGGTGAAACACTTACACCTTGCTCATCCACATCAAGCACGGTAATTGATATCGCTTGCGTACTAGCAAGCCCCTGAGTGTCGGTAGCAGCAACCCTAAAGTGATAAATATTATTACCATCTGCATCTAACGGGTTTTCGTAATCCGGTGCCTGCTTAAAACTCACCACACCTGTTGCATCATCCACGGCAAACAAGGCGCTATCATCACCTTGGGCACTACCACCGGTAATCGCATAAGTTACACTTTGTTCATCTACCGCGCTCAAACGAATAGCACTTAGCTGATTCTCCATCACACTGGCGCTAGCACTCGAGTCAAATACAGGGGCTTGATTAACAAGGGTTTTCTCAATGCGGATTTTATGGTCTCGCTCCACCCAATCCAGTGCAGAGAGTTGCATGTTATCACTGGGTGCAAACATAGACGCACTCAACGATAATTCAGGTGTTCGTTGCTCTTGTGCTGGCCACTCTAGAGACAGTTCGGCGTAGTTTTGCGGCTGGCTTTGACTCTCCCGTTGTTGACCCAACTCTAGTGACAATGCACTAGATAGTTGCAGTGCCAACCCCAGACGTTTGCCTTGTATGTCTTCACTTTGCTGTTGATCCCAATGGTATTGAGAGGCTTTGATTCTTGCCCAGGGAAGATAAGGTAATTGACCTGACAAATTCAACTCATGGCCTGATAACACCTGTTCAATATAGCCATCAATAATTTTTTGATTGGATAAGGCCTGGTAATAATTCAAAGCCGCAGAAAAATGATGACGCTGATACTCCAAACCCAAGGAAGCACGCTTATGACTAGAGTTGGCCTCATAATCTAGAAATAGATTAACCCCGGCAACAGCCTGCTCATCCTCCACCAAATATCGTTGCCCTATGCCCAGATTAAGTGTTGGTCGACGACTGCCGTGATTCTGCGTGGATAATAGTGCAGCTTGTAGAAATAACAATTGCGTATCGTCATCTTCTATATCGCTCAAAGGCTGAATAGTTTCCAGCTGATAACTGGGAGATTCTCCGGCTAAACCTTTAATAATAAAACGCGTTCTACCATTGCCAAATTGATTAAACCAGTGAGTGATATTGGTGTTCGCTAGTTTTTCAATATTGCCAGATAATTGAAACACAAGCGGATCCGCAGCCAATGCCTGAGCCAACAAACCTGGAACCAATAACAGCCAAATGACACCCTTAATCTGCAATACACACCCCGCCAAACAATTGGCATTTGATGCCTGTTTGATGTTAAAATTAGAGGTCAAAATGACATCTAATAGGTGTAATTGTAGCTGAATTTAGGTTCTTTTTGAACTGTTAAATTCTAATAGCCGACAAAAGTCGATAATATCAAGATTAAAAACTTGATTGGATTAGACAGTAAATGGGTATTTAATCGCCGGATGGTGTTCGTAGCCAACCAGCTCAAAATCATCCATGGTGACCCAGGTCTCTAAATCTTCTAAGGTTTTAATCTCAGGATTGATTTTTAACTTAGGCAAAGGTAAGGGCTCACGATCCGCTTGCTCGTTTTTAAAGGTTTCTACTTGATCCTCATACAGGTGTACATTGGACAGATGATGACGCATCACTTTAGGTTTTAAACCGGTGATTTGTGCAGTAATCATCAGCAAAAATGCCACTTGAAAATGATTAAAGGGCTGACCTAGGGCGTAATCACTACTACGCTGATAACTCTCTAGATATAGATTATCACCCAATTTATTAAAATGATGAGTGTGCATACAAGCTGGCAGACAGGCGCGATGCACTAAGTTTGGATGGTTAAAAGTAAAGATTTCTCGTCTGTCATCAATGCCTTGAGACAGGTCATCGACAATTTTTTTATACAGATCTAGCGGTTCATCATCCTCAATACCCGGAAAGGCACGGCCAATCACCCCATAGCAAAGCCCCATATCATCCTCACCCTTGCGATGTGGATTATCCAACCAGGCCTGGTTTTCATTGGCATTGGCATTCCAAGTATTGCAACCCAACTCTCGAAATTGTGCTGCCGAACCATAGCCACGAATATAGCCTAGCATCTCAGCAATCGCTGGCTTCCAAAACATTTTCTTGGTGGTAACCACAGGTACCGTACCGTCACTTAAATCATGCTCGAAAGTAGCACCAATAATGGTTAAGGTTTTTTTACCCGTGCGCGTATTTTCTACCCACTGCCCTTCGTTTAAGATTCGTTTGCCAATGTCAATATATGCTTTCATGTTTTCGCTTATTTGCTTGATACAATAGATACAGACCCAGTCCAATCATTGGCGCACTGAGCAACTGCCCCATGGTAAGCCAATCAAAGGCCAAATAGCCAATATGTGCATCCGGCAGACGCACAAATTCAATCGCGAATCTAAAGATACCATAGAAGATTAAAAACAGAGCAGAGATCAGCATTTTTGGCTGAGATTTTTGGCTGACAAACCACAAAATCAAAAACAACACCAAGCCCTCAAAAAAAGCCTCATACAACTGCGAAGGATAGCGTGCTACGCCTTCACTAGGGATATACATGCCCAATGCACTGGTGGTTTGTGCACCCCAAAGCTCGCCATTGATAAAATTACCCAAGCGACCAAAACCCAGACCTAGTGGCACCAATGGGGCAACAAAATCCATGGTGGTAAAAAAAGCTTTATGGTGTTTTCGATTAAACCATACCATGGCCAGTAGCACCCCTAAAAATCCACCATGAAATGACATACCACCACCCTGAATGGCAAATACTGAAAGCGGATCTGATAGCCAGGCGGAAAAATTATAAAACAACATATAACCCACTCTACCGCCAACTACCGCACCAATGGCACCATAGAAAATCAAATCCTCAACTTCCCCAGTACTCCAACGGCTCGAGCGTTTAGCGCGATAATTGGCCAGTAAAAATGCACTGGCAAAAGCCAGTAGATACATCAGTCCGTACCAATAGATTTGTACAAAGCCCAAATCTAAGGCGATTGGATTAATATCAGGATAAGTCATGACAATGATAAGTGGTCTACTTATCTAGCCATTTAATCAAATCTTGCTTGCCTTCCTCTATCCAGTCTTTGGCTTTGTCAACCGCCTCTTGAGATTGGTCCATGATCTCACCACCCTCTTGTTTAAGGCTTTGCCAAGTTTGACTTTGTTCAACCACATCCACCCCTCTATTCCAGGTTTGTTTGGCGTTGTCCAGTGCTTGTTCGGATTTGATTTGACTAAAATCACCAGCCTTATCCTTAGACAAAGACCAATACTGCTTTAGAAAATCTAACGACAACTCAGCGGGCGCAACCTCACCCCAACCCCTGGGTACATCACACGGCGTAGGGAAAATAACCACATTGCCCGTGGTAGGGTTGGTGGCCTGTGTCATTTGCTCAACACAACTGACTTTAGAGACAAATTGATTGGTATTAGCTTGTGCATTGAGCGCGCCAAGTGTCAATATGGCTGTTGTAAATAGTACTCTCATTGATTCTGCCTAAATGTTAAAACTGGTTTTTATTATCCACAATCCGTCTCAATCCGTACAACATCTTAAACCATAAGACTTACCACTAACATTGATAATAAGTCGTTAATGACGCAAAATATTGGATATCTGTTGAATATCGGTGATATGTTGATTGTTCTTTTTATATATCACCCCCAGCTTTCTTGAAACTTTTGATTGCGCAACATAGTTAAGATTTGAATAAGGTGATAAAACACCAAAGTCAATGGCAATTTTTGGCAATAGACTCACCCCCATATCCATATCAATCATAGCAATCAAAGTGGCAATACTAGAGCAAGAAAAATCCGACACCTGCTCTTCTTTAACGCGCAGCCCCTGCATCACATGAGCGCGCAAACAATGGCCCTGCTCTAAAAGCAATAACTCACCTTTATTAATAACATCAGATTCTCTGTTTTTATGTTTAACCAGGTGTAGATAATCATCAAACAACTCATAACCATCAATTGTGTTAGGGGTGTCATAAGGAAAGGCAAAAAAAGCAAAATCAATTTCATTATTCTCTATCTTTTTAATTAATTGACTGCTGGTAGCCTCAACAAAAGAGATTTTCAAATTTGGAAAATTTTTCTCCAACTTTTTTAAAAACAAAGGCAATATATAGCTGGCAATAGTAGGTATAGCACCAACCACGATTTTTGAATTTAAAAAATCTGTCTTGGCAATATTCGACAAATCTTGGGCACTCAATATCACCAGTTTTGCCTGTTTAACAATCTTTTTCCCCATCGAAGTAAATTGCACATGCTTGTTACTTCTTTCAACCAATTCAACACCCAAATCAGTTTCTAATTTTGCAATACCTGCACTCAAAGTAGATTGACTAACAAAACATTGTTGCGCAGCCTTGGCGAAATGTAACGTCTGTTCCAAAGTAATTAAGTATTGAAGGTTTTTGATAGAAGGTAGCATAATAATCGTTTTTTTAGATTAATTTAATAGATATTATTCGTTTTACTTAATTATAAACTAAGAATACAATGACAACCATAATCAATAAAAAGGAAGTGGGCAATGCTAAAAAACAACACCGGAAACAAAATTCCATCAATTAATTTTAGAATTCAACAAAATCATCAATGGGCTGATTTATCAACTGATGAGATTTTCAACAATAAAACAATAGTGGTATTTGCCCTGCCCGGAGCCTACACACCAACTTGCTCATCTTCACACCTGCCTCGTTATAACGAGCTTGCACCGGTTCTAAAAGCAAATGGTGTAGATGAGATTGTCTGTGTTTCTGTGAATGACACCTTTGTTATGAACGAATGGAGTAAAGACCAAGAAGCTGAAAATGTATTAATGATTCCAGATGGCAATGGTGAATTTACTGAAGCCATGGGCATGCTGGTTAGCAAGAATGACCTAGGATTTGGCGATCGCTCTTGGCGCTACTCTATGCTGGTTAAAGATGGAGTAATTGAAAAGATGTTTATCGAGTCAGAAGTAGAAGGTGATCCGTTCGAAGTTTCCGATGCAGACACCATGTTAGAATACATTAACCAAGATGCCAAAATCCCGGAAACTGCCACCATGTTTAGCAGAAAAGGTTGTCCGCATTGTGAGAGAGCGCTTGATTTGCTTGAGAAAAAAGACATATACGTTGAACAAGTGGAATTAGGAAAAAGCATTACCTCCAGATCACTAAGAGCGGTAAGCGGACAAAGCACAACACCACAAATCTTCATTGGCGGAAACTATATTGGCGGTGCTGATGAATTAGAAAAATATTTAAAATAACAAGGAAGTCAATATGCCCAATCTAACCCAAAATACAATTGATATGAGTGCTGCCATCAACTCGCTAAGAGAAGAAATGGAAGCTGTTGATTTGTATCAACAAAGGATAGACACTTGCCAAAATGAAGAGTTAAAGGAATTATTAGCTCACAATAGAGATGAGGAAAAAGAACACGCGGCTATGCTGATTGAGTGGATAAGAAGACAGGATAAATCCTTTGACAAAGAGTTAAGAAATTATCTATTTACCGATAAATCTTTAGGTCATCACTAAAAAAAAGGGGGGGTATCCTACTCTCCCCTCTAAATACACCCTCTTGTGTGTTTTTTTACATTGGTCAAGAACCGTTAAAACGGTTACAGATGTAACGATTGGTAGTGGTGCGCTCGACCGGAGTCGAACCGGTGACCTTTGGCTTCGGAGGCCAACACTCTATCCAGCTGAGCTACGAGCGCAATGGATGCAGGGTGTTAAAGAGAAAGATTCTTATAGTTCGTCTGCAGAGCAGAATACGGCTTGCATATTGGCAACTAACTTTAAGATCTTTGCATCTTTTACCTTACATAAAATCTTGTTGCCATCGCGCCGTGATTCGACGATGTCCTTAGTACGTAGAATATCAATATGTTGTGAAATATTAGATTGAGAAGAGCCTACTTGTTTAACAATCTCTAGTACTGGCATTTCTTCATTTTTCAAAGCGCATAAAATCTTAAGACGCAATGGATGTGCCATGGCCTTTAAGGCTTTGGTTGCCTTTTCAATATCTTCTTCTTTTTCTAATAGTGTAACTTCACTCATAGCGATCCTTTTTTCTTCTCTTTTTTAGTATAAATTAAATTCTGCCCAACATGCCGTAAATGCCATACCTTCTGGCTTTGATTAGCACCATTTTTTGATAGTAGTTGGTCATGCTATCGTTATTAAGCACCACATCAAAAATCTGCCAACCGCGGGCTTCGTTCTTGTGGAATAACAAATCTAAATAAATAGCATACGGTGAATAACCATTCACTCTCAATTGCACTGCAACTGCGCCACCCATAATTGGTCGTGCTGAGATAAATTGAAATGAGGTTGAATTAGCCTGAGACAGTTTTTGCAACAAGGTGGAAATGATGTTGTTTTTTAGTTTGTTGCTAAAGTATTTAGCCTCGTCTGCACTGAGACGATTGTTAACCACTAAGAGTACTTCGTTACCAATATGATCAAAATCAAATAGTGGCGCCACTTCGTTTTCAACCAAAAATCCAACCATCTGTGGAGAATAAGTGCTGGCAGCAGTGAGTTGATTAAGTTTAACAATCGCTGATTGAATGGCTTGTACCGGACCATCTTCAGCTGCTGTCTGCGCGGCTGGCGCTTGTTCTTCGGCCCATGCATTTAAAGAAAACAACATTGACAAACTTAATAAAATCGCTCCAAATCTTCTCATTTTTTCTCCATTAATTAAAAACAAAAACCAAGTAAAATCAACATCAATATTTCACAGTATTATATTTAAACTTTTTATCAGTAAATAACTATATTATGACTTTCTTTAACTTTTCTAAGCACTTTCTGCTTTTGGCTGTTTTTTTCAGCATTTTGACGCCCATTTCTGCGGTTAATGCGCAAACTGAAGAAGAAAAGCAACGTTTAGAGGCATTTTTTAAAGATTTAGAGGGTTTTACTCAAGTTTTTAGCGACATTAAACAGCTTTATGTTGATGATGTTGAAAATAAAGAATTATTCGAGCACGCCATCAAAGGCATGGTCAATGGCCTGGATCCACACTCAAATTATTTAAAACCCAAAGAGCAGAAAGATTTACTGGAAAGTGCTTCGGGTAAATTTGGTGGTCTGGGTATTGTAATTGACATGAAAGACGAGTCGATTCGCGTGGTCTCACCCATTGATGACACACCAGCCTATAGAGCAGGCTTGCAATCGGGTGATTTGATTGTAAAAATTGGCGACAAACCAGTACGCGGCATGACACTAGAAGACGGCGTAGAGCTGATGCGTGGTGAGCCAGGTACCGATATCAAACTCACCGTTGTTAGAGAAAATCAAAAGCCATTTGTGGTAGAGATTACCCGTGAGATCATTACCATTACCTCGGTCAAAGGTTATTTGCTAGAAGAAAACATTGGCTATATCCGCGTCTCAAGCTTCCAAGGTCCTACCGCTGAGCTAATGCAAGAAGTGATTGACGATTTGGTGGCGCAAAATGGCCGTTACCTGGATTCACTGATTCTGGATTTGCGCAACAACCCAGGTGGCGTATTAGAGGGTGCGGTTGATGTCTCTAATCTCTTTATCGACGAAAAGGGTTTAGTGGTTTACACCAAGGGACGCATCAAAAGCTCTAACATTAAGTTTAAAACCGAACCGGGTGATGTAATGCTGGGCGCGCCAATTGTGGCACTGATTAATGAAGGCTCAGCCTCGGCCTCAGAGATTGTTGCTGGCGCCCTACAAGACCACAAGCGCGCAATTATTATGGGTAACACTTCCTTTGGCAAGGGCTCGGTACAAACCATTGTCGAGCTTGATGATGGCTATGGACTCAAAATTACCACCGCACGTTATTACACGCCATCAGGGCGCTCTATTCAAGCCAAAGGCATTGAGCCTGATATTCACCTGAAAAATATCAGTCTAGAAAACGAAAAAGAAGACAGTGTCACTGACACCAAAGAAAAGGACCTTAATGGTCATCTGGAGGTCGAAGATCCTTCTAAGATGAGTAGCGAAGCTATCCTCGCCTCACAAGCTAAGAAGAAAGATGAGGACGCTAAGCAAGCAATTGAGAAACTCAAAAAGGACTACTTTGTACACGAAGCCACCAATCTATTAAAGGCTTTAACAGTGCTGGGCAAATAAGACTGATGACGGTTGTTCTTTCCATTGCAAATCAAAAAGGTGGTGTGGGTAAAACCACCACAGCGGTGAATCTGGCTGCTGCACTGAAAGCCATTAAAAAGCAAGTACTGCTGATTGATATTGACCCTCAGGGTAATGCCACCATGGGTTGTGGTATCGACAAATATGATTTGAACAATTCCATTTGTGAGGTGTTGCTAGAAGAATGCTCAATCAATCAGGCTATCTTGCATGCTAATGATTCAGAGATTGATGTGATTGGCTCCAACACCGATCTGATTGCTGCGGAAGTGGCGCTATTAAAAAAAGACAACTCCGAGTACACACTTAAAAATGCCATTGCTCACATCGACACGGACTACGACTACGTCATTATCGATTGCCCACCATCGCTAAACATGCTCACGGTCAATGCCTTTACTGCCTCAAACGGCATTATTATTCCAATGCAATGTGAGTACTATGCTCTAGAAGGTCTGAGTGCCTTGATGCAAACCATCGAAAAGATCAAAGCCACTACCAATCCAGAATTGGAGATTACTGGCCTGGTACGCACCATGTATGACACACGTAACAATCTCTCGAATGAGGTTTCTATTCAATTGCAACAATATTTTTCCCATAAAGTCTTTAAAACCATTGTGCCGAGAAATGTAAAATTAGCAGAAGCGCCTAGCTTTGGACAAGCGGCAATCAGTTATGCTCGCTCTTCTAAGGGTGCCATTTCGTATGTGTCTTTGGCCAGCGAAGTGATTAGAAAAACATCAATAAATTAATATGGCAAAAATTTCAAAACTGGGACGTGGATTAGATATTTTGTTAGGTCAGGCCAGCGACGAGGGCGCTACTGGCAACAATATGCAAACCTTGGAAGTGGGTGCACTACAGCGTGGTAAGTTTCAACCTCGTGATGATATTGATCCGGATACGCTAAATGAGTTAGCCAACTCAATTGCCTCGCAAGGCATTATTCAGCCGATTGTGGTGCGCAAGGTGGCGTACGACAAATATGAAATTATTGCTGGTGAGCGCCGTTGGCGCGCTGCACAAATTGCTGGACTGAGCGAAGTTCCGGTTATTGTTCGTGAGATTGATGATCAAGTGGCATTGGCCATTGGTTTGATTGAGAATATTCAACGTGAATCACTCACGCCACTGGAAGAGGCTAAAGCCCTACAACAGTTGATTGAGGACTTTGGTATGACCCATGAGGAAATCTCTCACGTGGTGGGTCGCTCACGCTCTAGTGTGTCTAATTTAATTCGCCTATTACAACTTAGTGATGCGGTGAAGCAACTCTTGGGTAATGGCGATTTAGAAATGGGCCATGCACGCGCCCTATTGTCTTTGCAAGAAGACATGCAATTTGAAGCCGCTTCACAAGTGATTAACAAAAAGCTCTCAGTACGTCAAACCGAAGAGTTGGTTAAACGCCTACTGAATCCAAAACCTAAAAAGGTTGTGAGTGTTGATCCGAAGCTAGATAAGCTGATGCAGTCTTTAACGCAGACCTTGTCTTCAAAAACTGAGATTAAACCTGTGAGTGATGATAAGGGTAGAATCGTGATTCACTATCAGTCAAAAGACGAATTAGAGAACATTCTCAAACACATTAATTAGTCTTTAGTCGAAACCACCAACGCGCTCTAGCTTGAGTGAATCGTCATAGTGCATCCAGATACCAAACGCCTTACCGATGATGTATTCTCTAGGCACAAAACCCCAAAAGCGCGAATCACTACTACGCGATCGATTATCACCCATCACTAAGTAATGTCCGGCCGGGACTTGAGCTTTAACGCCACGAGAAGCCGTATTTGGATCTAGTAACACGTCGTGTGGATTGCCGGCTAATAACTCGCGCTTGTGCTTGAATCCAGTCATACCTGCGCCTGATTCCACACCTTGATAATCCTTAAAATCTTGATAATGCACTTTGTTGCCATTAACCCTTAGACGATCGTTATGATAAAGAATCTCATCACCAGGCACACCAATCACACGCTTGATAAAATCAGCACCCTGGTACTGGTCGTTGCGCTCATAATTTGGATATCTAAATACCACCACGTCACCGCGCTTAATCTCATTGTTGGCCAAAATCTCAGTATTGGTGACTGGCATTCTAAGACCGTAATCAAACTTATTCACCAAGATAAAATCACCTGTTAACAAGGTGGGCATCATCGAGTTTGAAGGAATGCGAAACGGCTCTATGGCAAAACCTCTGAGTAAAAACACCAATAGCAATACCGGGAAGAATTCTGCCGACCATTGCACAATCTTAGGTCGATCCAAGTAACGCTCACCTTTGTTAAAGCGCAAGAATAGTAAGAAATAAATCCACTTGAGTAAGCCGGTTTTTGGCTGCGCTTTAATGCTAGTTCGACCCTTGGCGAAAAACAAACTATCCAGGGTCACAATGATCAAGGCGCTGACTAAAAATAGCGCTAAGAAAGTTGAAACATCCCAAGCAAAAAAAGGGGCTGCATTATCAATGGTCATGGAATACCCTTACAAAAAAAAGGAAAAATAAATGAGCCTTATTATATAATAAGTTCTTTTTACTATCTTTCACATTGGAGGAAAAACAATGGCATTAGCTGATTTAGAAAGAGATGGTCACGGTTACTTAGTGGACCTTAATGAGTGGAATGAGGACATTGCACACGAAATCGCCCAAGAAGAAGGCATCACATTAACAGATGATAGCTTCAAACTGATTAACTTCTTGCGTGACGAATATATCAACAACAACGCTAACCAACCTAACGAGCGTAATATGGTTAAAGGCCTTAAAGGCGATTGGGATGGCAAGCTAACAACTAAAGAGTTATACACACTATTCCCTAAAGGCCCTGCTAAGCAAGCAGGTAAGGTTGCAGGCCTACCTGAAACTAAGCGTAAGGGTGGTTACTAAGCACCAGCTTTAAACCAAAACAAAAAAGGCGCTCATTGAGCGCCTTTTTTATGTGCTAAAGAATACCCTATTGTTCAACAATATGCATACCTGCAGTATTAGCCAGTTCAACAAAATTAGGGAACGAAGTTTTAACATTATCCACCCCTTCAATTTCAATCGGATAAGCACATCTGAGTGAAGCCACTGCAAAGGACATGGAGATGCGATGATCATGGTGTGACTCAATCACCTGGGTTGGTTGTTTAAATTCACCACCCTGAATTTTAATACCGTCTTCTAACACCTGGTTTTCAATACCTAGAATATCCAAACCATCGGCCATCACCTGAATACGGTCTGATTCTTTAACGCGCAACTCTTTAGCACCAGTCAGCACAGTCTCACCTTGGGCGCAAGCAGCAGCGATAAATACCGCAGGAAACTCATCAATGGCCAAAGGCACCAAAGCCTCAGGAATGTGAATACCTGTTAATTCAGAAGACTTGATGCGAATATCGGCCAATAGTTCGCCACCAATCTCTCTTTCATTACTGAGCGTTAAATCTGCACCCATTAGTTTTAAGATATCAATCACACCGGTACGGGTTGGATTAATATTTACCCCAGTTAGAGTGATATCAGCCTGAGGCGCAATTGCCGCTGCCACCATAAAAAATGCAGAAGAAGAAATATCACTAGGTACTTGGATATGTGTGGCACTTAACTCACCGCCACCGGTGACACACATCTGATTATCTTTAACTTCTACTGCATACCCTAAGCCTTTTAACATGCGCTCGGTATGGTCTCTTGTTGGCGCCGGCTCACGTACACAGGTCTTGCCTTTGGCGTATAAACCGGCCAATAAAATACAAGATTTCACTTGCGCTGAGGCCACCGGCAAATCATAATCAATGGCCCTTAGCGCCTGGCCACCCTTGAGCTTAAGTGGCGGCTTGCCCTCGTTACTTTCAATCACCGCACCCATCTCCGATAATGGGTTAATTACTCTGCCCATTGGGCGCTTTGACAGCGAAGCATCGCCCACCATTTCCACATCAAAATCTTGCGCAGCCAAAATACCTGACATTAAGCGAATAGATGTACCAGAATTGCCTAAATCCAGTGGTTTTTCTGGCTTTTTCAGTCCATGAAGGCCTACGCCGTGGATAGTGACATTATCAGCCTCGCGCTGGATCTTAACCCCCATATCCTGGAAAGCTTTTAGCGTGGAAAGTGCATCCTCACCTTCTAAAAAACCACTGACCTGGGTGATGCCATTGGCCAGTGAGCCCAGCATAATTGAGCGATGGGAAATGGACTTGTCGCCCGGTACTTTAAGATCGCCTGCTAGGGTGCTTGCAGGGTTTGCAATAAATTTACTCATGATATTTCTTTTAGTCGTCTAACCAATTGTCACGCGCCGATTTGGCCTTGATGAACAATTGTTCTAATTCTGTTGATTGTTGCTGCTGAATCAAATTTGATAATTTATCCAAGGCTGCTTTATAGCCATCAATATGCTTGATAATCTCATCACTATTGTTGAGACAAATATCACGCCACATAACGGCATCTGAGGAGGCAATGCGCGAAAAGTCTTTAAAACCACCGGCGGCATAATCACAAGCATCTGGATTTTGACTAATTAGATAATCCATCAGCGCAAAGGCCAGCATATGCGGCAGATGCGAAGTCATGCCCAATAAATTATCATGGGTTTGATAATCCATCATCTCTACTTTGGCGCCAATAGACTGCCAAAGCTCAGCCACCACTTTTGTGGCCTGCACATTGGTGTCTGACTGCGGAGTAATAATCACACGCTTATTTGTAAATAGGTTGGCATCAGCGGCACTCACACCACTCTTTTCTTTACCGGCAATTGGATGGGCTGGTACAAATTGACTGGCCATATCCGCAAGCGCAGTATTGGCCATTCTCACCACACTACCCTTGGTACTACCCACATCGGAGATAATGGTAGTATCATCAATATGTGGCTTGATCATTTCCAGCACTTGCTGAAAACTATCCACTGGCGTGGCAATAATCACCAATTGCACGTCTGCCAATGCGCTGGCAATGTCCAGAGAATATTCATCAATAACACCCAGCTCCACAGCTTTTTGCAGATTATCCTGTTGACGGCCATAACCCACTACCGTGCCAACCTGCCCATTCTCTCTCAGACCTTTGGCAAACGATCCGCCAATCAAGCCCACACCAATAATACAAATTCTATCAATCATAATACTGCACCCAGCGCATCCAGAAAGTCCTGGTTTTCATGTTGTGTACCCACCGAAACACGCAGATAGTTTTTCATCTCCACCGGTCGTACAATAAAGCCTTTTTCCAGTAATTTTTGATACAAGCCATTAGCATCACTGACCTTGACCGAAACAAAGTTTGCTGAGGACTCAATATAAGACAAACTCAACTTAGCAAAGCCATCGGATAATTGCTTAAGCCCAATTTTATTGGCACTAACTGAGCGCGCCAAAAACGCCTCATCATCCAGTGCGGCCATTGCTGCACTTTGGGCAACGTGATTAACATTAAAAGGTTGGCGAATGCGATTGAGATAATCAGCCACTTGAGCACTCGAAAGTGAATAACCAACGCGCAGTCCCGCCAAGCCATAAGCCTTAGAGAAGGTGCGAGTAATAATCAGATTGTCAAACTCACCCAACCAAGACAAGGCAAGATCCTCGGCATTGTCTAAGTACTCGATATAGGCCTGATCCAACACCACCATCACTGATGGCGGTAGTGCCAATAAGAATTGATAAATATCTTCATCAGCCAATAAGGTGCCGGTTGGATTGTTAGGATTGGCAATAAACACCAATTTGGTTTGTGCGCTAATGGCTGACAACATGGCGTCTAGGTCATGGGAGAAATCTTTGGCCGGTGTGACCACAGCCGTTGCTCCCAACGCCTGAGTGACCAATGGGTAAACCACAAACGCGTATTGCGAAAATACCACCTCATCACTTGGCTGGCAGACATATGCACGCGCAATCAACTCCAAAATATCGTTAGAACCATTGCCCAGTGTAATGCCTTCAGCTGCGATGGACAAATGTTGAGCGAGTGCTTGTTTTAGCTCATAACCATTACCATCGGGATAACGATCAACCTCAGTAATAGCTAACTGCATAGCCGCTAGAGCCTTAGGTCCCACACCCAAAGGATTCTCGTTACTGGCCAATTTAACCACTCGATCCAGTCCCAGCTCACGCTGCAACTCACTAATAGGCTTACCCCCTTGATAAGGACTCAAGGAGCGGATAGATTCACAAACACTCATAGTACAGCAACTGGATACGAACCTAATATTTCCATTTTAACCACGCGCTTACTTACCTCGTCTAAGGCTTGCTGTACATGTGCTTGAGACTGATGCCCTTCGACATCAATAAGAAATAAGTATTCCCACTTTACCCCAGGAATTGGATGTCGAGCCAATTGCAGCATATTAATACCCTGCTCTTTGAAAGGCTCCAATAGGTCAAACAAAGCACCTGATTCATGCTTGGTTACCACCAATAAAGAAGTCTTATCATTGCCTGAGGCTGGAACACTTTCCTTACTTAGCACCAAGAAACGCGTAATATTGCCAGCCTTATCTTCAATATTTTTGGCAATGCGCTCTAAGCCATACAAGCTTAGCGCTGCTTCAGAAGCAATAGCCGCTGCATGCGGCTCATCTTGTACCAGGCGCGCTGCCAAAGCATTTGACGCCACACTTTTTAGCTCGGCATTTGGATAATGATTTGATAACCAACGACTACACTGATCCAGCGCTTGCTGATGGGCATAAATAACTTTGACCTCTTGGGATTGATCCGCACTCATAAGCTGGTGTTGAATACCAATCTCAACCTCGCCACAAATCTTCAAACCTTGAGAGTACAACATATCAACCGTAGCGCCAATCACCCCGTTAGATGAATTTTCAATCGGTACCACGCCATAATCGGCATTGCCTTTTTCGACTTGATGGAAAATTTCATCAATATTGCCACAATCCAGTGTCGATACTGCATGACCAAAATGTTTGAGTGCCGCCTCTTGGGTGAAAGTTCCCTCAGGGCCCAAATAAGCCACATTAAGCGGTTGTTCTAGTGCCAAACAAGCCGACATAATCTCACGGAAAATATGCGCAATGTCTTTGTCTTTTAATAGCGTTTGGTTGCGCTGGATAATACTTTTTAAGACTTGTGCTTCACGCTCGGGACGATAGAAGATGCTATTGTCATCATTGCCGGTTCTTTTAACTTCGGCGACTTCAGATGCCAATTCAGCGCGCTCACCAATCAGTGCTTGAATACGTTGATCCAAGGCATCAATTTCATCTCTTAATTCAGCCAGCGTTCTTTTACTCATTTATCTATTTTTTGACTTGGTTAATAATTCTCGACCACTGTATCAGAAATCATGCTTTTTGGGTCAAATAAAGCACGACCAGCACACCATTTAGGCGTGATACTTTTCAAAATCCGCCATAAATGCAATTAGCGCATCCACACCGGCCTCAGGCATAGCATTGTAAATACTGGCGCGCATACCACCAACCGACTTATGACCTTTTAACGCTAATAGGCCGGCCTCAAACGACTGCTCTAAAAACTGTGCATTAAGACGCTCATCAGCGAGTAAAAACGGCACATTCATCCAAGAGCGATAACGCGGATTTACCGGATTGGAATAAAACTCCGAGCCATCAATCGCCTCATAGAGTTTTTGCGACTTGGCTTGGTTAATGCCTGCCATCACTTCGACACCACCCTGATCCTTAATCCATTCAAATACTCGTCCCGCCGCGTACCAAGGAAAGGTAGCTGGCGTGTTGTACATAGAATCATTATTGGCCTGAGTCGCGTAGTCAAATAAGATTGGCTGCTGTGGTAGTGCCTGACCAATCAAATCTTCTCGAACAATGACAATCGTCAGTCCCGCTGGACCAATGTTTTTTTGTGCACCGGCATAAATAACCCCAAACTTAGACACGTCAATTGGGCGTGACAAAATGGTGGATGACATATCGGCCACCAATGGCAAGTCCGTCTCTGGAATATAATCAAATTCTAAGCCGGCAATGGTTTCATTTGGCGTGTAGTGCAAATAAGCGGCTGTTTCGTCAATATTCCAATTGGCAAAGTCCTCAATGTCAGTGAACTTATTATCACGACTGTCAGTAGCAATATGTACCTCACAATAACGCTGCGCCTCGGTAATCGCCTTTTGCGACCAATGACCGGTATGCGCATAACTGGCTTTAGTCTTGCCACGCAATAGATTGATTGGCACCATGGAAAACTGCGCAGAAGCACCACCTTGTAAAAATAGCACTTTGTAGTTATCCGGGATATTCATCAACTCACGCAAATCACGCTCAGATTTCTGTGCTAAGGCCATAAAATCCACGCCACGGTGTGAGATCTCCATGGCAGAAGCCTTGGCATTGCCGTATTCCAACAACTCTGCTTGCATCTGTTGCATTACTGCATTTGGCAGCTTAGCGGGTCCGGCACTAAAATTATATACTTGGCTCATCTTCTGTGAAAATTACGTCTGAATAAAATCTTAGGATTTTACCTGAAAATCACTAAATTTAGCGCTGCTCAATATGCAAAAACCTAGGCTTATGCGTATAATACGGCTCAGGTTTAAATCACTGGAAGTTGGTGTAACTCCAACACTGCCCTCGCAACGGTATAGTCCGATACACATTTGCCACCAAGCTAACAAACTACGATGGGTAGTGAATGGCGACGATGCACCATGGTGCTCTCGTATTCTCGCACCCGTTTTTAACAAACGGAATCATTATGAATATTATCAAACTCTCACAAATTGCCGGTATTGCGGCACTAACTGTCTCTGGCTTTTCCCAGGCGGTTCTAGGCCCTATTCCTATTTATCTTAACACCGAATATCGCACCGAATCACCTGCGATTGGATCAATCGGATCAACACTTAGCTTTAATGCTGAGGATATTAAGGCCACTGGAGCCAATACTTTTTTAGAATTTCTATCCACTGTACCCAGTGTTGGTTTGGTTGATACAGCGGGCAATGTACCCGCCATCTTCATCCGAGGCAATGAAGCCAGGCATACCTTGGTTTTGGTTGATGGAGTTAATATTCACGACATCTCATCAACCGATGCTGCGGTTGGTTATGGTTTGTCGACTATTGCCATTAATGACATTGAAAAAGTGGATATTGTCAAAGGTTCAGGTTCTGTTTTGTATGGCTCATCCGCTATTGCCGGTGTTATTAATATCATCAGCAAAAAAGGGGTAAATGCTCAAAACACCCTACTAAGCACCAAGTTTGGTACCAACAATTCTAGAACCTATGCGCTATCTGCCAATGGCGGCAGTAAGGATGGGTTTATTAGATTTACTCACAACCAGTATACAACGGATGGCATTGATGCACGAATCTCCAGCAGTGGTGAGACTGGAGAAAAAGACAGCATTGAAAATCGTGCGACGCAAATTAAGCTTGGTACTCAACATTATCATATTACCTACCTAGAAAGTAGCAATAAAACCGAATATGACAACTGGAATGGTGCAGACAATAACAATTTATCAAAGCGAAACCTACAGACGATTACCTTCAATAGTGATCATGAAATAAATGACCTATGGGGTGCAACCACACTGATTTCTCAGACCAAATCTAAAAGAGACTCTGGTAGTAATGCCAGCACCTCTGGCGACAAATTTGAAAGTACAAATATCACTGTGCTGAATGATATTCAACTGGATAATGCACTATTAAATATTGGCTTGTCCAGGGTTGTTGATAAGAACAAAACCACGCCAGATAAAGTATCTAGCAACGATGTATTTGCCAACTGGCAAAAAAATATTAACGATCTAGATGTTAACGCAGGTGTTCGTCATACTAGGCATAATAAGTTTGGCAGCAAATCTATTTACGGATTGACCATGGCCAAATATCTTGATAATGCTGTTAAAGTAACGGGTGGATATAACACGGCATTTAACGCACCCAGTTTGTTTTATTTAGACAATTCTCCACTGATAAAACCAGAAGAGGGGAGCAATATTGAAATAGGTGTTGAGAGGCAATATGACAACACGTTGGCAGGCGTTAAACTATTTAACAGTAAGATCAAAGAATCTATTACGTATGACGGCAGTTGGAATGGTGCAAATGACTATCAAAATACAGGGAAGCTACTAGCAAAAGGCATAGAGCTATACGCCAATACCAGTATTGATGGGTATCATCTGGATATAAGTCATCACTATATTGACAGCAAATTAAATAACGAAACCACGCAAAGCATTAGAAGACCTAGAAACACAACTGATTTAATTATTAAGAAGCAATACAAAGGGTTTGATTCTAGAGTTCAAATAACCAAAAAATCCTCCAGTCTTGATGACACAAATTCCGATGGTGTGGGAGACGTTAAACTACCAGGATATACTTTGGTTAATCTATCAAGCAAATACGCTATCAACACTCATGCTGAGGTCTCTTTGATTATTAAAAATGCCACAGATAAAACCTATGAAACCGTTAAAAATTTCAACAATCCTGGAAGAGCAATTGAAATAGGACTGGATTATAACTTTTGAAGGTATTAACTTTATGGCTGACTTAACGATATAATTAACCCACTCATACAAAGAATACAAAGATGGAACAAATCAATAAAACCCAAACACTATTTGCAGTTTTTATCCTACTATTATTAATGATCGCAACACGTGGTCACGAAAGCTGGCTGGCTAGCACTGTACACCTGCCAGATTTCACTCTGCCTGCACTGATTATTGCCGGCATGTATTTACGCAAGTTCTGGGTAGCGACTACTTTAATTGTAATGGCTGTTGCTATTGATAATTACGCCATTGTACACCAAGGTGTGAGCGCACATTGTATTACCCCGGCCTATAGCGTACTGATTGCCAGTTACGCACTGCTATTCTGGGCAGCTAAGTTTTTAACCACGTTGACTATTGATAAACAATTATTTAGAAACATTATGGTACTAGTAGGCTTGGTTGCAACACAATGGTTAATTGCCACGGCCAGCTACTATAGTTTCACCACAGCTGCTTGGGCTAAATTTGCCAG
>CAZLDG010000016.1:0-28978 GCA_964558405.1 uncultured Candidatus Thioglobus sp. | reverse complement strand
GCATGCCCGCGGCCATTAGATAAGACTGTTTATCGGTTTTATCATCAAAGCGTTGTAGATGGTCTTGACTCACATGCGCAATCTCATGCGCCAAGACACCGGCCAACTCCGCTTCTGATTCTGACTCTAACAACATGCCACTATGAATACCAATATAACCATAAGGTCCAGCAAAAGCGTTGACGCTAGACTTATCCAATAAGAAAAAATCAAAATGCTTATCGCTCGACTGGCTATGCGAGACCATTTCCTGGCCAATGCCCTGCAAATACAATTGCGACTCCACATTGCTAATAATGGAATTTGAATCCCACAGAATTTGCAAGAACTCGTGTCCACTCTTCTTCTCACTCAAACTGGCATACGAACCAGCACTGGGTAAATCCAGTGCGTGCAATTGCAGGGAGAGAACAAAGGTAATGAGAATCTTTATCATTAGTTCATTATATTTGACTATTGAACAGGAGGCGACTAAAATGGTCGAACTTATTAGTTTTTTCTAATATGTTATATTACTTATTTTAAACAATACACAAGGAGTCCCATCATGGCTGACGAAACTTTAGATGCATCAGGCTTAAACTGCCCACTTCCAATTTTAAAAACTAAGAAAGCACTGGCTAAAATGGACGCTGGTACTATCCTAGACGTTATTTCAACCGATGCTGGTTCAGTAAAAGACATCGAGGCTTTCTGTAACCAAACTGGTAACAAACTAATCTCTACAGTAGAAGACGGCGGCAAGTACGTTTTCACGATTGAAAAGGTTTAATTAACCAAACTCTTTTAAGGAGGAAAATATTATGTCAGATGATAATAAGATGACAATCATTGCTACCAAAGGTACTTTTGACTGGGCTTTTCCTCCCTTCATTATTGCCTCTACTGGTGTGGCGATGGACAAAGAAGTAACCATCTTCTTTACGTTTTACGGTCTTAACCTACTACTAAAAGACACTTCTAAGCTAAAGGTAACGCCAATTGGCAACCCTTCAATGCCAATGAAGATGCCATTTGGTCCTAAGTGGTTACAAGATATCGATTTCGGCCCTAAGATTCCAAACA
The DNA here is from genome assembly GCA_964558405.1 of uncultured Candidatus Thioglobus sp. GTDB lineage: Bacteria > Pseudomonadota > Gammaproteobacteria > PS1 > Pseudothioglobaceae > Thioglobus_B. The sequence continues at coordinate 27,913 of CAZLDG010000016.1, read as the reverse complement.
TCCTATGGAACATCCCAGGTGCGGACACTTTGGTTACTTGGATGATGAAAAAGACCATGGCCAAGCACGGTGTGGCGAAGTTGGAAGACTTGCGCGCTATGTGTCAGGAATTTGATGTTAAATTTATCGCTTGTGAAATGACAGTTGAGCTATTTGGTTATAGCAAAGACGACTTCATTGACGGCGTTGAGTTTGCTGGTGCTGCCTCATACTTTGATGAAGCTGCTACCGGTAATCATCACCTATACATGTAATCAGGCAATACTGATAACAAAAAACCTCCTTACGGAGGTTTTTTTATCTCTAAAATTCAAGGCTAATGCCAATCCAAACTCGGCCAGTTACGCTGCCGAGCCACCTCTAACAAAATCTCATCACCATGTACCACTACTGGATTGTCTACCAGCTCCAGCATCGGCAAATCGTTATGCGAATCCGAATAAAAATAAGCCCCGCTTAAATCCTCGCCAGTTTGTGCCAGCCAGCGATGCAGATGCTTAATTTTTCCCGCTTGAAAACAAGGCTCACCTGCAACTTTTCCCGTATAGCGCTCATTAACAATCTCCGGCTCGGTCGCCAATAAATCGCTAATACCATAGCGCGCCACAATCGGCGTGGTAATGAAACGATTGGTAGCCGTAATCACCAATACGCGATCACCCTGGGCTTTATGTTTATCCACCATCAGTTGCGCCTTGGGCAATAAAATAGACTCGATTTTTTGTTGCATAAAGTCCGCGTGCCAGCGCGTGAGCGTTTCCATAGAATTTTGTGATAATGGCTCTAGGCAAAACTCTAAATACTCATTAATATCGAGTCGGCCTTTGGCGTATTCATCAAAAAAATACTGATTCTTTTGCTGATAAGTGCTGGCATCAACCGCACCAATCTCAGATAAGTACTCCCCCCAAAGAAAATCACTATCACCGCCGATTAAGGTTTTGTCTAAATCAAAAATGGCTAATGGCATTTTATCTCCTTGAGTGTTTGAATAATTTGCTCAACATCATCCACCACAGTAAATGATTGCAGGTCTTGAGGATGAATGTATTGTCGCGACTCTAATTGCTCAAACCAGCTTAGCAGTGGCGACCAATATTCACTGCCTACCAAGAAAACCTGCATGTCTCTACCCTTGCGCGTCTGTACCAAGGTTAGCACCTCGAATAACTCATCTGCCGTGCCAAAACCACCGGGGAAAAACACACAAGCGCAAGCGTATTTGATTAGGATTACCTTGCGCGTGAAAAAATGCTCGAAACTCAAACACTGATCCAAAAAGCCGTTTGGCTGCTGCTCCTTTGGCAATACAATATTCAAACCCACACTTTGCGAGGGGCCAGCAAACGCGCCGCGATTTGCCGCTTGCATAATGCCGGGGCCAGCACCGGTTAGTACATTAAAGCCCAAATCTGAGAGTGATTTGCCCAAAGTATAAGCCTGCTCGATCAAGGGGTCATCGTCTTGGACTCTGGCTGAGCCAAAAATACTGATGTTATCGCCCAGCTGATCCAAAACATCAGACGCCTTATTTAATTCAGCTTCGACAACCTCAATATTCATAAACTACAATTGTGCAAAAACGCGATCTGCTGCCCCAATGGTGTTGTCGATATCCTCATCACTATGCGCCGCAGAAACAAAGCCAGCTTCATAGGCTGATGGCGCCATATACACACCTTCATCCAACATTAGGTGATAGAATTTTTTAAAGCGTTCGATATCGCATGCCGAGGTTTCATTAAAGTTAGTCACTTCACTGGCATCGGTAAAGAACAGGCCAAACATGCCGCCGACCGTATTGGCGGTCATGGAAATATTATGCGCTTTTGCCTTGGCCAGAATACCCGAGACCAAACGCTCAACCTTGGCACTAAGTTTGTCGTAGAACTGTGTATCACCACTGAGTTCATTTAACATCGCCAAACCCGCTGACATCGACATCGGATTGCCTGAGAGTGTACCTGCTTGATACACTGGACCCAGTGGGGCAATATGTGCCATAATCTCACGCTTACCGCCAAAGGCGCCTACTGGCAGGCCGCCGCCAATCACCTTGCCCAAGGTGGTAAGATCCGGTTTAACCCCGTAGTATTGTTGCGCCCCGCCTAAGGCCACACGAAAACCAGTCATCACCTCATCAAAAATTAGCACCACACCATGAGCATCGCATGCGCTTCTTAAACCTTGTAAGAAACCGTTCACCGGTGGAATGCAATTCATATTGCCAGCCACAGGCTCAACAATAATACAAGCCACTTCCTCACCAACTTCTGAGAGCACCTGGTTCACTTGTTCTAGATTGTTGTACTCTAGTGTGAGTGTGTGTTCTGCCAGTGAAGCCGGAACGCCGGGTGAAGTCGGCACGCCCAGAGTTAATGCTCCCGATCCAGCCTTAACCAGCAGCGAGTCTGAATGACCGTGATAACAACCTTCGAACTTAATAATTTTGTCTCGCCCTGTATAACCACGTGCTAAGCGAATCGCACTCATGGTAGCTTCGGTACCCGAGCTGACCATGCGCACCAATTCAATCGAAGGCATGATTTCACAGACCTTTTGTGCCAACTGCGTCTCAATCTGGGTAGGCGCACCAAAACCTAAACCATTTTCCAAAGTGGTTTTAACCGCACCGACTACCTTGTCATTGGCATGGCCTAAGATCATCGGACCCCAAGAGGCCACGTAATCAATATAGTGCTTGTCATCGGCATCGTACAAATAAGCCCCTTCACCCTTGGTAAAGAAAATAGGATTACCGCCCACGCCATTAAACGCACGCACCGGTGAATTCACACCGCCAGGAATATATTGCTTGGCTTGCTCAAAAAGATTGTCCGACTGACTCATGTATTGTCTCCTATGGTAACTGGATAAGTTTTAAGATGGGTGATGTGCGACCACACAATCAGAATATTATCCAATAATAGTTTGATATTGACACTGGTTTTTGCCAAGGAAATAGCTCGACAAGTGTCATCTAATAATTTAAATAAAAAATCCGGCTTGGCTTGCTCAGCAATTTGATTGAGCTCAATTAACCCTGCCTGTTGAGACAGTGATTGCAGGCGAATGGCCTCAACCAGCAAATTTTGCAAACACTTAAGCACTTCAACTTCATTGCCATCAAAATCTTTATGCTGGACAACCTCAGAGGGATGAATGGCCATACTCAGCAATTGATTCTGCCACAATTGGTAATGCTTATACGCATCGGTTGACAATTCCTCTAGCACTTTAAAAGGTACGCCGTGTGCATTTTCTAACAATTGCCCAATGTCAAAATCCAGACTTTGCGAAGGGTCCATTTGCTGTGCGATCCACTGCTGCGTCTCTGTATCGTAAGCCGGGGCAATGTGCACGTTTTGGCAGCGCGAAGTAATGGTAATCGGCAAGGTGTCACTACTGTGTGCCAAGAGAATAATCAAAGTATTTTCTCTGGGCTCTTCCAGGGTTTTGAGCAGCGCATTGGCCGCTGCTATGTTCATTTGATCGGCGTAGAACAACAAGCCAATCTGCGGATCGTCTGCGGTTTTTTCTAGCGCCTCACAAAAAGCACGCACCTGATCAATGCGAATATCCTTGGAGGGGTTTTTGGTTTTGTCATTAATCTCACCGGCTCGACAATACACCAGATTTTCATAATTAGAGCGACGAATCAGCGTAGGCACATCCAGTGTTTGTCTAACATTGTCATCATCAATGCGATCACCCTTGGCAATAAGGGTTTTAATCAGCGCACTGGCCAATTCGAACTTGCCAATGCCTTCACTGCCCGTAATCAATAGTGCATGCGGCAGATGATGATTATCAATCATCTTTTGTAATTTAGCGAAAGCGCTCCGGTGCCAAGGCAGGATCATAATGTGTCTAAAATAGCCTTGATTTGCGCGCTGGTGTATTCAATATCCTTAGAAGAATCAATCAACTTAATACGCTGTGGAAATTCTTGAGATCTGGCAATATAAGCCTGCCTAACACGCTCAAAAAAATCTAGTTGCTCATTTTCAATACGATCTTTTTGACCTCTGGACTCCACGCGCGACATGCCTAGCTCCACCGGCACATCAAGCAATAAGGTCATGTCTGGAGCGAAGTCTTGCATCACCCAGGTCTCTAACGCTTTAATACGTGCCGTATCTAAGCCTCGGCCACCGCCCTGATAGGCATAAGAACTGTCGGTAAAACGATCACTAAGCACCCACTCTCCGCGCTCTAAGGCTGGAACAATCTTGTTTTGAATATGCTCATTTCTGGCAGCAAACATCAGCATTAACTCGGTGTCATCATGCATTGATCCCGTGGTGTTGCTTAAGAGCAATTCACGGATCTTCTCGCCCAAATCGGTACCACCAGGCTCACGCGTAAGAATCACAGAGATGCCCTGGTCTTTTAAGTAATCGCAGATAAACGCAATCTGCGTACTTTTTCCAGCGCCTTCGACGCCATCAATGGTGATGAATTTTCCTTGTTGCATGCCTGGTTATTTTAGATATTTCTGGATGTTATTTTTATGTTGTTGATAAGTTTTTGCAAAGGCGTGTGTGCCATCTTTCTTAGAAACAAAATACAAATCACCACTAACATGTGGATGCATGGCTGCCTGCAGTGAGTCTGCACCTACCGCACCAATTGCCCCGGGTGGCAAGCCCTTGTGTCGATAAGTGTTATACGGTGAATCAAATTTAAGATCTGCTTTTTTCAGACGCCCTTGGTAGCGATCCCCCAGTGCATAAACCACACTGGGGTCGGTTTGCAGGCGCATACCCTTTTGTAAGCGCGAAATAAACACACCGGCAATCTTTGCCTTCTCAGGCTGATGCGCACTTTCTCTTTCAATCAATGAGGCCAGAACCAACGCCTGTTGAGCGCTATCCAGTGGATGATCTTTTGCTCTACCCTGCCAAGCCTTTTGTAAGTTGGTCTGCATGATTTGACGAGCACGTGATAACAAATCCACCAGAGAGTCGCCATAGTTTATGCGATAGGTATCTGGCCAAAACTGCCCGTCATAAGGCGCCTTAGCACCAGATAGGCGCATGGTCTGGGCAAAATCATACTCAACAGAGATGGCCGGATTTTGACTTAGCATTTGGAAGTACTGCTCAACGGTTTGCCCTTCTATCAAAGTAATGTCGCGCTGTGCTACTTGCGCCGAGGAGAGGTCATCGAACAATTGATAAAGACTCATCTCTGGGGTAATCTCATAGAACCCACGTTTTAGTTGATCAACACCTAATATTTTCGATAGGTATTTGGCATAGGTGGCAGAACGAATATACTCTAGCTGCTCTAACTCCTTGGCCACACTATGGGCGTTAGCGCCAGGCTTGACTTCATAAATCGTGGTTTTTTCCACCCCAACCTGATTCAGTGCATAAGCGTAAATTCCCAATACAATTGCCAATAATAACAGTAGTTTTTTCAAGCGATATTTGGGCGGAATCAGTGGCGTTAATTGTCTGGATCTGACTCTATCCAGCGCTTGAGCAAACTCACGCGCAATCCTAGGCTTATAGGTTTGATCGCCAATACACACAACTGGCTTAACGCCGATAATACTATTGCTGATAAACACTTCATCGGCTGCCTGTAGCTGGGCTTGGCTAATACTACCAATATTAACGCTTAACCCCAAGTCTGGTGCCAACTTCAACACCTGATCACGCATCGTACCTTCGATGCCACAAGCCTTAAGATCTGGCGTACTGAGCACACCATCTTTGATGCAAAAAATATTGCCCTGACTCACCGAGATCACTTGCTGCTGATCGTCCAGCATAATGCATTCATCGGCAATTAAATCCGTACGCGCCAATACTTGCTCTAAGCGATTGCTATGCTTAATGCCAGCAAGCGCCGGGTTGTTTCCATAGCCACTATGACAATAATCCAATTGATAAACCTCGGGTGTTTGTACCAGCGGTGAGACAATGACCACAGCATTGGGTTTGATTTTTCGATCAAACCCATAACCACGCTGACTCTGACCACGGGTCAGCATAATCTTTACCACGGCATTGTCCAGCTTTGACAATTGATAAGCACGAGTAATATCCGCCAACCAATCGCGCGCTGAGACTTTGGCGATTTTCAGGCGCATACGCCCACGCTCAAGTCGGGCAAAATGCGCTTGCCAAAACTCCAGATTTCCCTGGCGAATCACCATGGTCTCAAACAAGCCATCGCCAAATTGGGTTGAGCGGTCAAACACGCTAAGGCGCGATGAACGTTTGCCGTTAATTAGCACAATAGATTTCATATGCTAGTATTATAAGTACTTCATGAAAAAACCACTTAAGCATTTTTTAAAAACTCTGCTCGATAGTGTTAAAGATTTGGCGCCTGTTATCCTGGTGATCGGTTTTTTTCAGCTGGTGGTATTACAACAAAACATTCCCAATATCTCCAACCTAATCACAGGCACGGTTTTTGTACTACTGGGCCTGACTTTGTTTGTCTACGGCTTGCAACTCGGACTGTTCCCCATCGGTGAAACTCTGGCACATTCTCTGGTTAAAAAAGGCTCGTTATTTTGGCTATTGGTGTTTGCCTTTGCCCTGGGCTTTGGTACCACGGTTGCTGAACCTGCACTGATTGCTGTTACTAAGGAGGCGGCCAAAGTGGCTCAACTCGGTGGCATTATTCATAGCGAAGCTGAACTGATTGATTATGGTAAAAATCTCAGATACACCGTGGCGCTTAGCGCCGGTATTGCTGTGGTCATTGGCGTACTACGTATTCTTAAAGGCTGGCCCTTGCAATATGTGATTATGATCGGCTACGTGCTGGTTATTATCATTACTTTTTTTGCGCCGGAATTTATCATTGGCATTGCCTATGATTCGGGCGGTGTTACCACCTCTACCATTACCGTACCACTACTAACCGCCTTGGGCGTGGGGCTGGCCAGTTCCATTCGTGGTCGCAATCCACTCACCGATGGCTTTGGCATGATTGCCATTACTGCCTTACTGCCAATTATTGCTGTGATGTTATTTGGGATTGTGCAATGAGTCTACTATCAGCACTGATTAACATGCTTTGGGATGTACTACCGATTGTGGCGGTACTATTTGGCTTTCAAAGTTTGATTCTACGAGAGAAAATCCCTAACCTGCCTAAGATTATTGTAGGGTTTATCTTGGTATGGATTGGGTTAACTCTATTTATTGTTGGCCTGGAAAAAGCCCTATTCCCACTAGGAAAGATCATGGCAGACCAGCTAACCTCACTGGAGTTTATGGGAGTGGAGAATCCCAGCTGGTCGGATTATTATTGGGTTTATATTTTTGCTGGGTGTATTGGTTTTGCCACCACCATTGCCGAGCCATCACTGCTGGCCGTGGCCATTAAGGCCGCTCAGGTCTCGGGTGGTCTAATTAAGGTTTGGCCACTGAGAATCACAGTAGCCATTGGTGTGGCCATTGGTATTGCCCTGGGCAGTTATCGCATTGTCACTGGACTGCCACTGCATTATTTTATTATCAGTGGCTATCTACTGGTGCTGATCCAGACCTATTTCAGCCCTAAGCATATTATTGCACTGGCTTATGACTCAGGCGGTGTTACCACCTCAACGGTTACCGTACCCTTGGTGGCGGCACTGGGTTTAGGACTCTCAAGTACCATCGATGGGCGCAACCCCTTATTAGATGGCTTTGGCCTAATTGCCTTTGCTTCTTTATTTCCCATTATCAGCGTGATGAGCTATGTACAAATCACCCAATTCATTCAAAAATATGAAACAATATCTCATAACAAGTAGGAGGGCTTATGCACTTTAAACTAATTATTGCTTTTGTCGATTCCCAGCAGACCGACGATATCCTCGAGGCAGCCAGAGAACGAGGCGCAACTGGATCAACCGTTATTTCTCAAGCCAGAGGAGAAGGGCTTGAGCACACCAAAACCTTTTTAGGTCTCAGCCTGGAAAGCCCCAAAGATGTCTTATTGCTATTGGTTGAACAGCACCTGTCCAGAGAGATTTTAGAAACCATTTCCCAGGCCGGACATTTTGATGACAAAGATCAGGAAGGTATTGCCTTCCAAATCGATGTAGAAGATGCAGTCGGGGTGATGCACCAAATTCAAGCAATCGAACATACTGTAGTAGAGGAGAAAATATGAACAAACCTACCTTAGTAAGAGATGTTATGTGGACTCAGGTCGATATTGTGGATTCCAAGGCCACCGTAGACCAGGCGCTATATGACATGCAACACAAAAGAACCAAAATGCTGATTGTGGACAAAGCCCATGATTATGACGAGTACGGCGTGGTACTGGTGGCTGATATCGCCTCCAAGGTCATTGCCAAAGATCGTGCACTGGATCGTGTTAATGTGTATGAAATCATGAACAAGCCTAGCGTTTCCGTACATCCTGAGATGGACATTCGTTATTGCGCCGAGCTACTAACGCACTTTGATCTGTCCCGGTGCCCAGTGATTGAAAATGGCAAAGTCGTTGGCGTGGTGAGTTTGACCAGTATCGTTTTCAATGGTATTAGGGTGTAAATCGGCAACACAGGCTCAATATGAATGATAAAATCACCAGTTGATTTAATTTATTTCAAACACTATATAGGAGAGGAGTGACATGGGAACAATCATCAATTTAATTAAATGGCTATTGGTTTTAGTCGGTGCTATTACGGTTTATTTTGCAGTATCAATGCAAGCAAAATACGACGGCATTACCGGCAAAATTATCTCAGAAGTCATCTCACCAGAACTACACGGCAATTCAACCCAGGTTTATATGGACATGGGTAATACGCTACTGGAGACCGGTGACATCACCATGGCTACCATCGTTAGAGACAAGGTTGACCATGAAGCATTGGGTGAAACGCTAGAAGAGCGCATTGAAAATATTGAAGAAGCCATGTCATCGGTTGCCACTGAGCTGCAAATCCGTGAAGTGGGCATGCTGCCATTATCAGAGCAAGTTGAATTGCAAACCGGTGATAAGCAACGCTTCCTAAAGATTTATCAATACTGTAAGCCAACCACTGCAATGGACATGGTGGACTACTCAGATGCCTTTAGTGCTTACCTGCCTTGTCGTATTGCCCTGGTACAAGACAAAGACGGTCAACTATGGCTTTACTCACTAAACATGGATATGATGATCTACGGTGGCCACCCACTACCACCACATCTGTACGAGTTAGCCTTGCAAGTACAAGAAACCATCACGGCGATTCAAAAAGCCGGTGCAACGGGTGATTTCTAAGCTAAGTTGCTAATGGATTAAAAGCCGCCCGATTTGGGCGGCTTTTTTATGGGTATGAGAAAATGAAAGCCATCTATCAAGACCTTGATCACGGCATTAGCTGTATTGACACCCGCTATATTCGCGGGAATTTTGTTGCCTGTTATCTGATTCAACAAGGTGATGAAGTGGCACTGATTGACAGTGGTGGTTACCTATCAGTACCTGGCATCTTAAAGGTTTTGGATGAAAAAAACATTGCCTATGACCAAGTCAAACACATCATTCTCACGCATATTCACCTGGATCATGCCGGTGGTGCGGGCGAGCTGGTCAAACATCTGCCAAGTGCCGAAGTCTATGTGCATGAGCGCGGCGCCAAACATCTGATTGACCCCGCCAAATTGCGCGCCGGTGTGATTGGCGTCTATGGCGAGACCTTTTTTAAACAATTCCTAGGTGATTTGATTCCCATCGATGCGCAGAAAATCCATATCGTTCAACACCAAGAGAATATCATGCTGGCAGATCGCGTACTGACTTGTCTAGACACTCCAGGCCATGCCCGACACCATATCTGTATTTGGGATCAGACCTCGCGCGGCATTTTCTCCGGTGACACACTGGGCGTGAGTTACCAAGAATTTGATACCGACCAGGGTGGGTTGATTTTTCCACCGACCACACCGATACAATTTGACCCTAAAACCTGGGAGCAGACCATTCAGCAATTAATGAGTTTGCAGCCCCGATACGCTTATTTGACACATTATGGTTGTGTTGAGTTTGATCAAAACTCTGCGCAAATGTTAATTGAGCAAATCCAAGCATTTTGCGCTATTGCGCTAAGGCTTAAACACGAAAGCGGTCGTCACCAAGTGATCAAAGAGAAATTGCTCGAGCATTTGCTGGCAGTGGCCAAAGACCATGGTGCGAGCTTAGAACAATCTCAGCAGATCAAACTACTAAAAGGCGATTTAGAGATTTGCGCCCAAGGTTTGGGCGTTTGGCTGGATCAGCAGGATTAGAAATACGAACAGCAGTAATCGCTCACGCTTTTAACTTTAAGCTTGAATTTAGCATCTTTTGGCACCTCAAAGGCATCACCAGCTGTAAACGTCTGCCAGTCGGTCTCACCGGGTAGTAACACCTCCATCTCTCCGGCCTGAATCTCCATGAGCTCATTGGTATCGGTACCAAATTCATACTCACCTGGCATCATAATACCCAGGGTCTTTTTAGAGCCGTCAGCGAACTCCACCACACGCGAAGTGACCTGGCCATCAAAATAAATATTGGCGGCTTTCACCACACTTACATTATTAAAACTTGACATCTTTTCTTCCTTAATTAAGTTGATCTAAAATATATTGCACTAGCAGTGGTACCGGTCTGCCGGTCGCGCCTTTTTTCGCACCACTTACCCAAGCAGTGCCAGCAATGTCCAAATGTGCCCAACGATAATCCTGGGTAAACCTGGCCAAGAAACAAGCTGCGGTTACCGTGCCAGCTTCGCGCCCACCAATATTGGCCATGTCGGCAAAATTTGATTTCAGTTGCTGGTCATACTCATCGGCAATCGGCAACTGCCACAAGCCATCAGCTGCACGTTTGCCTGCTGCTAACAAATCATCGGCCAAATCTTGATCATTACTCATCAAGCCACTATTGTGCTTGCCCAGAGCGATAATCACCGCACCGGTGAGTGTGGCCACATCAATCACCACAGCTGGATTATATTTCTCAACATAGCTAAGCGCATCACACAAAATCAAACGCCCTTCGGCATCGGTATTGAGAATCTCGATGGTCTGACCTGACATGGATTTCACCACATCGCCCGGCTTCGAGGCATTATGCGCTGGCATATTCTCAACCGCCGGCACCACCACGGTTAAATTGGTTTTAAGCCCCATCTGCGCCACAGCGCGCATGGTGCCCAATACCGAGGCAGCACCACACATGTCATATTTCATTTCATCCATGGCTGCGCCAGGTTTAAGCGAAATGCCGCCACTGTCAAAAGTAACACCCTTGCCCACCAAAACAATCGGCTTAGCGTCACCATTATTACGATAGCTTAGTGAGATTAATTTAGGCGCCTCAATAGAACCCTTGGCAACTGATAACAACGAACCCATGCCCAGCTCTTGCATTTGTGCCTCTTCCAGCACCTCAACTGCTAAATCAAACTCCTGAGCCAAGGATTGCGCGGTCTGCGCCAAATAAGTCGGCGTGCAAACATTCGACGGCATATCTGCCAATTCGCGACTGAGCGCCATACCTTGGGCAATGGCCACACCAGTGGACAAATCATGTGCATTGTCGCTTTGAGAGCAAAACGCCACGTTTTCCAATGCCTCTTCGGCTTCACTTTCCAGTCCTACCTTGTCAATACGATAAGTGGCATTGCTGATAATTCTGGCAATGTTTTGATGCAGCCAAGCCTCAGAAACCACCGGGGTCATAATCTGATCAATGGCCACAGTTTTAGCTTTGGCGCCAACAATCGCACCGGCCATGGCCTCAAAGGCTTTGGCCAAACATTTCTCATGAATGTCTTTGTCACCCAAGCCTACAACCAAAACTCGCTTAGATTTAAAGCCTGAGATTGAGTTTAGTAATAAGGTATTGCCCAGCTTAGACTTAAACCCATTTAGCGCAACAAAATCGGCTAAATCTTGATTGCTTAGTTGAGCTTTTTCTGTGCTAAAAACCACGGCGATATCACCAGAAAAATGCTCAATTGATCGATTAAATAATGAAAATTCCATAGTGCGTTTGAATCCAAATATAATGCTTTGGTATTCTACCTAAAAAGGTAAAATTTATTCATTTTTCCCATAAATTTTCACCATGTTAAAACTTCTATTTCTAACCACCACCCTATTAAGCAGTGTAGTGCTGGCCGATAAAGAGGCTGTGGCCAATAATCTGAGTCGATTCTTTGGTGATATTGACCAGGCTAATATTGTTCCCAGTAGCTTTACAGGTGCATATGAGGTGATCCTACATTCTCCTATCGACTCAATTTTGGTTTCTAAAGATGGACGCTATCTGATTCAAGGCGATGTGGTTGACCTAACAACACGCAAACTCATGCCGGCCAATCCACGCGTTAAACTGATTAAAAAAACCTTGATTAATACCATTGCCGAGCAGGATAAGATTATCTACAAAGCTGATAATGAAAAGCATGTGATTCATGTCTTTACCGATGTTGATTGTCCATTTTGTCGCAAACTACATTTGGGTATGAGTAAGATGAACGATTTAGGTATTACCGTCAAATACTTGGCGGCGCCACTGGCCTCGCTACATCCTAAGGCGCAAAGTAAAATGCAGAGAATTTGGTGTGCGCCCGATAGAAAACAAGCCATGGACAATTACAAACACAACGGTAAACTGCCTGAGACCAAGGATTGTAAAAATCCCGTTGCCACCCAACTGCGCATTTCACAACAATTGGGCGTGAACGGTACACCAGCTATTTTTCTTGCTGATGGCACCCACCTGCCGGGCTATCTAAAACCTAGTGCTTTAATCAAAGAAATCCAACAAAGTCTTGGCCAATAAGCATGCACTAAATATAGCACTGAGTGCCATCTGCTCAGTCGTATTGCAAAAGCGTTCTTTATCTGCCTTTGCTTATCCAAAAGAAGAAGATCTATCTGAGGTGAAATCCTTGGTGTTTGGCACCATTCGCTTTTATCATCAACTCAATGATTTGGTCAGCCCCCTACTTAAGCATCCGCTAAAAAAAGAAGACCTAGATATTCATTGTTTATTACTACTAGGTGCTTATCAACTGTTGCACGCACATACGCCGGCCCACGCCGTTATTTTCGAGACTGTTGAAGTGGGCAGCCTGCTTGACAAACCCTGGAGTAAAAAGCTTATCAATGCCATTCTCAGGAAAATTGAGCGCGAAAGTCAAACACTGGTCAAGCCGCATTATTCACACCCCAGTTGGCTGGTTAAAAAAATCAAACACAACTATCCTGAGCATTTTCAGCAAATATTCACGGCTAATAATACCCAGGCGCCGATGACACTTAGAGTGAGCAAACGCCTTGACACCCAATCCTATCAACAGGCACTCAGTGCGCAAGGAATTAAATCTCGCGCAGTCGAACTGTGTCCGCAGGGCTTGGTGCTGGAGAGCGCAGTTGCAGTTAACAAATTAACTGATTTTGACCAAGGTGCTTGTTATGTACAGGATCTTTCAGCGCAACTGTGTGCAAGCCTGCTTGACCCCAAAGATGATGAGCGCATCCTAGATGCCTGCGCTGCCCCCGGAGGCAAAACCACGCAATTAGCTGAGGCCGCACCCAAGGCGCAGATATTGGCACTGGATAGCGATCAAGCGCGCCTAGAACGTGTTGATGAAAACGCCAAGCGCCTCAAGATTAACAATATTAATACCGTGGTTGGCGATGCCAGTGTACAGGACTGGTGGGAAGGACAAGCCTTTGACAAAATTCTCTTAGATGCGCCTTGTTCTGCGACTGGGGTGATTCGTCGTCATCCCGATATTAAACTACTGAGGAAACCCAAAGACATTACTCAACTCACACAATTACAAGCGCGAATTCTGGACAATCTCTGGAATATGCTCAAACCCGGTGGGGTTTTGCTCTATGCTACCTGTTCGATTCTCAAGGCTGAGAATGAGCAGCAAATCCAGCAGTTTCTAGCGCACCATGACAATGCCCAAGCACTGCCCATCAAATTGGATTGGGGTATTAAAACCTCCGTGGGCAGGCAACAAATCCCGGGCGGAGATTTTGATGGCTTTTATTATGCAAAAATCTTAAAAACATCCTAACTACTCTTGTTAGAATAACCCCTGGTGCTAACAAGGCATCATCAACAATTATTAAATAACTCCGGGGGGATTATGAAAAAACAACTACTGGGCGCATTCGCCTCAGGCTTTATCGCACTAGGTGTACAAGCTGCTGATTACAAATACGTCATTCAAGTGAGCACGGATGATGCCAGAACACAAACCATCGCGCTAAACAATGCGATCAACATTCAAAACCACTATGGTATTGATAATGTTGATGTCGAAGTGGTGGCCTATGGCCCGGGTCTTGGCATTCTCACCAAGGCCGGTAAAAACGCCGCACGCGTTGAAGGCATGGCCATGAATAACGTTACCTTTAGTGCTTGTAACAACACCATGAACAAAATCAAGAAGAAAAAGGGTAAAGCGCCAGCGCTGGCCTCGGGTGTGAATGTGGTACCAGGTGGTGTGATTCGTATTGGTGAATTGCAACAACAAGGCTACGCCTACATCCGTCCATAAACGGATTACATGCTTATAAAAAAGGCGCTTGTTAAGCGCCTTTTTTGTTTACTTCTCTAAGGCCACATCCAAAACCTCATCAATCCATTTAACCTTGATGACGTTTAGATTGCCTTTGATTTTCTCTGGTACTTCTGAGAGTTCGCGCTCGTTATCCTCAGGCACAATCACGGTTTTAATACCACCACGCAAAGCCGCCAACATCTTCTCTTTTAAGCCGCCAATTGGGGTGATTTCACCACGTAGCGTAATCTCGCCAGTCATGGCCACATCGGCCTTGACTTTTCGCCCAGTGAGCACAGAAACCAATGCTGTGCACATGGCTGCGCCTGCGCTTGGTCCATCTTTCGGGGTAGAGCCATCGGGTACGTGAATATGAATGTCTAATTTCTCTTGGAAATTATCTTCAATGCCCAACTCCTTAGCACGGGTACGAGTAACACTCATTGCCGCTTGAATGGATTCTTGCATAACATCGCCCAGCTGGCCAGTGTAATTCAGCTTGCCTTTGCCTTTGTAGGCTGTGGCTTCAATGGTCAGAAGATCACCACCTACCGAAGTCCAGGCCAGGCCCGTTACCTCGCCCACTTGGTTATGCTCTTCGGCCAAGCCAAATCTGAATTTCTTCACACCCAGATATTTCTCCAGACTCTTGGCATTGATAATGGCCTTGGATTTGCGCTTTTTCAATACCACGTCTTTCACCACTTTACGACAAATGGTGCTGATGGTACGATTCAAACTTCTAACGCCAGCTTCACGGGTGTAGTAACGAATAATATCCAAAATAGCCGAATCCTTAAAGCTAATCTCACTGGCTTTAATGCCGTTGTTTTCCATGGCCTGCTTAATCAAATGACGCTTGGCAATCTGCACTTTCTCATCTTCGGTATAACCTGAGAGCTCAATAATCTCCATACGATCCAATAGCGGCTGTGGCAAATCCAATGAGTTGGCTGTGGCCACGAACATCACTTGCGAAAGATCATAATCCACCTCTAGGTAGTGATCATTAAAGGTGTGATTTTGCTCCGGATCCAATACTTCGAGCATAGCCGATGAAGGATCGCCACGATAATCTGAGGCCATCTTCTCAATCTCATCGAGCAAGAACAAGGGGTTTTTCACCCCAACTTTTTGCATTTTTTGCACGATTGAGCCTGGCATCGCACCAATATAAGTACGACGATGGCCACGGATTTCCGCCTCATCACGCACACCGCCCAGGGCCATGCGCACGTATTTACGATTCACCGCCTTAGCAATGGATTGACCCAAAGAGGTTTTACCCACACCCGGTGGACCCACTAAGCACAAAATATTGGCCTTGTTATGACTTACGCGCGTCTGCACTGCTAGGTGCTCCAGAATTCTTTCTTTGACTTTATCCAGACCGTAGTGGTCTTCATCTAAGATCTTCTGTGCACGTTTTAGGTCTTGATTAATACGAGTTTTCTTGCGCCATGGCACCTCGCATAGATTTTCAATATAGGTGCGAATAATCGAAGCATCTGAGGACTGCGAAGACATGCGCGCGAGTTTTTTCAACTCACTTTGAGCTTTCTCCTTGGCGTGTTTAGGCATCTTCGCCTTATCGATACTGGCTTGTAATTCTTCAATCTCATTTTCATCATCAAGCTGTCCCAATTCTTTTTGAATGGACTTCATCTGCTCATTCAGATAATAATCTCTTTGATTGGACTCCATTTGCTTGCGCACACGCGATTGAATCTTCTGCTCAGTGCCGAGAACATCAATCTCACCTTGAAGATAAGTCAGTACTTTATCCAATCTGTCTCTGGCGTTGTTGACACCCAGCAAGTCTTGTTTTTCGCTGGCTTTAAGGTTGAGATTGGCAATAATCACATCACTAAAACGCTCAACATCCTCGACCTCAGAAAGCATCTTTAATACTTCTTCAGGCACTTTTTTATTGAGCTTGATGTATTTCTCAAAGTTATCCAAAGCCAGACGCATCATCGCTTTGGTTTCCACGTCATCAGCCGACTCTAGCACCACATCGCTCAGAGCAACTTCACTATAATCTTCCAAATCGAAAATCGCTTCAATCTTGGCGCGCTTAACCCCTTCTACCAAGACCTTAATGGTGCCATCAGGTAGTTTGAGCATTTGCAAAATGGTGGCTAGGGTGCCCACGCTGTGTAAATCATCCAGTGTTGGGTTTTCGGTCTTTTCGTCTTTTTGCGCTACCAAGAACACATACTTATTGCCGCCCATGGCCTGAGTAATAGCACTCACTGAGGATTTTCTGCCAACAAACAATGGCATCACTGTATGCGGGAATACCACCACATCTCTTAGTGGCAATAACGGCACCTTCTGTGTGTTTAGGTCAATGGCTTCAATACCGGCTTCTTCACCCATAATTCTCTTAAAAAGCGTCTATTTAGAGCTTTTTAACTCCTTTTCTTTGTAATAATTTAGATAAATAGTGGCTGGTGACGTTAATTTCAAGTATCCAGCGACCAAATTCATCCATCTTCTCATTGTGGATATAGCCAATGTTGTGAATTTCACTACGAATATAGGCGCTACACACATCTAACTGTATCTTACAACGCTCCATCATACCACTTAGGTGTTCGGATAGACTCTTATAGAGCAAGTCTATTCCCGCACCCGTTTTGGAGCTGATCCACACCCGATAAACCGCGCCGTTCTCATCACGATCCACACGTGGCTCGAACTCGTCCAAACAATCAATTTTGTTCATCACTAGGATGGTTGGAATCTTGTCGGCTTCGATCTGGGCAATAATCTCATTCACTTGCTCGATTTTCTCTTGATTGTATTCATCGGCAGCATCGACCACGTGCAAAATCACATCGGCACGACTGGTTTCTTCTAGTGTAGATTTAAACGCCTCAATCAAATCATGAGGCAAGTCTTGAATAAAACCCACGGTATCGGCAATTACTGCCTCACCTGAAGCCGGCAATATCACTCGGCGAATGGTAGAATCCAAGGTAGCAAAAAGCTGGTCATGAGCAAATACCTTGGCGTCAGTCAACGTATTAAACAAGGTGGATTTGCCGGCATTGGTATAGCCTGCTAGGGCAATCATTGGCAATTCGCTTTTGGTGCGCGATTTACGCCCCAGATCTCGCTGCTTATGTACTTTTTCTAAGCGCTTTTTCAAGTACTTAATGCGCCCACCGATTAGTCGTCTATCGGTTTCCAGCTGAGTCTCACCCGGACCTCTAAGACCAATACCACCTTTTTGACGTTCAAGGTGCGTCCAACCCCGTACCAAACGAGTTGATAGATGCTTGAGTTGTGCCAACTCTACTTGTAATTTACCCTCGAAGGAATCGGCTCTTAGCGCAAAAATATCTAGAATTAAGCCAGTACGATCCATGACTCGACAGGAAAGCGCTTTTTCCAAATTGCGTTCTTGTGAGGGTGAAAGCTCTGGTGAAAAAATCACCAGTTCGATGCCCAGATCGGCCACCATTTCTTGTAGCTCTTGCGCCTTGCCCGAACCCACAAAATAGCGTGCATCGGCATGATTACGATTGACTTGTAAGGTTTGGATAACCTCCAGTCCTGAAGAAAGGGCTAACTCTTGAAATTCCTCTTTGGCATTATGCACATTGCGCGCTGAAGGCAACTCTACATGAACCAATAGTGTTTTTTCGCCCAGGCCTACGGCAGCCTGTTGTGAATCAAACAGTTCCAAAACTAGGTTCTAGCCTGCCTTTTTGGATTTGTCTGCACCTGATTTGTGCACCAGCAGTGGTGATTTCTTTTTCTCAACCACAGCCTTATCAATCACCACTTCAACCACGTCATTTAATGAAGGTAACTCAAACATGGTATCGAGCAACAAGTCTTCGATGATAGAGCGCAAACCGCGAGCACCGGTTTTGCGTTTAATCGCCAATTTGGCAATGGCCAGTAGTGCCGGCTTTCTAAAGCTAAGCTTAACGCCTTCCATGGCAAAGGTCTCTTGAAACTGCTTTACTACTGAGTTTTTCGGCTGCGTGAGAATTTGTACCAAGGCCTGTTCATCCAACTCGCTCAGTGCGGTTTGTACCGGTAGGCGTCCTACCAGCTCTGGAATCAAACCAAATTTAATCAGATCCTCTGGCTCAATCAGCGAGAACAAATCACTGAGTGACTTGTCATCCTCTTTGTCTTTAACTTCTGCGCCAAAACCAATGCCACTGACCTTTTCTACGCGTCTAGAAATCACCTTATCCAGACCGTCAAATGCACCGCCACAAATAAATAGAATCTTAGAGGTGTCTACATCAATGGTTTCTTGATTAGGATGCTTGCGTCCACCTTGAGGTGGTACCGAAGCCACAGTGCCTTCAATCAATTTGAGCATGGCTTGTTGTACGCCCTCGCCAGACACATCACGCGTAATCGAAGGTGAGTCAGAGCGACGAGAAATCTTATCAATCTCATCAATAAAGATGATGCCGCGCTCAGCACGCTCTGGGTCAAAATCGCATTTAGATAGGAGATTTTTAATCACATTCTCCACATCATCGCCCACATAGCCCGCTTCAGTCAGCGTAGTAGCATCAGCCACAGTAAAGGGTACATCAAGGATACGTGCTAGAGTCTGTGCCAATAGCGTCTTACCCGAACCCGTTGGACCAATCATTAAGATGTTAGACTTATCCAGCTCCACCTCGTTCGAGACGTGTCCGCTTTTTAGGCGTTTGTAATGGTTATAAACCGCAACCGATAAAACTTTCTTGGCGTGGGTCTGACCAATCACATATTCATCTAGAAAATCCGCCAATTGCTTAGGCGTGTAATCCCAATCTTGGTGCGCTTCACTAAATTCTTTAACCTTTTGCTCTTCGATCAGATCATGACATGAGGCAATACACTCATTGCAAATATAGACCCCAGGGCCGGCAATCAGGCGATCAACCTCAGCCTTGGCTTTGCCGCAAAATGAGCAGTATAACTCTTGGTCTTGTTCAGCCATGGTGTTTAACGCGAACGCAGAACTTTATCAATTAAGCCGTACTTCTGTGCTTCTTGAGCCGACATAAAGTTATCGCGATCGGTATCTTTTTGAATGGTTTTTAGGTTCTGACCGGTATGGTCTTTTAAGATGGTGTTGAGCTTCTCACGCACCTTCAAAATCTCTTGGGCATGAATATCAATATCACTGGCCTGGCCTGAGAAGCCGCCCAAAGGCTGATGAATCATACAACGTGCATGTGGCAGAGCAAAGCGCTTACCTTCGGCGCCTGCCGTTAATAGTAGCGCACCCATCGAGGCCGCTTGGCCAATGCATAGGGTTGACACGTCTGGCTTAATAAACTGCATGGTGTCATAAATCGCCAAACCCGCTGAAACCGAGCCACCTGGCGAATTAATGTATAGGTGAATATCCTTATCTGGATTTTCCGACTCTAAAAATAGCAGTTGTGCCACAATTACATTGGCCATATAGTCCTCAACCGGACCCACCAAAAAGATAACACGTTCTTTTAATAAGCGCGAATAAATGTCATAAGCGCGCTCACCTTTGGCGGATTGCTCCACCACCATCGGAATTTGATTTAGATTTTCAATTGTCATTTAGCCTTGCATCGCTGCAACTTCAGCAAACTTCTTGTTGATCTTGGTTACCTTAGCTGCCTCTAGCACTAAGTCCATCACCAATTTCTCAACCACCAATAGTTCGATGCTTTGCAACATTTGTGGATTACTCTTGTAGTAGTCTATCATTTGTTGCGCATTTTCGCCATAGGCTTGTGACATCTCTTCAAGTTTTGCATCAATCTGCTCTGGCGTTGCCTCTAGTTTGTTATCACTGGCAATCTTGCTCACCAACAAACCTAATTTAACACGACGCTCAGCTTCGCCATTAAACATGGCAGCGTCTAAATTACCAGCCGACTTAGGATCCATACCTTGTTGCTGCATGCGGCTTTCCATGTCTTGCTTCAGGCTTTCAGCTTCTTGTGCAACACTGGCTTGTGGTACTGCAAAATCATTCGCCTCTAATAAAGCCTTGAAAATCGCGTCTTTATTTAGGTTATGCAAACGACCGTCAATCTCGCTACGCATTTGTTCTTTCACACTCTTAGAAAGCGCTTCCATCGAATCTTCACCGAATTTCTTCGCAAATGCATCGTCTAGTTTTGGTGCCTTTGGTGAGGCCACTTCAACCACATCAATCTCAAATACTACGTCTTTACCGGCCAATTGTGGCGCGTTGTAATCTTCTGGGAAAGTTAGCTCTAATGAGGTTGATTTACCCGCTGCAACATCGGTTACGCCGTCTTCAAAACCTGGAATCATAGTACCTTTGCCTAGCACTAAGCTAAAGCCTTCTGCCGAACCACCTTCAAAGGCTTCGCCATCGATAAGGCCAGTAAAGTTAACCGTTAGCTTGTCGCCTGCTTTTGACTTACGCTTAACCGATTTAAATTCGGTTTGCTGCTCTTGCAGACCATCCATGGTTGATTTTTCATCTGCCTTGCTAATCTTAACTTCAGACTGCTCAATCTCTAGCTTGGCAAAATCCGCCACTTCTACCTCTGGGAATACTTCAAAGCTAACCGCATAAGTAAATACCTTGTCAGAATCTGCATCTACCTTAGTCAGTGCTGGCTGATGTGCTGGCGCTACCTTGGCTTCTTCTAATGCTTGACCCAGTGTCTCACCGACGATTTCATTGGTGGCATCATTTTTAGCATTACCGCCAAAACGTTGACGCAAGATAGAGATAGGCGCCTTGCCTTTTCTAAAGCCATCAATGGTGGCCTGAGAGGCCATTTTTTGCAGTACTGCATCGACTTTGTTGTTAAAGTCTTCAATCGGTAGCTCTACCGTTAGTGTTCTGTTTAGGCCTTCTAAAGTTTCTAATGAAGTTTTCATGATATTGGTCCGTATTGGTTGTAACTTAAATTAATGTAGGCCAGCGATGTATTGCGCTAGGGCATCGATGTCTTCGTTGGTTAGGTTCTTAGTAAACTCTACCATCATCTGTCTGTCGTCATTGACTCGGCTTGGCTTGGTATCGCCAATCTGTGCGTTGATTGACACTTGTCTAAAGTCTTTAAGCTGCTTAGCTGTATAAGCTGCATGTTGTGAAGCCAGCGCTGGGAATGCTGCACTTGGAACACCTTCACCTTGAGGGCCATGACAAGCCGCACAAGCCGTTACGCCTTTAGCGCTATCACCGCCGTTATATAGCTTTTGACCCAGTGCAATATTGGCCGATTTTTTCGCCACGCCTTGCTTGGTATTTTGCGCTGCATAATAAGCCGATAGATTTTGCATGTCTTGTGCTGATAGTGGTGCTACCATGCCAGCCATGGTTGCGTCTTTACGCGCGCCCGATTTAAAATCTTGCAACTGTTTAAAAAGATAACTCTCGCCCTGACCTGCAATCTTTGGGAAATTGGCAACCATCGAATTACCGTCTACGCCATGACAAGCAACACAAGTAACCGACTTAGCCTTACCCTGATTGGCGTCACCCGCTGCAATTGCGTGCGTTGAAATAAAAGCAATGGCGCTTAAAAATAATAGAGCTATTTTTTGCATATCTGGATCTCTCTTTTAAAAAAAATAAGCCGATATTATACGCTAATATCGGCTTATTAAGATTACTAAAATGCGTCGATCGGACGCAAGTAATTATTGCTTGCTTAGGTAGTCTGCAATCGCTTGCTCATGACCTGCAGCCATTGGGGCCATTGCATTCATGGTTGGGTCTTTACGAGCGCCCGACTGAAAATCTTTTAGCTGTTTAACAATATGCGCTGCATCCAGACCTGCTAGAGATGGGTAAGTTGGAATCACTGACTTACCTTGAGCGCCGTGACAACCTGCACAACCTAGGTTGTTAAACATCGCTTCGCCCGAAGCTGATACATTCATTGAAATCGCAGCTACTGCCGCTAAAACTAGTCCCTTTTTCATTACTCTTCTCCTATGTAAAAAATCAAAAGTTATATAATACTAATTAATTCTAAATTCTGAGCCATTATACATCGTTCTCACCAATGCGCAAATCTTACCATCAGGCCCAATTCCTACTCTCCTGCCCCTCGCTTAAGCATTGTCCGATTGACGAAGGTTATGAGGTGATTTTTGCCGGTCGATCCAATGCCGGAAAATCCAGTGCGATTAATACACTCACCGCTCAATCTAAACTGGCCAAAGTCTCGCGTACACCCGGCAGAACTCAGCACCTGGTGTTCTTTGCCCTGGATGAAGACAGACGCCTGGTTGATCTTCCAGGTTATGGCTATGCCAAGGTGCCTGAAAAAGTCAAACAACAATGGCAAAAGGACATGAGCGAATACTTCTCCAAGCGTCAATGCTTGGCAGGTGCGGTACTGGTGATGGATGTGCGCCATCCACTCAAACCCTTTGACCAGATGATGTTGGATTGGTGTGTCAAAATCAACTTACCCACACAAATTATTCTAACCAAGGCCGATAAGCTCAAACGTGGTGCAGCCAGCAATGCTCTACTCAAGGTACAAAAAGAAATCGCCGATTATCCTTATGTACAAGTACAACTATTTTCCAGTTTAAAAAAACAAGGATTGGACACGCTCTGGGACCGCCTAGACACCTTCTTTGGCTATGCGCATTGATGTTGACCTAAGCCAGATTGACGCCAATAATACGATTATTTTGGCCAATAACCGCCAGATTATTGCCTTTAAGCGCACTTGGCAAGAGCAAAAAGGTGTTTCACAACTACCCAAAGTTTTCTCTTGGCAGGGCTATTTGCAACAAACCTGGAAAGCACACTCTCAACATCATGACGTTCGCTTACTCTCCGGTGCTGAGATTATGCATCTCTGGCGTGGTTTTATCCAAACTCAGCAAAAAATTACCACGCAACTGCTGCGTGAAGTCTTAAAAAATTACGACTATACCCGCAATCACTTAATCAGCACTCAAACCATCGAGCAATCTAACAACCCAATGGGTCGCGATCTTTGCCAATGGCTCAAACGCTATGAGCAATACAAGCATCAGCAACATTTGGTAGATCTACACGATGTGGCGAGCGAGTTAATGGGCACGCCCAAAATAGAGGGACTTTGCCTATATGGTTTTAAAACTCTAACCCCTTTGCAGGAAAAAGTACTGGGTAGACAAAGCTATCAGCGCTTGGACAACCTTAATCAAGACCCGCAGCTTGAGCTAATTAGCTTTGATGAAATGCAACAGGAAACGCAGCAAGTTGCGCAGTGGGCAGAGCAACTGCACTTGCAGCAACCCAAGGCTTCGATTGTTGTGGTAGTGCCGGATTTACAAACACGTAAAGACAGCATTATTCGCATCTTTGACCAAGTGTTTAATGCGCAACTACTGGAGACGCATGATAAAGGCTACAACCTCTCCTTGGGTCGGGCTTTATCTGAATACCCACTCATCCAAACACTACTGAGTTTGTTCGAGCTGAGCCAGCAAATTATCCAAAACAAAATCCAAACCACGACTTTGGCTCAAGCACTTAGCAGTGTCTATGTGGGGCAATATCAACAAGAAAAAGTACTAAGACTATTATTAAGAGATCAGATACGCACCCTGGAAAAATCCAGCATCAGTACACAAACACTACAAAAATATCTGGACAAAGACACGCAGATTGCCAGTGTTGTTGCCGAACTCACCCGTCAAACTTTACCCAAACAAAGTCTTGGCAAATGGGGTGAGACATTTAACCAATGGATGAGAATCTGGGGTTTTGCCAGTGATCGTGCCCTGTCTAGTGTTGAATACCAACTGCTAAAAAAATACACGCAAAGCTTGCTAGAGCTTAACAAGCTTAGCGCGCACAATTCATCGGTTGGCATTAACCAGGCGCTGAAAACCTTACAACAACTCTTACAACAGCTTATCTTTCAAGCGCAATCTGGCAAAAATCAAGTGCAAGTGCTGGGCGCTTTAGAAGCACAAGGCCTTAGGTTTGACCACGCCTGGGTAGTGGGTATGAGTGCCAATTTCTTACCTGAAAAACTTAATACCAGTGCATTTATCAGTAGTGGTATTGCTACTGAACACCAGATACCTTATAGCAGTTATGAGCTGATTCATGCCGATGCCAAGAAGACCTTAGACGCCCTACAAAGACTTGCGCCTAAAGTGTACTTCTCTTATGCCAAACGCGATGGCGAGCTAACCCAATTACCTTCGCCCCTATTAAGCTTTGAGGCAGAGCCGATAAAATTAGCCACCGATGCACACCCATCCGCGCAATTGCAACGGATAGAAGATGCGCGGGTTAGCGCCTGGGGGCAAAGCGAGGTTAGTGCTGGCGTTAACTTACTCAAAGACCAAATTGCTTGTGCCTTCAAAGGTTTTGCTCAGCGCTTGCAGATTCAAAGCTTTAAAGATCCACATCTAGGACTGGATCGCGCTGAACAAGGTCAATTGGTTCATCGCACACTGGAATATATCTATCAGGACATTCGTAGTCATCAGCAATTAATGGATTATAGCGAATCAGAACTTGAGACCTTGGTCCGGGAAAAAATCAAACAGGTACTACAGCACTATTCCAACAACGCTTTTTCTCATGTTGAGGCTTTGAAAATACACGCAGTAGTCATGCAATTCATCGACAAAGACAAACAGCGAGAAGACTTCCAAGTACTCTCTACCGAGCAAGCCTTACAAGCCGAGGTGTCTGGTTTGAAATTTAACATCAAGCTAGATAGGGTTGACCAAATGGCCAATGGTGACCGGATTATTTTTGATTATAAAACTGGTCAAGTTGGCACCTGGTGCGGTGCTCACATGAGTGAGGTGCAGCTGCCCATTTATGCTACCACTACCGGCAGTGATGGTGCTGCGCTCATCCACCTTAGTGCTGATGAAATCAAGTTTACCGGTCTGGCCAGAGACAAAGACTCACTACCCAAAGGTGTACGCACTCAAAGTGCTTGCCAAGATTGGGATGCACAGATCAAAACTTGGCACACGCAA
The DNA here is from genome assembly GCA_964558405.1 of uncultured Candidatus Thioglobus sp. GTDB lineage: Bacteria > Pseudomonadota > Gammaproteobacteria > PS1 > Pseudothioglobaceae > Thioglobus_B. The sequence continues at coordinate 2,424 of CAZLDG010000016.1, read as the reverse complement.
CTGCAACAAGCCAGTAATGACTTTCAAGCAGGTAAGGCGGAAGTGCTGCCTAATAAAAAAGCCTGTGATTATTGTGATTACGAACTACTATGTCGCGTGCAGAAATGACTCGAGCACTTGCAGGCGCCTCTGATAAATAGCCTGCGCAATATTATCCTGATCCAAACTGGCAATATCAATATCCAGTAATTGTTGCCATAGTGCTTGTAATGACTTGGTGTCCACCTCAAGTAGTGCATAGGCTTGCAGCAGTTCAACAAAGCGCTCTTGACGGCGCATAGCATCGGTTTTTAAGAAAAAATCCAACAACTGCTCGGAATCCTTCTGTTGGAAATCTTGCAAAAAGCCATACCATTGACTTAGCATTAGAGCGTACTGTCCGTAGGCTTTTGGACATCTAAGTGCCTTACACAGCTGCCTAATATCCTCTACGCGCTCATCTTTTAACCATAGAGCAAACTTCACCGGCGCAGAGACTGGCAAATGATCCAAGTGAGTAAAACCATTTTGATGCTTATCCCCAAGTGCACTGAGTGGCGCAAAAACACGCTCATAGGCACCACAAGCCGACAATACTTTAAAAAACGGTGATGGCGTGGCGTAATTGAGAGACTTCTCTAATTCTTTAAAAACACGTTCTGGAGTTAATGCATCTACCTCGCCCGATTGCACCATCGCTTGCATGAGGTGATGCGTCTCATGCGCAACCTTAAAGCCAAAATCTTTAAATCTGGCAGCAAATCTAGCCACACGCAAAATCCGCACTGGATCCTCAACAAAAGCAGCTGATACGTGACGCAATAACCCTTGCTGTAGATCGCTCTGACCCCCAAAGGGGTCAATCAACTCACCGGCTGTATTTTGCGCCATAGCGTTGATGGTTAAATCACGCCTAGATAGATCTTGCTCTAGAGAGACCGACGCTGAGGTATCGAACTCAAAACCGGTGTAACCTTTGGCAGTCTTGCGCTCTAATCTGGCTAAGGCATACTCTTCTTTACTCTCGGGATGCAAAAACACAGGGAAATCCTTGCCCACCTGTTGATAGCCTAATGCCACTAGTTCGCTGGCACGCGCGCCAACCACTACCCAATCTTTTTCCGTTTTTTCATTGGCAACACCCAGTAGTTGATCACGTATCGCACCGCCAACCAAATAAACTTCCATAGTTATTCTAAAGCCCCTTGTAATTGCTCATATAATACACGAATGGATTCAAATAATTGGCGCGCACAGCGCCAGAGATAGCACTAACAGAGACGATGCATCTACACATACTCGGCATTGCAGGAACATTTATGGGCTCATTGGCACTGATTGCCAAATCCCTGGGTCACCAAGTAAGTGGCCAAGATCAGGGTGTCTATCCACCCATGAGTACGCAACTCGATGAGCAAGGTATTGACTATAGCCATGGTTACGAGGTTAAGGACATGCCCAAAGCCGATGTTTATATTATTGGCAATGCGCTCTCTCGCGGCAATGCCTGCGTTGAAGAAATCCTTTCCCAGCAATACGCTTATACCTCAGGTGCACAATGGCTAAGTGAGCACGTATTACACAACAAGTGGGTGTTGGCAGTCAGTGGTACACATGGGAAAACCACCACAGCGAGTATGCTCGCCTGGATCTTAGAAGATGCTGGTCTTAATCCTGGGTTTTTAATCGGCGGTGTAGTCAATAATTTTGGCGTGTCCTCACGTATTACCGACTCCCCTTTTTTTGTGATTGAGGCCGATGAATACGATACCGCTTTTTTTGATAAACGCTCAAAGTTTGTACACTACCGCCCCAAAACCTTGGTGATTAACAATCTTGAGTTTGATCATGGGGATATTTTTGACTCGCTTGGGGATATCCAAAAACAGTTCCACCACCTGATTCGCACCGTACCACAACAGGGGTTGATTCTTTATCCGCAAGACAATGATAACATCGAGGCAGTATTGGATCAGGGAGTGTATTCACAAACACAGGCTCTAGCATCACCCGTGCTAAGTACCACGCGCACAGGTTCTCAATTTAGCGTTGGGAATCACCAAGTGAGCTGGTCACTACTGGGTGAGCACAATATGCACAACGGCCTAAGCGCTATCTATAGTGCACAGCACGTTGGCGTACCGATTGCCATTGCCTGTGAAGCGCTAGGCCGATTTGATGGGGTAAAACGCCGCCTGGAAGTGCGACATACAACTGATAAAATCACCCTATATGACGATTTTGCTCATCACCCCAGTGCAATTGCAACTACCTTGTCTGGTCTAAGAGCTCAAGTTGGCGATGAACCCATTATCGCCATCTTAGAGTTACGCTCCAACACCATGAAAATGGGCTATCATCAACACAGCCTACTTGATGCACTACAAAATGCTGATCAAGTGTTGATTCTTAGGCCACAAGGAGTCGATTGGGATGTGGACCAAG
>CAZLDG010000015.1:12619-30550 GCA_964558405.1 uncultured Candidatus Thioglobus sp. | reverse complement strand
ACTTCAATGCGCATGTTTTTAGACTTGGCCTGCCATAAGCAACCTGTGGCCAGCACGTGCTCCACCTCAGAGGTACCAATACCAAAGGCTAAGGCGCCTAGTGCGCCATGAGTTGAGGTATGTGAATCACCACAAACAATACTCATGCCTGGCAGGGTAGCACCTTGTTCAGGGCCAACCACGTGCACAATGCCTTGGCGTACATCATTCATTTTGATTTCTTCAACGCCGAAATGATCACAGTTTTTATCCAGTGTTTGGATTTGTAATTTAGAGATTGGATCCTCGATCGCCTCTACACCTGCTGAACGTTCAGTCGTTGGTACGTTATGATCAGGGACGGCTAAGTTGGCCGAGAGCCTCCAAGGTTTGCGTCCAGCCATCTCCAGTCCCTCAAAGGCTTGTGGCGAGGTAACTTCGTGAATCAATTGGCGGTCAATATATAGCAGATGGTTGTTGCCATCGGCAAAAATGCTATGTGCCAAGAATAGTTTGTCGTAAAGAGTTTGAGCCATCAGTGAGTGGTCCTTGCTGATAAAATAAGCCTATTTTACCCGATAGAGAATCATGTGCGGAATTTGCGGACAACTGAGATTTGACCATCAAAGTGTTGATCAACATCGCTTAACAAAAATGATGAAAAGCATCGCGCGTCGTGGTCCTGATGATCAGGGTGTGTGGCTAGATCGTCAAGTGGGATTTGGTCATCAGCGTCTGTCTATTATTGATCTGTCGAATTATGCGCATCAGCCGATGCGTGATGAAACCCTGGGACTAACACTGGTTTTTAATGGCACGATTTATAACTATAAGCAATTGCGCCATGATCTGATCCAGCAAGGCTATGAGTTTTTCTCGCACTCAGACACCGAGGTCATTCTTAAGGCTTATCACCGTTGGGGTGAGGATTGCGTGGTGCATTTAGATGGTATGTTCGCTTTTTGTCTTTGGGATGGCGCGCGCGATCGACTATTTGTAGCGCGCGATCGTATGGGGATTAAACCTTTGTACTACACACTGGATCAATCCAGTTTTAGTTTTGCCTCTAATACGCAAGCCTTACTGAGCCTAGGGGTAGATAGTTCAATTAATCCAATTGCCCTACAGCAACAGCTCTCCTTGCACGCGGTAGTGCCGGCACCTAATACCATCTTAAACGGGGTAAAAAAACTCAAGCCGGCCACCACATTGAGTATCAACAGTTCTGGTCAGATTGAAGAACGTACTTATTGGCAGCCTAAGGCCACACGTCCTGAGACAGCGCTTAGCGACTCAGACTATATTGAAAAAACCCATGAGTTATTAACCCAGGCAGTGCTTAAGCGTATGGATGCAGCGGATGTGCCTATTGGTGTGTTACTCTCAGGTGGGCTGGATTCGTCTTTATTGGTAGGCTTGTTACACGAGGCTGGTCATCAGGATATTCGCAGCTTCTCGATTGGTTTTGAAGACATTGATGATGAAGCCGGCTCAGAGTTTGAGTATTCAGATCAGATTGTTGAGCGTTTTAACACCACACACCATAAGTATACGATTAATAATACTGAGGTATTGCCACGACTGGGTGAGGCAGTGGCCAATATGGCTGAGCCGATGGTAGGCCAGGATGCAGTAGCATTTTATCTGCTCTCAGAACAAGTCTCCAAACACATTAAGGTAGTGCTCTCGGGCCAAGGTGCGGATGAGGCCTTTGCTGGATATTTTTGGTATCCACGCATGCAAGCTGAGCCGGGTTCTGAAGTTGAGCGTTTTTCTAAACACTATGTGGATCGTCCTTATGAAGAATACTTACAAACGGTGCAGTCAAACTATCATAATGGCAATCATACTCAGCAATGGCTAAACAAGCAGTTTGCCAAAGATCATGCTGATGAGTTTATGGACAAGGTCTTTCGTGCTGATATCACCCGTTTGATTGTTGATGATCCGGTTAAGCGTGTGGATAATATGACCATGGCTTGGGGTTTGGAGGCGCGCGTACCTTTTATGGATTATCACTTAGTCGAGCATGCACTGAGCATACCGCCTGAGCTGAAAATGCGTGAAGAGGGTAAGCATCCACTCAAACAAATCTCCAGAGGTCTACTACCCGATAGTGTGATTGATCGTAAAAAGGGTTATTTCCCGATGCCGGCGCTAAAATATGTACGCGGTGAGTTTTTAGAATTTATGCGTGATATTCTTAATTCAAGCGCGTGCTTGAATCGAGGGATTTATAATCCAGCCTTTGTGAATCGGGTGATTGATAAGCCCGAGGATTATATGACTGCACTGAATGGTTCTAGGTTGTGGCACTTGGCTTTGTTAGAATATTGGCTGCAAATTAATGTAGATGGCAATGGATAAAATACTGATTTATACCGATGGTGGTTGTCGTGGTAATCCTGGCGTAGGTGGCTGGGGGGTATGGCTACGTTATGGCAAACATGACAAAAAACTCAGAGGCGGTGAGAACCATACCACCAACAATCGTATGGAACTCACTGCAGCTATTAAGGCCTTAGAATCGCTTAAAAGCCCCAATATTCCGGTACTACTGTATACCGATTCCAAATATGTGATGACCGGTATCAGCCAGTGGATTGACAACTGGAAGGCCAAAGGCTGGAAGACCGCCAATAAAAAGCCAGTGAAAAATGCCGACTTATGGCTGATTCTGGATCAGCTTAATCAACAATTTGAGGTGGATTGGCGCTGGGTGAAAGGTCATAGTGGTGATCCAGGCAATGAAATGGCTGACGAATTGGCCAATCTGGCCATGGATGAGATTGAATCGGTTTCAAATTGAAACATAAGTCTAATTTTCATTAGAATATTATGATATTTAGATAGTCTAGAAAAAGTTTGCAATCCCTGTCACAGATGGTATAAAGAGGGTTTTAACCCATATCAATAGAAGGAGAGGAATGGTGAAAAAGCTAGCATTATTATTTGGCTTTGCATTAACTTTAACAGCACAGGCGCATATGGCGGGTGAAACAACTGCCCCTTTAGCTCCAGATGCAACTGACGCACAGAAACAAGTTATTCGTGATGCTGCACAAGACGTGTGTGGTGAGAAAGAGGATGACGAAAGAGAAGAATGTGTAATGGATTTTTACGCGAATCACAATTTGGAAGAAGAGCCAAGCTGCGATTAACAACACATTTGTAGTTTCCCATTGGGGGGAATATAAATAACAACTCAAGTAGAGTTATTTTTTTAAAAAAAAGAGGAGAGAAGTATGAAACTTCAAACATTAGTAGTAAGTACAGCGGTAGCCGCTGCATTATCAACATCAGCGGTTTTTGCTGAAACAGTTAAAGGTAAGGCTGTAGGTATTACCAAAGGCGTAATGGAAGTTGCGGGTATTTCACGTAACCAAGACAACAACGCCACTATCGATCCAGCATTTGCGAAGACATCACGCCCATGTCCTCCGTTCTGTATCCAACCAACAGCACCATTTGCACCAGCTGCGGTTGAAACAGTAACTGAGCTAGACGTAATCCACGCAGCACGTGATACAGCCAATGGCGATTCATCAGTGCTAGTTGTTGACGCACGTACACCAGGTTGGGTGAAAAAGGGCACAATCCCTCACTCAGTAAACGTTCCATTTACTCAGCTAAACTCTAAGGCACTAGCTAAAGATCCAATGGCTGTAGTAGACATCATGACTGGCACATTCGGTGTGAAAGACATGGATGGCGTATTAAACTATGACAACGCAAAAACACTATACCTATTCTGTAACGGTTCATGGTGTGGTCAATCTCCAGCGTCAATTCGCGCACTATTGACTATGGGTTACCCTGAGAACAAGATTAAGTACTACCGTGGTGGTATGAATGCTTGGAAATCTCTAGGTCTAACAACTAAGTAATCATTTGAGAAACACTTGGCCTTTGGTCAAGTGTTTTTTATTTTAAGGAGATTATGATGAAAACTAAATTATTAGTAGCAACTATTGCTTCAGTATTTGCCCTAGGTTCACAAGCGGCATTTATGAGCTCTAGTCATAACTGGAACAACGGTTCTTCAGCGGCCAAAGGCGGTAAGCCAGTTGGTATTACTAAAGGCGTGATGGAAGTTGCGGGTATTTCTCGTAACCAAGATAGCGCTAACACAGTAAATCCAGCATTTGCCAAGACATCACGTCCATGTCCTCCGTTCTGTATTCAACCAACAGCGCCATTTGCGCCAGCTGCGGTTGCAACAGTAACTGAACTAGATGTGATTAATGCGGCAAAAGCGATTGCAGGCGGTGACAGCTCACAGCTAATTATCGATGCGCGTACACCGGGTTGGGTGAAAAAAGGCACCATTCCTGGCGCAGTTAACGTGCCATTTACCAAGCTAAACTCTAAGGCACTAGCCAAGGATCCAATGGCAGTGGTAGAAATCCTAACTGATCAGTTCGGTGTTAAGGATATGGATGGCGTACTAAACTACGACAATGCGAAGACACTATACCTATTCTGTAATGGTTCATGGTGTGGTCAGTCTCCAGCAGCGATTCGTGCGCTTCTAACCATGGGTTACCCACAAAGCAAAATCAAGTACTACCGTGGTGGTATGAACGATTGGCAGCTTCTGGGTCTATCAACTAAGTAAAGTTGAGAGCCTTTAGGTTATTAAAAGGGGCGTTAATAGCGTCCCTTTTTTTCGTTTTAAATGCGAGCGCTGATGCTGACACAAGAGCAGAGCGTTGGTATCAAATCGGTCATCAGTATTCACAGATGGGCCGTAATGATGATGCTTTTTCCTGGATGAAAAAAGCAGCAGATGCCAAGCATGCAGCCGCCCAAAATAATATGGGTGTGAGCTATTTGCATGGTTTAGGGGTTGAGCAAGACAAACAAAAAGCCTTTGAGTGGTTCGAGAAATCTGCCCTACAAGGCTATGCTTATGCGCAAAGTGAGCTGGCCATGTTGTACTATCAAGGTGAGGTTGTTGCCAAGAATGACGAGCAGGCAGAAAAATGGTGGCTGATTGCGGCCAAGCTCCATGATGAGTATGCTCAATTTAATTTAGCCTCTTTGTACTTAGAGCAAGACAATGTTGAACAAGCGTATTATTGGTTTAACCAAGCGCATAAAAATAAACACCCGGATGCCAAATTGGCCCTGGATAAATTAAATGAAATATTTGTTGAAAAATAGTTTGATTGCCTTGATGGCACTATTGTATAGCCATAGTAGTTTGGCCTTTATGCCCAAACTGCCAGAGTTTCCTGCGTTGCCAAAAATCGGTGATTTTGATCCCAAAGTTTTGCAGGATTTTTTCAATGAGTTTACCGATGCCAAACCGGATTATGAGCGTGAGACGCGCATTATTGGTGAGATTGAAGACGCGGTGATGGATGGTGATGTGGAGTATTTGCCGCTGGCTGACGACAAGGAAGTCTTTAGTATTTACATGGAAGGTGAGGCTGAGCAGCCTAAAGCCGGCGTGATTCTTTTGCATTCTCGTGGTTATCATGCCAATTGGGATACAGTGATTAAACCCTTACGCGTAGGCTTGGCGGAAAAAGGCTGGAGTACCTTATCGGTGCAGATGCCAGTGCTGGATAAAAACGCCAAGTATTATGACTATGTGCCTATTTTTCCTTATGCGCATGAGCGTATTGAAGCGGGGATTGATTTTTTCAAACAGCGCGGTATTGATAAGGTCGTGTTGATTGCCCATGGCTGTGGTGCGCATATGAGCATGAGCTATATTGATAAATATGGCGATAACAAATTAGCGGCCTATGTGGGTATTGGCATGGGTGCGACCGATTATCGACAAAAATTGGTCAAGCAATTCCCGCTGGATAAAATGCTTTCACCAACTCTGGATATCTTTGGCGAACAAGACTTCCCGGGAGTTAGACGCCTGAGTGAATATCGTCAGAACCTAATTGATATTGCCGGTAATAAGCAGTCTCAACAATTGGTGATTGATAAGGCGGATCATTATTATAAAGAGGATGGCACGGCTGACGAGTTGCTTGAGAATATTGATCGTTGGCTCAATGGTCTTGAACTATAACTGTTCTAGGTATTCCAACTCCTGATCGGAGAATTCTGCCAGTTTTCTAGCCTGGATATTAAACGGGCCTCTTAGTGAGTCACCAATGTGTTTTTTAATCAATGCAATAAAAGTGGTTTTTGGATCTAGATTGCGTTGTTGGCACAGATAGTGATACCAACGATTGCCAATCCTAACGTGGCCAATTTCATCACGAAAAATCACATCGAGTATCTCAACCATTGGGGTGAAATTTGACTGGGCAAAGCGCTGCTGAATCTTTGGGGTAACGTCCAAGCCTCTGGCCTCTAAAACGCGTGGTACTAGCGCCATACGTACCAAGACGTCATAGGCGGTTTCATGGGTAATTTTCCACAAACCATTATGCGCATTGAAATCGCCATATTGATAACCCAGGTTCAAGAGATAATCATTGATTAAACTGAAATGATAAGCCTCTTCATTGGCCACACGAATCCAGTCCTGATAAAAAGCATCGGGCATATCTCTGAAACGATAAACTGCGTCCAATGCCAGATTAATGGCATTAAATTCAATATGACAAATGGCATGCATGGTTTTAATCATGCCGAGATCGCTTTTATCGCGCGAGGGAACACCTTGGAATCTAACCAACTTAGGCTTGTCAGGACGTCCAGGATTAATGATTTCTTTAATCGGAAAATCTTGATTAAACGCTAGCTTATTGGCATCTTTTAGCGCGCTAAGCTGGCCAACCTGTGCGATTTTATCCGCAACAGAGGCTTGGGTTAGGGCGTCATAGGCCAGCTCAAACGCGTTGGTATTCACCGCTTTTAATCTCGTTGAGTTGATAATCCCCGATCTGGGTACGGATCAGTCTCAGGGTTGGAAAGCCCACGTGCGCACTCATGCGCCGCACTTGACGATTTCTACCTTCGCGGATTTTAATCTCAATCCAAGAAGTCGGAATGTTTTGACGAAAACGCACCGGCGGAGTACGTGGCCAAAGCCAACTGGGCTCATCAATTTTTCTGACCTTGGCGCTTTTGGTTGGACCGTCTTTTAACTCAACACCTGTGCGCAGTTGTTCAATGGCCTTGGTACTAATCTCGCCATCAACTTGTACTACATAGGTTTTTTCTTTGTCAAACTTGGGGTGTGAGATCTGATGCTGCAGAGTACCATCATCAGTCAGTAGCAGCAGACCCTCTGAATCTTTATCGAGTCGACCAGCCGGATAAATGTGCTTAATATCAACATAGTGCGATAGATTGTTATCATCGCCACTAAATTGTGACACCACCCCATAAGGCTTGTTAAATAAATACACCTTAACCATAGACAGATTTTGCGCGCGCAACAAAGGCGTCTAGTTGCGCATTGGCAATTGCACTAAAGATCGGCGATAGGCTAAGGTCCAACAACTTAGAGGAAAAGCCAAATTCTAGATTAAGTTCCACTTTGCAGGCATCAGCGCGCAGTTCGGTAAAAATCCAATCGCCTTGTAAGTGAGAAAATGGCCCGTCTTCGAGTTGCATGTGAATCTTGGCATTGGGGGTGAGGGTGTTAATGGTGGTAAAGCTTTGATTAAGTGCACCTTTATTAATCTGTACCGAGGCAATAATCTGCGCCTCAGTTTGCTTTAAAATAGAACCACCGCTGCACCAATTGAGAAATTCAGGATAGCGATTCACCTGGTTGACCAATTGATACATTTGTGCACTTGAATAAGGCACAATAGCACTTTTAGAAATACGATGCATGGCTAAGAAAAATAAAAAAACTCCATCAAATACCATCGTGCTTAACAAGAAAGCGCGACACGACTATTTTATCGAACAAACCTTTGAGGCAGGACTGAGTTTAGAAGGCTGGGAAGTAAAAAGTTTGCGTGATGGCCGTGTGCAGCTCAAAGAAAGCTATGTGATTTTTAAAAACAATGAGATGTTTTTATTCGGCGCACATATCTCGCCACTAAAAAGTGCGTCCACCCATGTGGATCCTGATCCAACGCGTCTTAGAAAATTATTACTACATCGCTTAGAGATTAATCGCATCCGTGAAAAGGTTGAGCAAAAGGGTGCAACTGTAGTGCCGCTTAGACTGTATTGGTCGAAAAAATCCCAAGTTAAATTAGAGATCGGTTTGGCCAAGGGTAAGAAGGCGCATGACAAGCGTCAAGATGTGAAGGCCAGAGACTGGGATCGAGACAAGCAACGTACCTTAAAGGCGCATAACCAGTAGCTTTTATCAGTTTTTACTAATATAGATTTCTTCGGAATTTAATTACCCAAAGTAAAAAAAATAATTATAATGAGTCTGGTGCTAGGTGTTTGGGGGTTAGCGCAAATGATTAAATGTTAGTTCATTCTCTTACCTCCTTAAGTTAACCTTCGACATTTAGCCGTGTTGAGTAATGATAATTTTCAAGGAGAAGAAATGAATAAATCTGAATTAATTGATGCAATTGCATCAGGTGCAAATATTTCTAAAGCAGACGCAGGTCGCGCATTAAATGCAGCAACAGATGCAATTACTGGTGCAATGGCTGCTGGTGATGGCGTACAGCTAACTGGTTTTGGTTCGTTTGTTGTTAGAGATCGTGCAGCGCGTACAGGTCGTAACCCACAAACAGGTGCAACCATCAACATTGCAGCTTCTAAAGTGGCAGCGTTCAAAGCAGGTAAGGCACTAAAAGACGCAGTAAACGGTTAATTCTTAACCTTTTATGTGAAAAAAGCACCTTCGGGTGCTTTTTTTTCGCCCGTTAAAAAATCACATGGGAATTTTTTTATGGTGTTAGCTGTTGAATTCTCTTGTAAAATTTTAATTTTATTTATTATTGGAGAGTCCTATGGAACGCACTTTATCGATTATCAAGCCCGATGCGGTTGCTAAAAATGTGATTGGTCAAATTTATACTCGTTTCGAGCAGGCTGGCTTTAAGATTGTGGCGGCAAAAATGCTACACCTAGATGCAGAGTTGGCCGGCGGTTTTTATGCGGTACATAAGGAGCGACCTTTTTTTGGTGAGCTAGTGGAGTTTATGACCTCAGGTCCGGTGATGGTACAAGTGCTAGAAGGCGAGGATGCAGTGGCCAAACATCGTGAGATTATGGGTGCGACCAATCCACAAGAGGCAGAACCAGGTACGATTCGTGCTGATTTTGCTCAGTCGCTGGATGAAAATGCCGTACACGGTTCAGACTCTTTAGAAAACGCTGCGATTGAAATCGAATACTTCTTCGGCGAGGATGGTATTTGTCCGCGTACTCGATAACTCTGCTTATTTTATCTTGATCAACAGCGCGGCCAGTCTGCGCTGTTTTTGCTTATGTCAGTTGTTAAACAAAACCTCCTAGGCTTAAGTCAAGCCTCTGTTAATCAATTCTTTACGGAGTTGGGTGAGAAGCCTTATCGTACCAAGCAACTGATGCAATGGTTGTATAAGGCCCACGTGCTGGAGTTTGATCAGATGCTCAATCTAAGCAAAGCGCTTAGAGAAAAACTAGGCCAGGTAGCCAGCTTAGAGCTGCCTAAGGTGGCCAAGCAAAGTTTTGCCTCGGACGGGGTGATTAAATGGGTGCTGGATTTGGGTAATCACAATCACATTGAAACGGTTTATATTCCTGAGAAATCCCGTGGCACCTTGTGTATTTCTTCTCAGGTAGGTTGTTCATTGGCTTGTCCTTTTTGTTCAACAGGTATGCAAGGCTTTAATCGCAATCTAACCCCGGCTGAGATTATCGCTCAGGTGGTGATTGCCAGTGAGTATTTATCTAGTCGTGATCAGCGCATCTCTAATGTGGTGTTTATGGGCATGGGTGAGCCGCTGCTTAACGAAAAAGCTGTGTATGAGGCGTGCGACCTGCTCTTGGATGATTTGGCCTTTGGTCTGTCTAGAAGAAAAGTCACCATCTCCACCTCGGGTGTGGTGCCGGCGATGCTCAGAATGGCACAAACCACACCGGTCTCTCTGGCCATCTCTTTGCACGCAACCAATGACAAACTACGTGATGAGTTGGTACCTATTAACCAAAAATACCCCATCAAACAATTGTTAGAGGCCTGTAGAAACTATCTACAATCAGGCGAGCAAGAGCGTCATATTTTGTTTGAATATGTGATGTTAGACGGGGTAAATGATTCGATTGAGCACGCCAAAGAGTTGGTGGCGTTATTAGACGGCATGGCGGTTAAAGTTAATTTAATTCCATTTAATCCTTTTGAGAAAACCCGATACAAAACCAGTCGCAAATCCCAGGTTGCAAAGTTCCAAGATTATTTGTATAGTAAAGGCATACGCACCATGACCCGTCGAGAAAGAGGCAGTGATATTGACGGCGCTTGTGGCCAGTTGGCCGGCAAGGTGGTGGACAAAACCAAACGCAATAACCCTTAAGATGATAGACGGCATTGATTATTACCCACGCAAAAAAGCCAGAAGTAAAAAAAGAGTCTGGCTGTGGTTACTGGTGTTGCTGGTAGCGGGTGCTTATTATGTGTTTGAGACGCTCTTTAGTCGTCAAATCAACGATAATACCGCTGTTAGTATTACCCTTAGTGAGCCCGAATCTACTGCAGTTGAATCGGTTGAACAAATTGAGTTGAATCAGGGCGATATTAGCATTCAAGCCGTGGATAATAAACCCAATCAACTGCAATTAGAGAGATTGGATCAAGTGATTGAGACCTATCGTCAAAAACAATGAAGCCTACACATACTATTAAGCGTCGAGACTCGAAAAAAATCTGGGTAGGCGATGTTGCCATCGGTGGGGATGCACCGATTTCTGTACAAAGCATGACCAACACCAATACGCTGGATGTCGAAGCCACCTTGGCGCAAATCAGCGCTATTGAAGGTGCGGGTGCTGATTTGGTTCGAGTCTCTATTCCTACTATGGAAGCGGCCGAAGCCTTTAAACAAATTAAAGCGCAAAGCAATATTCCACTGATTACCGATATTCATTTTGATTACAAAATCGCTCTTAAAGTAGCGGAATATGGGGCGGATTGCTTGCGCATTAACCCGGGCAATATTGGCCGAGAAGACCGAGTGCGTGAAGTGGTGGCTTCGGCCAAAGATCATAACATTCCCATTCGCATTGGTGTCAATGCCGGCTCACTGGAAAAAGATCTACAGAAAAAATACACCGAGCCTACGCCTGAGGCCATGGTGGAATCGGCCTTTAGACATATTGATATTTTGGATAAATTAAACTTTGATAATTTTAAAATCTCTCTCAAGGCCAGTGAAATTTTTATGACCGTGTTTGCTTATCGACAATTGGCCGAACAAATTGACAATCCATTGCATTTGGGTATTACTGAGGCTGGTTCATTTAGATCAGGCACAGTCAAATCTGCCATTGGTTTGGGCATGTTGCTCGCTGAAGGTATTGGTGATACCTTGCGCGTCTCTTTGGCCTCAGATCCAGTAGATGAGGTGCGTGTGGGCTTTGATATTTTAAAATCGCTTAATTTGCGTAATAAAGGGGTTAATCTGATTGCCTGTCCTTCTTGTTCTCGACAAAAATTTGATGTAATCTCAGTGGTGAATGAACTAGAATCGCGTCTAGAAGATATCAATGAAGCGATTGATGCAGCGGTGATTGGTTGTGTGGTAAACGGCCCGGGTGAAGCCAAAGCAGTTTCTGTGGGTTTAACCGGCGGTGATCCAAATCTGATGTATATCGATGGCGCTAAACAAGCAAAAATCTCCAATGAAGATTTGGTGGATGAGCTGGAAGCGCAAATCCGCGCGCAACTTAAGGTGCGCTAAGCGCGTCTACTTCTTTTATAGGCCTTGAGTCGATAAATGCCTTGAATGCCCCAATAGCCCGCAATAGAGCTAACGATACTCACCAGTAGGCATCCCAGTAAAAAAGGCTGCCAAATCACGCTAAATACCTCTTGAAAGTAGGTGTGCGACATCACAAAGTCTTGCTCAACAGAAACCCCTAAAACCCAAGCACCGAGTTTATAACAAGCATAGTAGATTGGTGGCATGGTCAATGGATTGGTAATCCATACCAAGGCTACCGATATCGGCAGATTGGCAGAGAAAATAACCGCAGCCGGTGCTGCTAGTAGCATTTGAAAGGGTACGGGAATAAAGGCAAAGAACAGACCTACGGCAAAAGCTTTGGCAATGGAGCGACGGTTAAAGTTCCACAGACTAGGGTTGTGCAAATGCTTAGAGAGCCAACCCAAGTGCTTATGGTTTCTAATCTCATGCGGCTTTGGCGTATAGCGCCTTAGGACTTTTTTCATGTCTGGCAGGCTTTAATAATGCCGTGCGTATCCAGGCCATAGAGCTGGTATAGCTCCGCTTGCGAGCCTTGCTCACTAAAGTAATCAGGCAGACCTAAAATACGCAAAGGAGTCGACAAGCTATGTGCGCCTAATACCTCGGCAATAGCCGAACCCGCACCGCCACTAATCACATTGTCTTCAATAGAGAGCAGTTGCGTGTGCGTATTGGCCATCTCAATAATCATTGTCTCATCAATTGGCTTAACAAAGCGCATATCCACCACGCTAGCATCCAATTCTTCACCTGCTGCCAATGCGGCCTCTAGAGTGGTACCAAAGGCAAAAATGGCAATTGATTTACCTTGGCGTGCAACACGCGCCTTACCGATTTCAATTTGCTCATTGCTTTGATAGTCACCCTCATGAGTATTGCCGCGCGGATAGCGTATACATACGCTACCACCGATTGCCCAGGCGGTATTAAACATGGCATACATCTGCTGCGCACTGCTAGGCGCCATAATGACCACGCCAGGTATACAGCGCAGAAAACTCAGATCAAAACATCCGGCATGCGTCGCACCATCAGCACCGACCAGGCCAGCGCGATCAATGGCAAAAATCACGTCTAAATTTTGCAGAGCAATGTCATGAATCAGTTGATCATAACCTCGTTGCAAAAAGGTGGAATAAATCGCCACCACAGGTTTTAAGCCTTGGGTTGCCAGGCCTCCAGCAAAGGTAATTGCATGTTGCTCAGCAATGCCCACATCAAAGAATTGTTCAGGATATTGTTGCTCAAATTCACTCATGCCTGAACCAGCAGACATGGCCGGGGTAATGGCCAACAAATTCGGATTGTGTTTGGCGGTATCAATTAACCAATTGCCAAAGACATCGCTATAGCTTGGATTGGTATTGGTCACACTTGATTGTGGTGAGATACCATGGTATTTACGCGGATCCTGCTCAGCACTGGACAGGCCTGAGCCTTTCTTAGTAATAATGTGTAGCAGTCTGGGCTTTTGCTGTTGTTTAAGATTTTGTAAGGTTTGAATTAAGGTGGGCAGATCATGTCCGTCAATCGGCCCAAAATAATCCACACCCAACTCTTCAAACAACGTACCTGGCAGAATCATACCCTTGATATGTTCTTCAGATTTTTTCGCAAACTCTTGAATCAATGGTACGCCTTCGAGTAATTTAAGCGACTTTGATTTCATGGTAGAGTAAATCTTGCCCGACATCAGTTTGGTCAAATACTTACTCATGGCGCCAACATTTTTAGAAATCGACATGTCGTTATCATTGAGAATGATAAGCAAGTCGGCATCTGAATCACCGGCATGATTCAGTGCTTCAAATGACATACCACCGGTGAGTGCGCCATCACCAATAATGGCGATTGATTTGTGTTGATTGTTTTGTATGCCATTGGCAATGGCAATACCCAGTGCGGCACTAATCGAAGTAGAAGAGTGTCCGGCACCAAATGCATCATGAGCGCTTTCACTGATCTTGGTAAAGCCTGAGAGGCCGTTCTTTTGTCTAAGCGTATGCATCCTATCCATGCGCCCAGTTAGAATCTTATGAGTATAAGCCTGATGACCCACATCAAAGATAAAGCTGTCATTTGGCGTGTCAAACACGTAATGCATGGCAATGCTCATCTCTACCGTGCCCAGATTGGGTGCTAAGTGTCCGCCGGTTTTTTGCGTATTTTCAATTAAGAAAGTGCGAATCTCAGCCGCTAATAATTCTAGCTGTTCAATGTCCAGGTGCTTGATATCTGAGGGTGAGCTAATTTTGTGCAGCACAAGCGGATGAGTCGATTAAAAATACCCCATTATACGTGGTTTGATAGGGGTATTTATGCTTGAGATTACCAAGAAGGTCGGCGAATTTTTTGCTCAGGATCTTTCTTGATATTTTTGTTTTTAATTTTGATTTTTTCTT
The DNA here is from genome assembly GCA_964558405.1 of uncultured Candidatus Thioglobus sp. Lineage (GTDB taxonomy): Bacteria > Pseudomonadota > Gammaproteobacteria > PS1 > Pseudothioglobaceae > Thioglobus_B. The sequence goes on along the minus strand of CAZLDG010000015.1, from coordinate 16,359 downwards.
CAAAATTACGGGCAATAAAACCCAGCTCAGGTTTAATCGCTTGCATGGGAATCCACACTTGATAACCGCTGCCTTTGGCTACTGTAAGTTCTTCTCCTTTGTCGGTATGCATGGACTCGACTCGGGTGTGAAAACACTCATTGGGCAAAATGACCTCGATTGAATCACCGACCTTAAAGTGATTTTTCACCTCGATAAAGGCTTTGCCGTCTTGATAATCGAGAATCTCACCCACTACTTGTTGTTTGTGTGAGCGCGAATAATTATCAAAATAGGTTTGCAATTCTTCTGGTTGATGGCGACGATAAAAACCATCGGTATAGCCGCGATTGGCGAGGTTTTCTAACACCCCAAAGGCCTCTGGGTTGAATTCTCGACCGGCCATGGCATCATCAATGGCTTGCTTATAGACTTGCGCAGTACGTGCAGCGTAGTAGTGCGACTTGGTACGACCCTCAATCTTAAGTGAATCAATACCCATTTTGGTCAGCGTGTGCACATGTTCAATGGCGCGTAGATCCTTAGAGTTCATGATATAAGTACCGTGCTCGTCTTCAAAAGCCGGCATTAACTCTCCTGGTCGACCTTCTTCTTCTAGTAGTACCACTTGATCCTCAGGTGCTTTAATTTCTTTGGCTTTAATGTCGCCCTCTAAGGTTTGTTCTGCTGCTTTGACATCATATTTCCAGCGACAAGAATTGGTACACGAACCCTGGTTAGGGTCGCGATGATTAAAATAACCCGAGAGCAGGCAACGGCCAGAATAGGCAATACACAGCGCACCGTGTACAAACACTTCTAGCTCAATATCTGGACACTCTTGACGAATTTCTTTGATCTCATCCAGCGAAAGCTCACGCGATAAAATAATACGACTGATACCGGCTTGTTGCCAGAATTTAACCGTGGCATAGTTAATGGCATTGGCCTGAACCGAGAGATGAATCACTTGCTCTGGATGCTTGTCTTTCACCATCATAATCAAACCTGGATCTGCCATAATCAGTGCATCGGGTTTAAGCTCAACCACCGGCGAGATATCATCCATATAGGTTTTAATCTTGGCGTTATGTGGAATGATGTTCGAAGCTACAAAGAGTTTTTTACCTTGTTCGTGTGCCTCGCTAATGCCTTGTTTTAGACTCTCAAAATCAAACGAGTTATTGCGTACACGCAAACTATAGCGCGGCTGTCCAGCGTATACGGCATCTGCACCATAGGCATAGGCATAGCGCATGTGTTTTAGGCTGCCCGCTGGGGATAATAACTCAGGTCTGTTCATGCGCACTATTTTACACAAGCCGCTGTGTAAATACCCTTATGTATAATAGACACCCATGTTTAGTAGAGATGACATTCCAAAACTCAAGCAAGATCTAAGTATCCAAGCCAATTTGCTGGGTCATGATCTGAGATTTCACACCCGCTGGGGTGTATTCTCTCCGCGTGCTATTGACGATGGTACTGAGTTATTTATGCGTTATCTAGAGATTGATCGCGCGGATAAGTGCTTAGATTTGGGCTGTGGTTATGGGCCCATTGGTTTGGCGGTGGCCAAATCTTGTCCAGATGGGGAAGTGCACATGGTCGATAAGGATTTTATTGCCATTGAGCTAGCCAATGCTAATGCCAAACTGAATCAGATTGACAACGTTAAAGCTTATCTATCGGATGCTTTTTCTCAAGTTAATCAAACAGCTTATTTTGACCAAGTGCTTTCTAATGTGCCAGCCAAAGTAGGACGCGAACAACTCAGCATTATGCTCTATGATGCTTATGATGCGCTCAAGCCTGGTGGCAAGATTACTTTTGTGACTATTAATGGTCTGCGTCATTTCATTAAAGACAATTTTAAGTCGGTGTTTGGCAATTATAAAAAACTCAAACAAGGACAAAAATATACCATTGCGCAAGCAATAAAGAACTAGAACCAGAGTATAATACTCAAGCATCATATTTAGGAGTGAAACCATGGATACTTTAGAAAGAATTCAACAACAAGTTGATAGTGCACCGATTGTTATTTACATGAAAGGCACCCCACAATTTCCACAATGTGGCTTCTCAGCACGTGCAGCGCAAACCTTGGCTGAGACTGGCGTAGAATTCGCTTATGTCAACGTATTTGAAGACCAAGAAGTCTTTCAGCGTTTGCCAGAGTTTGCCGATTGGCCAACTTTCCCACAAATCTACTTCAACTCAGAGTTAGTCGGTGGTGGTGATATTATCATTGAGATGGCTGAGATGGGTACGCTTAAAGGCGAAATGGAAAACGCCACGGAAAAATTCAACAATAAATAAACGCCGTTTTTTACTTTCTGAACGCCGGTTAAAGACTGTGCAGCTTATGCGCATTGTCCTTTAACCAGCGTTTATCGCTTTGGTAGTTGGGTAGAATACTTTCGACCAATTGCCAAAAATCCTTTGAATGATTTTTAACTCTGGTGTGGCAGAGTTCATGCACAATCACGTAATCAATAACACTCATTGGCGCCATCATTAATAGGTAATTGAGATTAATATTATTACGAGCACTACAAGAGCCCCATAGGGTTTTTTGCGCCTTTAATCGCAGTTGTTGATAAGGTAGTTGGTAGCGCTGGGCATAATAATCCACTCGAGGCGTAACAATGCGCTTAAAGCTCTCTTTGTACCAAGTTTGAAAGGCTGTCTTGCCATCGCCATTGAGGCAGAAATGTTGACCATCAAACACCAGGGTGTCGGCCTGATGCTGATTCAGTATCAGTGGATATTCATTGCCCAAATACAAAAATAACTCTCCCGCCTGATACCGATGTTGGGATTGCTTATGCTTAGCCTCGGTTTGTTTTTTCTCAATCCAGGTGTGTTTTTTTAAGATGAAGGCTTCAATCTCTGCCAAGGCTAGGTGTTGTGGTGCACGCACCACAATCTCACCTTGAGGATTAATTTGAACGCTAAGCGTTTTGCGCTTGGAGCGTATCAGCTGATAGTTAAACGAATCAGCCAACCCAGGTTCTGGCATTTTCAAACATACGCATCCATGGGCTACGTTCTTCCCAGTCTTGCGGATGGTAAGAATATTGCACACTTCTAAAGACACGTTCAGGATGTGGCATCATAATGCTCACCTGGCCTGAATCATTGGTCACACCAGCCACAGCTGCGTCTGAACCGTTCGGGTTGTGTGGATAACGTTGGGTTGGATTGTTGTGGTGATCCACGTATTCCATGGTGACGTTTTGTGCGAAATTATCGCTGGTAAAACGTGCACGACCCTCGCCATGGGCGATGGCAATTGGCATGGTTGAACCAGCCATATCGTTTAAAAATACCGAATTAGATTTGGCAATTTTTACGGAGGAGAAACGCGCTTCAAACTGCTCGGAAACGTTGCGGTTAAAGCTTGGCCAGTGTTCAGTACCTGGAATAATTTCCGTGAGATTAGAAAGCATCTGACAACCATTACAAACACCTAAGGCAAAACTGTCATCACGTGAGAAGAACTTCGAGAAATCATCCTTAGCGCGCGCATTATACAAAATAGAGCTGGCCCAACCGCGACCTGCGCCCAGTACGTCACCATAAGAGAAACCACCACAGGCAACCATGCCTTTGAATTCTTCGAGTGAGATGCGACCTGAGAGAATATCACTCATGTGTACATCAATTGCTTCAAATCCAGCCTTGGTAAAGGCTGCGCCCATCTCAATCTGTCCATTAATACCTTGCTCACGCAAGATGGCAATCTTCGGCTGATG
>CAZLDG010000015.1:10383-12519 GCA_964558405.1 uncultured Candidatus Thioglobus sp. | reverse complement strand
TCTCAATCTGTCCATTAATACCTTGCTCACGCAAGATGGCAATCTTCGGCTGATGTTGGCCAATGATATAAGGTGCACTGACCGATTCATTGATATCAAAACGGGTATCAAACACCAGACCATTGGTATTTTCACCCGTGGTCTCAAATTCTTGTTGGGCACATTGTGGATTGTCTCTAAGTTTGGCCACTTCATACGAGGTTTTCGACCAAAGTTGCTGCAATTCAGCGCGCGGCGTATCAAACACCACAGCCCCATCTTGTTCAATGCTGATACGATCCCCAGTATTAATCTTGGCGATTACTTGGGTTGCCGTCTCCAGACCTGCTTCGCTCAGTAATTGGCGTACTTGCGCTTGATTGCCTTGAGAGACTTGAATCACACAGCCCAATTCTTCGTTAAATAAGGTCTCAATCGCATTGCCATTGATGTTGATATCCAGTCCCAGGTGTGAGGCGAACGCCATCTCTAGTAGGGTGGTGATGACACCACCATCAGAACGATCATGATAAGCGCTAATCAGATTGTCTTTGTTGAGTTGATTAATAACCGCAAAGAAGTCTTTAAAAGTTTGTCCATCATCTAGATTCGGTGCGCTATCACCAATTTGATTATAGACTTGCGCTAAGCACGAGCCACCCATACGGTTTTGACCAAAGCCTAGGTCAATTAGCCATAATTCACTTTGAGGATCGTTCTCCAGTAGTGGGGTTTTTTGTGCGCGTACATCTGGAGTTTTACTAAAGGCAGAGATAATCAACGACAAAGGTGCAGTGACCGACTTATCTTCGCCATTTTCTACCCAAGAGCTCTTCATGCTCATGGAATCTTTGCCCACCGGTACCGTCAGTCCTAGCTCAGGACACAAATCCTCACCGACAGCTTTAACTGCTTCAAACAGCTTGGCATCTTCGCCTGGGTGAGCTGAGGCACTCATCCAGTTCGCACTTAGGCTAATATGATGAATATCTTCCACATAGCCACCAAGCATATTGGTTAGTGCCTCACCGATGCTCATACGCGCTGCGGCGTTAGCGTCAACCAGTGCCAACGGCGTACGCTCACCCATGGACATAATCTCACCATGATAGTTGTCATAATCTGCCAAAGAGATGGCGCAATCAGCCACCGGCACCTGCCACGGACCCACAAATTGGTCGCGCGCCACCATGCCAGTTACCGAACGATCACCAATGGTAATCAAAAAGCTCTTGTTGGCCACGGTTGGCAGTTGTAAGATGCGTGAGATGGCTTCACCCAAATCAATGCTATCTTGCGCTAGCGTATTTAGATTTAAGTCCTTAGTAGTTACGTCCTTGAAAGTCTTGGGTGGATTACCCAGCAGTACTTGCATTGGCATATCAATTGGCTGATTTTCAAACAATTGATCATCTAAGATTAATTCTTGTTCTTTGGTGGCCTCACCCAGTACCGCGTATGGGGCACGCTCACGTTTGGCAATAGTATCGAACGTAGCTAAGTCTTCTTCACTAACAGCGAGTACGTAGCGTTCTTGTGACTCGTTACACCAAATCTCCAGTGGTGACATTTGTTTATCATCATTAGGAATTTCTCGTAATTGGAAACGTCCACCTTTACCAGAATCATTTACCAATTCTGGCAGACCATTAGACAGGCCGCCAGCGCCAATATCATGGATAGAGACAATTGGATTATTCTCACCCAAATTGGTACAAGCGTCAATCACTTCCTGGCAACGACGTTGCATTTCTGGATTGGCACGTTGTACCGAGGCAAAGTCTAGGTCTTCTGATTGTTCACCGCTACCCACACTAGAGGCTGCACCACCACCTAAGCCAATCAGCATGGCAGGACCACCCAGCACAATAATCTTATTACCAACGGCGATTTCACCTTTTTGAATGTGATTTTCTTGGATATGACCCAGACCACCAGCCAACATAATTGGTTTGTGATAACCGCGTACATCACCATCAGGTGTGGCTTGTTCAAAGGTTCTAAAATAGCCCAGGGTATTAGGGCGACCAAATTCGTTGTTAAAAGCCGCTGCACCAATTGGGCCTTCAATCATAATATCCAATGCTGAGACAATCTGCTTGGGTTTGCCATAATCTACTTCCCAAGGCTGTTTAGCGCCTTCGATTTTTAGATTAG
>CAZLDG010000015.1:0-10283 GCA_964558405.1 uncultured Candidatus Thioglobus sp. | reverse complement strand
GGTTTGCCATAATCTACTTCCCAAGGCTGTTTAGCGCCTTCGATTTTTAGATTAGAGACACTAAAGCCACACAGACCTACTTTAGGTTTAGAGCCACAACCAGTTGCACCTTCATCGCGAATCTCACCACCTGAGCCAGTCGCTGCACCTGGATGTGGAGCAATGGCTGTTGGGTGGTTATGAGTTTCTACTTTCATCAGAATGGCTTTATGCTCTTTGCTGCTGGTGTATTTGCCCTCTTGGTCAGGATAGAAGCGTTCCGACTGGTAACCCTCCATCACCGCTGAGTTGTCACTATAGACCGAAAGTAGACCCTCTGGATTTTTGTGATAGGTGTTGCGAATCATGCCAAACAAACTCTTGGCCTGCTCAATACCGTCAATTTTCCAATCGGCATTAAAAATTTTGTGGCGACAATGCTCGGAGTTAGCCTGAGCAAACATCATTAGTTCAATATCATGCGGGTTGCGACCGAGTTTGCTAAAGCTCTCAACCAAGTAATCAATCTCACCTTCAGATAGGGCTAAACCCAGCTCACGATTGGCAGTCTCAATCGCACCTCGACCTTGACCTAGGATATCAACACTCACATAAGGCTGTGGCTCGAACTCATCGAACATGAGATGTGCGTCATCCAGATTGTGAAGCTCGGACTCAGTCATCTTGTCCATAATGATGGACAAGATTGTGGCCTTGTCGCTAATGGCTTTGTCAAAATGATAAATAACAGCGCGCTCAATGCGATTGATATTATCCATAGCGCATAGGTGCATAATATCGGTAGCCTTAGACGACCAAGGAGAAATGGTCCCCAGTCTTGGAATGATTACAATCGAGGCTTGTGCATTGTCAATAGATAGATCATCACTATAAGATAAGAGCTGGTCTAGATGTGCGTGCTGTTCTGTAGAAAGCTCAGCATTTAAATCAGCAAAGTGAATAAACTCTGCGCCTAGTAGTGTGAGGTTTTGCTCTAGAGAGATTTTCGCCTGTAAGGCTTGGATTTGAAAGGCTCTTAGTGCACTGGTGCCGCGATGGGTGTAGATCATAGTTGTTCCATTACTTCGTCAGAAATATCAGCGTTGTGATACACCTCTTGGGTATCGTCCAGATCTTCTAAACGTTCAATTAGTTTCATAAATTTTTGTGCATCGCCCAAATTAAGCTCGATACGATTGGCCGGTTCCATGGTTACCTCTGAATGGGTTGGTTCCAGTCCTGCTGCTGTTAGTGCATCTTTGACCGCGAAAAACTCTTCAGGCGTGGTAATCACATCAATTGAACCATCATCATTGGTAATCACGTCTTCAGCACCCGCATCTAGAGCTGCTTCCATAATCACGTCTTCATCACCTGTGGCAAAACTGATAAAACCTTGCTTGGTGAATAGATAGTTCACCGAGCCGTCGGTACCCAGGTTGCCACCGTGCTTAGTAAAAGCATGACGCACATCAGCCACGGTACGATTACGATTATCTGTTAGCGTGTCCACCATGATGGCAGTACCACCGGTGCCATAGCCTTCGTAGCGCACTTCTTCAAAATTATCGCCATCCACATCACCACTGCCACGTTTAACCGCATTCTCAATGGTGTCCTTTTTCATATTAGCTGCCAAGGCTTTATCAATGGCCAGGCGCAATGAAGGATTGTTCTCAATCACACCACCACCTTGTTTGGCAGCAATCACAATCTCTTTAATCAGCTTGGTGAAAATCTTGCCGCGTTTGGCGTCTTGTGCACCTTTACGATGTTGAATATTGTGCCATTTACTATGTCCTGCCATATCTATCTCCGTTGTCTGCCAATCAAGCAGTAAAGTCTAATAATTTTTGAATTGAGGCTTTAGCATCTACGCTAATTGATGCGTCAATATGAATTTCGTTGTCTTGGTTTTGCAGTGTGCTTAAGCAATTCTCTAAGTTGTTCATTGCCATCCACTCACAATGTGCACAAGATTCACAATCGGCACCTACACCCATGGTTGGGGCTTCAATCAATTTTTTGCCCGGTGCGACTTCGCGCATCTTGTGGAAAATACCATTGTCAGTTGCCACAATAAAAGTAGATTCATCGCGGTCTCGAACTGCATTAATCAGTGCGGTGGTTGAGCCAACCACATCGGCTAAATCGACCACAGCTTGTGGGGATTCTGGATGTACCAGCACGCCTGCTTCTGGATGCGCTTGCATCAGTTGTTTTAGCGCATCAGCCTTAAAGCGTTCATGTACCACACAAGAGCCTTGCCACAAAAGCATGTCTGCACCGGTCTCATTTTGTACATAATTACCCAAGTGTTTATCAGGCGCCCAAAGAATTTTCTTGCCTTGGTCTTTAAGATGCTTAACTACTTTTAGTGCGCTACCAGAGGTAACCACCCAATCAGCCTTGGCTTTAACTTCGGCCGAGGTGTTGGCGTATACCACTACCTCTCGATCACTATACTCATCGCAAAATGGGGCAAAGTCCTCAATAGGGCAGTCTTCATCCAAAGAACAGGTGGCTGCCAAATCCAGTGCCAGCACGGTTTTCTCAGGCGAGAGGATTTTGGCAGTTTGTGCCATAAATTTCACTCCAGCCACCACGATAGTATCTGCCTTTGAATTTTGCCCAAAACGTGCCATCTCTAGGGAATCTGAGACAATGCCACCCGTTTCTTCTGCCAAGGTTTGCAACTCAGAGCTAACGTAGTAGTGAGCCACTAAGACTGCATTATTGGCCTTGAGTTCAGCTCTGATTTTGTCAATGGTTGAGGACATTGATTATTCTTTCTCGGGTAGGCTAACCTTAATATTTAATTCACGTAAAACCTTTCTAGGTACCGAAGCAGGTGCGTCAGTCAGTAGACAAGCCGCAGTTTGTGTTTTCGGGAAGGCGATAACATCACGAATGGAGTCACTGCCAGTCATAATCATCACCAAGCGATCCAGACCAAAGGCCATACCGCCATGTGGTGGGCAACCATACTCGAGCGCGTTTAGTAAGAAACCAAATTTGTCTTGTGCTTCTTCATCAGAGATACCCAGTAGTTTGAGCACTCTGGCCTGCATATCAGCCTGGTGGATACGAATTGAACCGCCACCGACTTCTGAACCGTTAATCACCAAATCATAAGCGCGAGATAGTGCGTCTTTGGCGTTGGCTTCTAATTCATCTACACTGACACTCGGCGCGGTAAATGGATGGTGAATGGCGTTAAGCGAACCATCATCACCAGCTTCAAACATTGGGAAATCAACCACCCAAATTGGTGCCCATTGTTGGTTGTATAAATCTAAGTCTTTGGCCAATTGCTCACGCAAATTACCCAGCGCTTCATTCACAATCTTGGTTTTATCCGCACCAAAGAAAATAATATCGCCGGTTTGCGCACCCGTGGCTTCAATCACTTGATTGGTAACTTCATCGCCTAAGAATTTTAAAATCGGTGAAGCTGGACCGTCGTCATTGAGCTTAATATAGGCCAAGCCTTTGGCGCCATAAATACTCACGTACTTGGTGTATTTGTCAATGTTTTTACGACTGATTGAGGCACCACCTGGTACGCGAAGTGCAGCCACGCGAGAACCTTCATCACTGGCAGGACCAGAGAAGACTTTAAAGTCCACGCCTTGCATGAGTTCATTCATATCCACCATCTCCAGTGGAATGCGCATATCCGGACGATCCACACCGTATTTGTCCATGGCATCGGCATAACTAATACTTGGGAAAGTCTCAGGCAGATCCACGTCAATCACTTGCTTGAACATACCGCGGGTCATCTGCTCCATCATTTCCATGATTTCTTCCTCGTTCATAAACGAAGTTTCGACATCAAGCTGGGTAAATTCTGGTTGACGATCAGCACGCAGGTCTTCGTCTCTAAAGCATTTAACAATTTGATAGTAGCGCTCCATACCCGACATCATCAGCAATTGTTTGAACAATTGTGGCGATTGCGGCAGGGCAAAGAAATCCCCCTCATGGGTACGTGAAGGCACCAAATAATCACGCGCACCCTCTGGGGTGGCTTTGGTTAAAAACGGGGTTTCAATGTCCAGAAAATCATGGCTATCCATAAACTCACGCATGTAATGCGTTACTGCCGAGCGCAATCTTAAGCGTTTTTGCATATGCTCACTACGCAAATCTAGGTAGCGATACTTAAGACGAACCTCTTCAGAAGTGTCAGTCGCGCCAATTTGAAATGGTGTTGGCTTAGAAGCGTTTAGAATCTCAATGTTCTGCGCCACCACTTCAATCTCGCCCGTGGCCAAATTTGGATTAACCAAGCCTTCTTCTCGTGCAATCACCTCACCACTAATTTTTAGGACAAATTCGTTACGAATACTCTCAGCCAAAGCAAAATCATCAATATCAGGGTTAACCACCACTTGAGCAATGCCGCGCTTATCACGTATGTCTAAAAAGATAACACCACCATGGTCACGACGACGATTTACCCAGCCGCAAAGCTCGACGGTATTGCCAATGTTGTCTTTGTTTAATTCGCCACAAAAGTGTGTTCTCATAATTTGTCCTTTGATTGTTGAGGCGTCACCACGCCAGTAGAAATAATTAGTTTAAAAGCCTCATCCACACTCATGTCTAACTCGATGACATCGGCCTTAGGCAGCATGATGAAAAAACCCGAGGTTGGGTTGGGTGTGGTGGGTACGTAAATGTTGATGATTTCTTGGCCAATTTTCTGTTCAACCTCGCCATGATAATCACCGGTTTGAAAAGCAATGGTCCATAGGCCTTTGCGCGGGTATTCAATCAGTAGTGCTTTTTTGAAGCTATCGCTATTGGCACTAAAAACTGTATCTGAGAGTTGTTTAAGTGCATTGTACAGACCGCGAAAACCTGGAATTTTATTAAGCAGTCTCTCCCAAACTTTAAGCAGCTTGCGACCAATATAGTTGCTAACCAGGGCGCCCGTTGTCAAAATAATGAGCAAAACCAGTACCACGCCGGAGCCAGGTACTGGCATCTCTAGCTCCAGTAGATTCTCAGGCAGATATTGCGCTGGCACAATGCTATCAACCAGCTCTAAAAAGAACTTGATCAGAACAATACTCAGTCCCAGTGGAATCCAGAACAATAAGCCAGAGATAAAATAGTTTCTAAGGTTTTTCAAGGTGCTTGAGTATAACCATTTAAAAGAGGCTTATTTTAGCATAGGAAAGCCTGGGTTTTTAGTCCGACTCTTCCGCTCTAAGGGTCAAAATTTCACAACCCTGATCGGTGACCAAAATTGTATGCTCCCATTGGGCTGAGAGCGATTTATCCTTGGTGGTTACTGTCCAGCCATCCACTTTGGAAGTATTGACTTCATAGCCGCCTAAATTAATCATCGGTTCAATGGTAAAGGTCATGCCTGCTTCGAGTACAGCGCTGCTCTCAGATCGACCATCGTCATAGTGTAGAACTTGAGGGGCGGCGTGAAAAGTTTTACCAATGCCGTGCCCACAATAATCTCGCACCACTGAGCAATTGTTTTTATTGGCATGAGCTTCAATAGCTTTGCCAATCTCACCCAGTCGAGCGCCGGGTTTGACTTGTTCAATACCCAGATACATGCATTCTTGTGCCACACGAGAGATTCTTTGCGCTTTGACACTGGCCTTACCAATGATAAACATCTTCGAAGTGTCGCCGTGATAACCATCCTTGATTACGGTGATGTCAATATTAACAATATCACCTTTTTTGAGAGTTTTCTCTCCAGGGATGCCGTGGCACACCACGTTGTTGATACTGGTGCAAATGGATTTAGGAAAGCCGTGATAGTTTAGTGGTGCTGGGATAGCACCTTGCTGATTGACAATATAATCATGACATAACTTATCCAACTCACCCGTACTGATTCCGGCTTTAACATGAGGCTCAACCATCTCTAGCACTTCGGCGGCCAGGCGGCCAGCCACGCGCATTTTCTCTATCTCATCAGCCGATTTAATTTCAATAGACATTGCTAGCTTTTGCCCAATTGTTGTGCACGCGCCTCCAAGGCTTCAATGCGAGATTCAATGGAAGGGTGCGAAGATAGTAGTGCCATCAAACCACCCTTGTCATTAATGCCAAAGGCTGCCATTTGCTCGGGTAAGGCGTCAGGCTCAACCTGACCTAGACGCTTGAGCGCGCCAATCATGTTGCCGTGTCCTGCCAAGTCTGCACCACCAGTATCTGCTACGTATTCACGTTTTCTAGAGAAATACATCACAATGGTTGAGGCCAGTACACTGAGAATAATTTCTGCAAAAATGGTGGTCACAAAATAACCAATACCATAGCCACGATCATTTTTCAAAATCACACGATCGACAAAATGACCAATCACGCGTGAGAAGAAAATCACAAAGGTATTAACCACACCTTGAATTAGAGTCAGTGTGACCATATCGCCATTGGCCACGTGACTCATCTCATGACCAACAACCGCTTCAATTTCCCCTTGGCTCATGTTGTTTAACAACCCTTGAGATACTGCTACTAAAGCATTGTTTTTACTGGCGCCGGTGGCAAAAGCATTCATGGCTGGTGAAGGGAAAATGGCCACTTCAGGCATTTTAATTCCGACAATTTTAGCCTGCTTGGCTACGGTGTCCATTAGCCACTTTTCCATATTAGACGTGGGATTTTCAATCACTTGAGCGCCGGTAGCTTTTTTGGCCATCCACTTGGAGATTGCCAAGGAAATAAACGCACCACCAAAGCCAAATACTGAAGCAAAAACCAGCAGGGCATTGACGTCTAAATCTGAGCCATTTTCTTTTAATAAGGTATCAACACCTAAGATTCTTAGGGTGATGCTCAGCAAGATAATAATGGCAATATTGGTTGCCAAAAATAAAAATACACGTTTCATGTTTCTCTCCGAAATAAGTTGCTATGACTATAGATGGGGTTATTATCGTCTAGATTCAAGTCTATTGGGTACAATAGTTATATGGCTAAATGGATTTTTCTTGGGTTGTTATTACTTGGCGGTTGTGAACAGGCTGAGCCGGTTCAAGAGGCCGTGGTGAAATCTGAATCTGCATCGTCATCTGTAGAAAATACCAACAAAGAAGAACCGCCTATTTGTCAAAATCTTTCTATTACCCAGTGTTTAGAGACAATTATTCCTGCCTTATGGTCTCGAGAGATTGAGCGTGATTGCGGCTAAGACAGAGTGAGTCGTTTGTCCGAATCTGGCCCAATGTGCATGGGTTGTTGCGTTAGTGGGCAGATAAACTCTAGACTGATGGCCTGTAAGGCCAGATTCTCAGGATCACTTTTGTTGGCATGACCATAGAGTCGATCACCGACAATAGGAAAACCATTCTCACTTAGGTGTTTTCTGATTTGGTGTTTACGACCGGTTTCAATCTTAATACTGAGCAGTGAGCGCTCGCCATCATAGTTAATACGCTGCACATGACTAATGGCCGATTTACCATCAATCGGAGTGTCGATGGTGCGCTCTGAGTCAAATTCTCCCAAGACAATGGCCAAATAGGTTTTGTGGATTTTGCGCTGAGCAAACAGATCCGATAGGGCACTGGCCATGGATTTATTGTGCGCAATTAACATCAGACCCGAGGTGGCTCGGTCTAGGCGGTGCACCAGATAAGTGTCGCGATGTAGTTGTTTTTCAACCAGGCGGGTTAGGGCGCAATGATCTCCCCATTTACTGCCTTGGGAAAACACCCCAGCTGGCTTGAACCAAATACTATAGGCTTGTTTGTCCAGCAGTAATTCCGGCGTTGGTGCTATTGATGAGAGGATTTTCTCGTTGTAGTACAAGTACACAGTATCGCCTACTTTCAAAGGTTTTTTAGCGCGACGAATGCGTTGGGTTTTTTTGCCCTGTTGTAGCCACACACAGCCTTTTTCCAGGGCGGATTTTAAAGCGGTTTTAGACAGGGAACTGGATTCGTGCAGTGCATCGATCAGGGTTTGCTTATCAATGGAAATTGGGATTTTTTTCTCAATCAGGCGATGCATAAATTAAAATAATACCCATGAATTCAATTAGAAGATTTTTATTTAAAGATTTCGATGTTCGTGGCCAGCACTTGTCACTAGAGAGTGCTTGGCAGGCACTGAATCAAGACCGAGGTTATTCGCAGGTGGTTCGCACTCTGTTTGGTGAGCTAAGCGCATTGGGTGTGATGTTGGCCAATGGCATCAAGCACCAGGGTAAGCTGACCTTGCAGATTCAAGGCGATGGCGCGATTAATCTGATGCTGGTTGAGATCACACATGATTTAAAAATACGCGGCATGGTACGTACACAGTCGGCGGTTGATGAGCAGGCGGGCATTGATGAGATTTTTGGAAAATCACTGATTGTTGCTACCTTGTACAACAGCCAAACTGACAATAGCTTTCAATCGATTGTGCCTAGAAACCCCAAAGGGCTTATTCAAACCTTTGAGGATTACTTTGCTTCTTCCGAGCAGTTGGAATCCAAGATTTGGGTGGCTAGCTCTAAGGAAAAACTTGGTGCCATACTGCTGCAAAAAATGCCACAGAGCGAGCACCACCATCCTGAGGATTGGTCACGTGTTAACACCTTGGCGCAAACCACAACCGATGAAGAGCTGTTAACACTAGATAGTGAATCGATACTACATCGGTTGTTTCATCAGGAAGTAGTCGAGCTATTTGATGAAGAGTCTATTGCTTATGAATGTCCACAAGACAAAGCGCGACTTGAACAAGTCATTGCCAATTTGGGTGAACAGCAGGCCAGGGATTTATTAGATGAAAACGGCGAGATTGCCATTCACAACGAAATCTGCAACACCCATGTGTTTTTTAATCAGCAGGATTTAGATCGAATCTTTAATAAGAGTGGCACTTAAATCTTAGGTATGATTGGTTGAAAATTTACCTATCATTAGCTCTAATGTTTAAAAAAATCAGTACATTTTTTCTGCTTATTTTTTCTTTATTTTTACCTCATGGTGCATGGTCTGCGCCACCACCGGAGGTAGCAGCGGTACATATTATGACTGATGCTTTATTGGCGCTTAAAGAATCTAAAGCACAAGGTAAAAGTTCGGTTGAAGATGTGGAGGCGCTCATTGCGAGTCAACTATTGCCTGATTTGGACATCAATGAAAGTACTAAACAATCTCTTAAAAAACATTGGAACGACTTAAGCGCCAAACAAAAACTGATTTTAAGAACCTATGTGGCGGTGTCACTGGTAGATAATTATGCGGCCATCTTGGCGGCTTATGATGACTTGGATAGTATTAAAATTTCGACCAATCCTCAAGTTAGGCGCAAGGACAACAAGGCCATTGTTAAATTAAATATTCATATTAATGGCAATTCAGACCCTTTTATAGTGGATTTGAAAATGATCCTAAATGGCGATTGGCGGATTTATGATGTGGTGTTTTCAGGGGTAAGTTTAGTGAAAAATCACAAGGCTTCATTTGGTTCACATGTAAAACGCAAAGGTATTGAAAGTTTGATTGCTAAGGCCTCTAAAAAACTTAAAAAACACGTGGGTGAAGACTGCCCAGTTTGCATCGCTATGAATCTTAAAAAATCTGTCCTGCTTGGATACTAAGTAGCATCTGTTGATACACGAGTTGGTTTTATTTTTTACCCAGCGTGATTTGGTAAACACCCCAGGCGGCAACCGCTGCCCAAACAATATTAAGCCCGGCTGGCGCATAAGCACTATGATGCATGGCATTGATAATAATACCAAGCGCACCAAACAGATTAAGCAGATGAAATGATAGGTTTTGATTGCTTAATCGACCCTGAGAAATTGCCCCGTAAGCTATTAGTAGTAAGATAACACCCAACCAACCGATAATCTCAAATATTAAATCCATCGAAAAATACAAGCCAATAATAAATCTAGTTCTTATATGTTAATCTATAACTCACCAAGAAAAACCCTTAGGGAGGCGGGTCAATATGCAAAGATTGTTTGTTTACGGTACGCTTGCTCCAGGCAAGGAAAATCATCATCTGTTAGAAAACCTACCCGGGTCTTGGAATAAGGCTAGCATTGTTGGTAAGTTATTGGACAAGGGCTGGGGTGCCCAATTAAATTGTCCAGGTATTGTGCTCTCCAGTGAGGGTAAAGAAGTTAGAGGCTATGTTCTTTCTTCCAGTGGCTTGTCGGATTATTGGCCAATGCTTGATGAGTTTGAAGGTGATGATTATCAAAGAGTTCAGACCACAATCAAAACAGAAGACAACAAAGAAGTGTTGGCTTATGTTTATATTCTAGATCTAAGCTAAAGGGGTTAAAACCCTTAAGAAAGTGGGGCGAGAAACGG
>CAZLDG010000014.1:0-35322 GCA_964558405.1 uncultured Candidatus Thioglobus sp. | reverse complement strand
TTTAATAAAAGGAGGTCGTAATGGCTCAAGATATAAAAAGCTGGAACCCGGATGATGAAGCCGAGTGGGACAGCAAAGGTAAGGCAATCGCCAACCGTAACTTGTGGATATCCATCCCAAGCTTATTGTCGGGATTCGCAGTATGGTTGATGTGGGGTATTATTACCGTACAAATGCTAAACACGGGCTATGGTGGCTTTGATAAATCTCAATTGTTCACCTTGGCTGCGATTGCGGGTCTTTCAGGTGCGACACTTAGAATTCCATCGACCTTCTTTATTCGCCTAGCAGGTGGTAGAAATACCATTTGGCTGACAACATCATTATTGATCTTGCCAGCACTGGGACTGGGTATTGCATTGTCTAGACCGGATACGCCATTCTGGCACTTCCAATTGCTAGCACTACTATCAGGTTTTGGTGGTGGTAACTTTGCCTCTTCAATGTCAAACATCTCATTCTTCTTCCCGAAGAAGATCCAGGGTTATTCACTGGGTATGAATGCAGGTCTGGGTAATTTTGGTGTAACTACCATGCAGATCGTGATTCCTTTGGTAATGACCATGGCGGTAGTTGGTAACCCAACTGAGCTGCAAATTGCCTCGGGTACATTAGTTGGTAAGATTCCTGCCGGTACTGATACTTATCTGCAAAACGCGGGTTATATCTGGGTAATCTTCTTAATCCCACTATCAATTGCTTCTTGGATCGGTATGAACAACATTACTGAAGAGCATGTATCGCCTAATATTGGTTCAACCATGGGCGCATTCATCAAGATCATCGTAATGTTAATCCTAGGTCTTTCAACAGCAGCCTTTGGTCTATGGTTGATGCTACCCGAGGTGGCTTCAGGTTCTGGCCTAATGTTAAGTAAGTGGATTGCACTGCCAATCATTATTGCCTTGACCGTACTACTACTTAAGTTACTACCACTGGGTAAGGACTATAAAGAAGGTATTAACCGTCAATACAAGATCTTTGGTAATAAGCACACTTGGGCAATGACCATTATCTACACCATGACTTTTGGTTCGTTTATTGGTTACGCAGCAACGCTAGCGCTATCCATTAAAGTAATCTTTGGTTTCCAACACCTAATGGTAGATGGGGTAATGACTCACTCAACCATTAATCCAAATGCGCCGTCAGCACTGACTTATGCTTGGATGGGTGCGTTCGTAGGTGCGTTGATTCGTCCAATTGGCGGCATGATTTCTGACAAGATCGGTGGTGCTAAGGTGACACAAATCATCTCAGCGGTAATGGTAGCTTCAGCACTGGGTGTGGCTTACTTCATGAAGCAGGCTTATGCTTCAGCAACCCCTGAAGATTACTTCTGGCCGTTCCTATCACTATTTGTATTGCTATTTGCGATGACAGGTATTGGTAATGGTTCTACCTTTAGAACGATTTCACAGGTATTTAACAAAGAACAAGCAGGTCCAGTATTGGGTTGGACTTCAGCGGTAGCTGCTTATGGTGCTTTCATCATTCCTAAAGTGTTTGGTGAGCAGATTAAAGCAACAACCCCTGAGAACGCCCTATATGGTTTTGCGGTTTTCTATGCGGTATGTATGGTGATTAACTGGTGGTTCTACTTACGTAAGAACGCCGAGTTCCACAATCCATAACCTTTGATCTCCCCCGGAGCGGGAAAGTTTTTCCGCTCCACCCTTTACTAAAGATAATTCAAAGTAGTTATTTTTAGTAAAGGCAAAAAAAGCCTTTGGTTAGCAGAACTTTTTTAATTAAGAAAAAGACAGAAATAAAACAGGAGAAAAATATGAGTCATTTTTTAGACAGACTGAAGTACTTTAATCGTATTAAGTCGACCTATGCAAAAGGACATGGTATCGTCACTGAAGAGGATCGCGGCTGGGAAGACACCTACCGTAATCGCTGGCGCCATGATAAGGTAGTGCGTTCAACGCACGGTGTTAACTGTACGGGCGGTTGCTCATGGCAGATTTTTGTTAAAAATGGCTTGGTCTCTTATGAGATGCAACAGACCGACTATCCGAGAACGCGCGAGGATCTACCCAATCACGAACCCCGTGGTTGTCAGCGTGGTGCTTCATTCTCTTGGTACTTATATTCTCCACACCGTATTAAATACCCATTGGTTCGTGGCCGTCTATTAGACCTATATCGCGAAGAGCGTAACAGCGGTAAAGACCCAGTTGAGTCTTGGGAAGCAATCCAAGTCGATAAGTCCAAGCGTGACGCTTATGTTGGCGTGCGTGGTCTAGGTGGTTTTGTCCGTTCAACTTGGGATGAAGTGGTTGAAATGACCGCTGCTGCTAACGTTTACACCATTAAAAAATGGGGACCTGATCGTATCTACGGCTTCTCTCCAATTCCAGCGATGAGTATGATTTCATACGCGGCTGGTTCAAGATATTTATCAATGATCGGTGCTGGCGTAGGTTCATTCTACGACTGGTATTGTGATCTTCCACCTGCTTCTCCACAGGTTTGGGGTGAACAAACTGACGTACCAGAATCTGCCGATTGGTATAACTCTAAATATATTATTGTTTGCGGCGCTAACCTGCCAATGACACGTACCCCAGATGCGCACTTTGCGGTTGAATCACGTTATAACGGTACCAAGGTGGTATCAATGGCACCAGACTACGCAGAATATGTGAAGTTTGCAGACTTGTGGATGCCAGTTAAACAAGGTACAGACGCAGCAGCATTTATGGCCATGGGTCATGTGGCTCTGAAAGAGTTCCACGTAGACAAGCAAGATCCATACTTTGCAGAATATGCGCGTAGCTTTACTGATTTCCCAATGCAAGTTATCTTAGAAGAGCGCGATGGTAAGACGGTTACCGGTCGTTTCTTGCGTGCCTCAGATTTTGATAAAAACTTAGGTGAAGATAACAATCCTGAGTGGAAGACCATTGTTTATGATTCAAAGAGCAAGTCTTTTGTAGCGCCAAACGGCTCGGTGGGTTTCCGCTGGGGTGAAGATGGCAAATGGAATATCTTAGAACAAGCCAACGGCAAAGAGATTGAAGCAGAACTAAGCTGTATTGACAACTCGGATGCTGTGGTTGATGTCACTTTCCCACACTTTAATCCAGATGAGGGCGATTCATTAGTACGCAAGATTCCAGCGCGTAAGTTGAAGTTAGCCTCAGGCGAAGAAGTGATGGTTACTTCGGTTTGTGATCTGCAAATCGCACAATACGGTATTGATCGTGGCTTAGGTGATAACCTAGCAACTTCTTATGATGATGAGTCAGTACCTTATACACCAGCTTGGGCAGCGAAGGTAACGGGCGTTCCAGCGGCGGATTTAGAGACTACCGGTCGTGAATTTGCAGATAACGCTTCGAAGACTCGTGGTAAATCTATGGTTATCCTCGGTGCGGCGATTAACCACTGGTATCACAATGATATGAACTATCGCGGCATTATGAACCTGCTACACATTTGTGGTTGTGTGGGCCAGTCTGGCGGTGGTTGGGCACACTACGTGGGCCAAGAAAAGCTACGTCCACAAGCAGGTTGGGCGCCAATTGCCTTTGGTCTTGACTGGCATCGTCCACCAAGACATACCGCTTCAACTACCTACTGGTACTTCCATACCGATCAGTGGCGTTATGAGCGTGTAGAGGCAGATGATTTATTGGCTTCAACCGCTAAAGCTAAATACCGTGGTAATCAATTGGCCGACTATAACGTTGCAGCGCAGCGTATGGGTTGGACACCATCAATGCCACACTTTGATAAGAACCCATTAGAGATTGTAAAAGAAGCTGAAGCGGCTGGTGCAACTGATGAAGCGGGTGTATCAAGTTATTTGGCTGACAAGCTTAAGAGTGGCGATATTAACTTTGCTTATGAAGATATCGACGCCGAAGAAAATCATCCGCGTAACCTATTTGTATGGCGCTCTAACCTAATTGGTTGTTCGTCTAAGGGTCATGAATACTTCTTGAAGCACTTACTAGGTGCACAAAACGGTGTACTTACCGAAGGCCCTGAAGGTGAGGCTTGTAAAGAGATTAAGTGGCATGAGAAAGCGCCAATAGGTAAGTTAGACCTGATGGTAGATATTAACTTCCGTCTCAACTCAACCGGTGCTTATTCAGATATCGTTCTACCAACAGCAACTTGGTATGAGAAGGCTGATATTAACACCACGGATATGCATCCATTTATTCACCCATTGGGTAAAGCGGTAGATCCGGCTTGGGAAGCGCGTTCAGACTGGCAGATCTTTAAGACCATTGCCAAGAAGTTCTCGGAGCTTTCTGAGAAGCATCTAGGTACACAAAAAGATGTGGTAGCCTTGCCAATGCAACACGATACACCAATGGCGCTGGCTCAACCTCTGGGTGAGGTTAAAGATTGGAAGAAGGGTGAATGCGACCTAATTCCAGGTAAGACAGCACCAATTTTCAAAGTGGTAGAAAGAGACTATCCAAATACTTATAACAAGTATATTGCTCTAGGTCCACTAATGAATAAGTTGGGTAATACCATTAAGGGTGTAGACTGGAATACCGATCAAGAAATTGATGAGCTGAAAGAGCTTAACGGTACCATTAAAGAAGAAGGTATCTCTAAGGGCATGCCATCACTGGCCGAGGATATTCATGTGTGTGACGCAGTAATGCGCATGGCACCTGAGACCAACGGTGAGGTGGCGCATAAGTCATGGACAGCACAGTCGAAGAAGACCGGTGTTGATCACTCGCACTTATACGAAGGCCGTCATGAAGATAAGATTACTTATCGTGATATCGTTTCTCAACCGCGTAAGATTATTACCGCGCCAACTTGGTCAGGTATTGAATCTGAGAAGGTGAGTTATAACGCTTGTTACACCAACTTGCATGAGCACATTCCACTAAGAACACTCACGGGTCGTGCCCAGTTCTATCAGGATCACGAATGGATGCTAGATTTTGGTGAAGGTTTCTGTACCTATAAGCCAGCGGTTGACCTTAAGGCACATGACAGCGTACCAGCTGCAGTGAAGAAGAAGCCGCACTTAGTGCTGAACTGGATTACACCACACTCGAAGTGGGGTATTCACTCAACCTATCAGGACAACTTAAGAATGTTGACCTTGTTCCGCGGTGGTCCATACTTCTGGGTATCTGAGGCGGATGCGAAGTCCATCGGTTTGGAAGATAACGATTGGGTTGAAGCAGTAAACGCTAACGGTGCAACCACAGCACGTGTGGTGGTTTCACAAAGAGTACCAGATGGCATGGCGATTATGTATCACGCTCAAGAGAAGAATGTCAATGTATGTGGCTCACCATCAACCGGTAAGCGTGGTGGTATTCTCAACGCGGTAACGCGTACGGTACCAAAGCCAACACATATGATTGGTGGTTATGCACAACTCTCGTATGCCTTTAACTACTACGGTACGGTAGGTTCTAACCGTGATGAGTATGTAATCGTACATAAGATTGAAGATCAAGATGTGGACTGGTTAGAAAGACCACTCACACCTGAGCGGGAGGCACAGAAGAATCCTCCAGGTATCAATAACTAATCTAGATAGGAGACTAAAGATGAAAATAAGAGCACAAATTTCAATGGTACTGAATCTAGATAAGTGTATTGGTTGTCACACTTGTTCAGTAACTTGTAAAAACATTTGGACCAACCGTAAAGGTGTTGAATACGCTTGGTTTAATAACGTTGAATCTAAGCCTGGTATTGGTTTTCCTAAGAACTGGGAAGACCAAGAAAAATGGAAAGGCGGCTGGAAGGTTGTTAACAACAACCTAGAGCTAAAAGCGGGCGGTCGTACCAGCAAGCTGATGAACCTATTTGCCAATCCAGATATGCCAGAGATTGACGATTATTACGAGCCATTTGATTATAAATATCATAAGCTACAATCTTCACCACTATCTGAGGCTACGCCAACAGCGCGTCCAGTGTCACAGATTACTGGTAAAGACATGGAGAAGATTGAATGGGGTCCGAACTGGGAAGATGATCTAGCGGGTGAGTTTGAAAAACGCTCGAAAGATACCAACTTCAAAAACATCGAGAAAGAGATGTACAAGGAGTTTGAGAACACTTTCCACATGTACTTACCAAGATTATGTAATCACTGTCTAAATCCAGCTTGTGCGGCTTCATGCCCATCGGGTGCGATTTATAAGCGTGAAGAAGACGGTATCGTTCTGGTTGACCAAGACAAATGTCGTGGTTGGAGAATGTGTGTAACCGGCTGTCCATACAAGAAGGTTTACTACAACTGGGAGTCAGGCAAATCTGAGAAATGTATCGGTTGTTACCCACGTATTGAATCGGGCTTGCCAATGGCCTGTGCTGAGTCTTGTGTAGGTCGTATCCGTTATGTAGGTGTAATGCTTTATGATGCCGATAAGATTGCTGATACGGCGTCTACGGCTAATGAGCAAAATCTATATCAGGAGCATCTAGACACTTTCCTAGATCCAAATGATCCAGCGGTAATTGCTCAAGCGCTTGAAGATGGCGTGCCACAATCATGGATTGATGCTGCGCAGAACTCACCAGTGTACAAGATGGTTAAGGATTGGAAGATTGCCTTCCCAATTCACCCAGAGTATAGAACCCTGCCAATGATGTGGTATGTACCACCATTGTCTCCGGTTCAAAGCCAAATTGACAAGGGCGCGGTACCAACCTCAAACGGCGTAATTCCAACGGCTGATGCGGTTAGATTCCCAGCGCAATACTTGGCAAATATGTTTACTGCAGGTGATGAAAAGCCAATCATCAGTTCAATCTCTAAGCTACTGGCCATGCGTGCCCATCAGCGCTTCAAGGCGGTTGAAGGTACCGATGGTGCTGATGTATTAGCTGATGCGGGTCTAAGTGTTGAGCAAGCTGAGGAAATGTATCGTTACCTAGGTTTGGCCAATTATGAGGATCGCTTCGTGATTCCAACCTCGCATGAGGAAATGCGTCTTGAAGACCCATATGGCTTCCAAGGTCAAAATGGCTTCTCAGGTGGTAACACCAGTTCGCATGGTTCGGAAGGCGGAAAAGGCTTTAGTCTATTCCCAGCGCCACGTAAGAAGGCGGTAATTCCGGTTGAAATGATGCCGCAAAAGAAAGGTTAAGGAGAAAAAATAATGCAAGTATTTAACGTGTTATCCAGACTACTAGATTATCCCAACGATGAGTTGATGAACAATCTAGATGCAGTCATTGAGTATGTCAATCAATCGGATTCGATTGATGAGAGTGAAAAACAGACCATTATTGAGTTTATTGCTTGGATGCGAGTCCATACGCCAACTGGCATGCAACAAACTTATGTGGAGACGTTTGACATGGTGCCAGAACATGATCTGCACTTAACACACCATATCTTTGGTGATGATAAGGGCAGAGGTCCAGCACTGATTGACCTTTCTGAGCATTTTAAGGGCGAAGGTTTAGAGGCTAAAGATGGAGAGATTCCTGACTTCTTGCCTTTGATCTTAGAATATGTATCCACCCTAGACGACATGTCTTCTCGAGTGTTCTTGGGTGATGCTAAGAAGATCATTAAGGTCATTGCGGACAATTTAGAGGACGCTGACAGTCCATACGCTAAATTGATGAAAATTGTTGAAAAGCGCAGCTATCTAGCTGAAGCAGCATAAGGAGAAAACTATGAGTTTAGAAAACTTTTTATTCGGAGTATATCCATACATAGCAGGCGTTGTTTTTATTCTGGGTAGTTGGATTCGATTTGATCGTGAACAATATACTTGGAAGGCAGATTCATCGCAATTACTGGGCAATAGCAATATGCGCTTAGCGTCGAACCTGTTCCACATAGGTATTATCGGTATCTTCTTTGGACATGCAGCTGGTATGTTGTTGCCACACAGTTGGTGGCAAATGGTGGCAACTGATGTGCAACACCAATACATCGCTGCTTATGCGGGTGCGGTATTTGGTGGTATGGCCTTGATTGGTGCATTGATGCTATTTATGCGTCGTATGACTAATGAGCGCGTGAAAGCGGTCAGTCGCTTTAGAGATAACTTTGTTATCTTTTGGATTTTGTTAACCGCTGCACTGGGCTTGGCAACCATTCCAGGTTCTCTACATCACGCCGCTGATGGTAATGTACAAACCATGTTGCAATTGGCAGAATATGTGAAATCGATCGCAACGCTAAGTGTAGATCCTACGCTGTTAACCGCTGCAGGTGGTGAAGGCTATGTGGATGTGGCTAATAGCTATAAGCGCCATATGATTTTTGGCATGACCTTATTCTTGGTATTTCCATTTACACGTTTGGTACACGTTTGGTCAGTACCACTAACGTACTTGATGCGTCCGTATCAAATCGTTAGAAGAAAACGTGTTAGAAATAACTAAAAATTGAGTTATATCAATGTCTTATTACGAAAATATTAAGAAAATGGAGGAAATGGGCGTTGATGATAACTACATCCAGGGATGGGTGGCTGGTTATCTTCAAAACCCTGAAATAGAAGAGCAAAGAATAACCGAAGCTTATGAGGCTGGTTATGCAGATGGCAAAGAAGGTTCAGATGCAAACTTTGCTAACTACTGTTGATTTGTTGTGTCGCACTAAAGGCGCAATTCGATTTGGAGTGATTGTTGGATGAAAATTAACGACAAAGAAATAGAACTGGATCCAGAGGGTTACTTGGTACACCCCGAGGACTGGGATCATGATGTGGCTACTGCGTTGGCAGAGGCCGAAGACTTAGAGCTTGATGATGACTATTGGAAAGTGTTTGATTTCATGCGTGAGTATTACGATGAAAATGGCGTAGCACCCGATGTACGCCATACCACCAAACACATGACCCTTGACTTCGGTTTAGACAAGAAGGGTGCCAAGGCTAAGTTATTTACTATGTTTCCTTATGGCTATGTTAAACAAGCCTGTAAGGCCTCGGGTATGAAACGCCCTAGAGGTTGGAGTACGGGTTAAGATTTAAGCCACTCTAGTTATAAAAAAACCTCTCATTTGAGAGGTTTTTTTATTTTTACTAACCACCGGTCACCGGCGGATAAAAAGCAATCTCATCACCTTCTCGTATAATGAGTTCGTCAGTGGCAATGGCCTGGTTAACTGCACATAAAATATTATCAGGAAAGTGCTTAGCACCGTGTTTTTCTACCAGTAGTGAACGTAGCTGTTGTACTGAACTATCCTGAGGAAGATCAATGTCTTCACTGGCGCAATTCAGTGCTTCTTTAAGTGAGGCAAAATATAAAATATTCATCCGCCAATCTCCGCCATTTGTCGATTGCTAATGTTATCAATCGATGAGTTGAATTCATGCGCCTTAGGCTTTTGGTTAATGGCCTGCATAATACGCGCCTTGATTTCATCATCACTAAGCTCAGAGCGCACCAAATCCTTAAGAGAGATGGCATCCTCTTGACCCAGACATAGAATCAACTCGCCTTTGGCGGTGAGTCGAACGCGATTGCACGTCTGACAAAAATGATTAGACACTGCACTAATCACACCGACACTTGAGTCGGTGTTGTCAATCTTATAATTACTGGCTGGACCGTCGGTTTTCTTTGAGCTCAGCGGAGTAATGTTGTTGTGCAGATGTGCATTAATACGATCCAAGATTTCCGCTTCGCTCATGTGTTGAGCGGCGGCTTCAATACCGGCTGTGCCGATAGGCATGGTTTCAATAAAGCGTATATCAATGCCTCTGCCAATGGCAAAGTCAATCATCGATTCAATCTCATCATCATTGATGCCACGCATCACCACCATGTTAATTTTTATCGGACTCATGCCTGAGGCGATTGCCGCATCAATACCATCAATTACCTCAGCAACATCACCGCCACGGGTAATCTTTTTAAAGCGTTCTGGCTGTAAGGAATCAATGGAGATATTAACGCGGTTAATACCGTTACTATGGAGTTTGTCGGCAAATTTTCCCAGTAGATGAGCATTGGTTGATAGTGGCACATCCTCAATACCTGGGGTGTTGCTAATCAGATTAGCGATTTTAACAATACCGCGTCTTAGTAGCGGCTCGCCACCGGTGAGACGCACTTTTTTAACCCCCATCTCGGCAAATAATCTGACAATACGCTGTACGTCTTCATAACTGAGAATGTCCTCACGCTTACAATCAGGCACGTGTTCGTCGTCGCGACAATAAAAACAGCGATAATTGCAGTGTTCGGTAATGGAGATTCTCAGGTAATTAATCTCACGACCAAATTTATCAATCAGTTTAGCCATGTTCTTCCACTTTCCAATGGCCAGATTTGCCGCCGGATTTTTCTAAGAGTTGTACGTCGCTAATGCGCATAAAACGATCCACCGCTTTGCACATGTCGTAAATAGTCAGTGCGGCGATACTGGCCGCGGTGAGTGCCTCCATCTCCACACCAGTTTGCCCATTGAGTTTGGCTAGGGTGGTGATCTGAATGCCCTCGTCGATAAATTCAAAATCCACACTGACCTTGGATAGGTTTAGGCTATGACACATTGGAATGAGGTGATGGGTTTGTTTGGCAGCCATAATGCCGGCAATACGAGCCACGGCCAACACATCGCCTTTTTTAAAATCGTTGTCTTTGATTTTTTGCAGGGTTTGCGTCTGCATCAGTACTTTGGCCTGAGCCTTGGCTAGGCGCGCGGTGGTGTCTTTATCAGCCACATCCACCATATTGGCCTGACCACTGGCGTCTACGTGAGTTAATTCATCGCTCATGATAGCATCTCATCTAAAAGATAAAAGTTTAATACCTGTCCCGCTTCAAAAGTGCTTTTTTCTGGGATTTCTACCAGACCATCAGCCCAAACCATGGATGAAAGTACTTCCGAGCCTTGTTTGGGATATTGTTTGGCAATTGGGGTGATTTCGTCGGTGCTCAGTTGTGCGCGCACAAATTCGCGTCGAGGTTTGGGGCGGTGCCAGGCAAAATCGGTTTTTACTTTAAAAGGCACATTGTGATATTGCGCATTGCCCTGGGATTTTTTAATAAATACTCGAGCAAACAATAAGAACGTTACCATGGCAGATACTGGATTGCCTGGTAGGCCAATAAAAGGGGTGTTACCTACCCTGCCAAAGGCCAGTGGCTTGCCAGGTTTCATACGAATACGCCAAAGATTGAGCTCACCCAATTGTTCAACGGCGGGCTTTACATGGTCTTCCTCGCCTACCGAGACGCCGCCTGTGGTCATGATTAAATCACACTGATTTTGCAACTCGTTTAAAGCTTGCGTAGTGGCGCTTAGTGTATCTTCAATATTACCCAGATTAACCACCTCGCAATCCAGTGCTCTTAAGGCGGCAACCAGGCTGTAGCGATTAGAATTATAAATCTGCCCACTTTGTAGTGGCTTACCGGGCTCAACCAACTCGTCACCGGTAAAAAATACCCCAACTTTTAAGCGCTCGAATACCTCGAGTGCATTCACACCAACCGAGGCAGCTAAGGCAATGTCTTGTGGTTTAAGTTTTCTACCTGCTTGAAGAATCACCTCGCCACTGCAAATGTCATTACCCATAGGTCGAATATTCTCGCCTAAGGAGATGGGGCGGTAGATTTCAATACGATTGTCATTATCAAGCAGTTCGCATTCTTCTTGCATAATCACGGTATTGGCGCCATTAGGAATTGGGGCGCCGGTAAAAATACGCGCTGCACAGCCTGGGGCTAAGTCTTTGCCGCTATGACCTGCAGCGATGCGATCGGTAATCTCAAATTCTAACCCGCCTGGGGTGTTGATTTGATCCTCCTTTAGATGAATGGCATAACCATCCATGGCAGAATTGTCAAATCCAGGCACATTGATACTGGCGCAAATATCCTTAGCCAGAATACGACCAAGCGCTTCGTCTAAGCTCAGGCTATGATAACGACTCATAGGCTGCGCTGCATCGGTCAAAAATCTTAAAGCTTCAGTGGTTGATAATAAGGGTTGTTGAACTTGATCACAGCCACAGTCGACTTGCTGGTTTTCCATTGAATTGTTTGAATTGGTTTATCGTTAAAAAAATCACGTTTTGATTGTATCATACACGCATGCATTTATTAATAACAGCACTATACACCGATGAATAAAAGCGACATTGACGCGGTTATTCTAGCAGGTGGTCGGGCCCAACGCATGCAAGGCCAAGACAAAGGGCTTATTGTATTTAAACAAAAACCGCTGATTGCCCACGTTACTGATGCACTCAAAAATACTGTGGACAGTATATGGGTGAGTGCCAATAGAAACCTTGACGCGTATCAAGCCTTTGGTCAAGTGTTAAGTGATGAACTTAGTGATTTTCAAGGGCCGTTAGCAGGTATTGTAACAGCGTTAAAAAAAACCGATAAAAATCACTTACTGGTAGTGCCTTGTGATGGCCCTTATCTGCATCCCATCCTGCTAGAAAGACTAGCTGAGACAATGCTTAAAACTGGAGCAAAGTCTTGTGTGGCAGTGGAAAACGGACATATGCATCCAACCTTTGCACTGATACATGCTGATATGCGTAAACCATTGGAGAAATACCTAGACAGTGGTGAGCGTCGCTTGGGTAAGTTCTTTAGTGATCATCAAGCACAAATAGTGGATTTTTCTGATAATCCGCAACTCTTTGTCAATCTCAATTCACCTGAGGATTTTACGACCAACGCTTAGCTTGATCTGTGTCGCTATCTTTAGCCTCAACCCAGTGATTTCCTGTGGTTGTGTGCTCTTTTTTCCAAAATGGCGCTTGGGTTTTAAGATAATCCATAATAAACTCACAAGCCTCAAAAGCTGCCTTACGGTGTTTGCTGGCGGTAATCACCAGGACAATTTGCTCGTTAATGGCCAAGTCTCCCACGCGATGAATAATGCTAATATCACCCAGTGGCCAACGATTTTGCGCTTGTTGGGCAATCTCTTCTAGCGCCTTTTCGGTCATACCTGGATAATGCTCCAGCGTCATTTTCTCAATTGGAGAGTCGTCTAGGTCACGTACAGTGCCAACAAATGAAACCACCGCGCCAATATCACTATTGTTGTTTTTGACCTTAGCAACCTCATCGGAGAGATCAAAGTCGTCTTGCTGTACGCGGATTTTATTCATATAGAGTCATTATAAAGCATCTGTTGTAATGCAAAGCCGTCTGATATTTTTTTATTATGAAATGCTTATATTAGAAAATATGTATGTATAATGAACTCTACTTTGTTTCCAAAGATGGAAATAAATAAAGAACATAGGCGTTTATCTAAAATCCACCAAATTTGGGTATTTAGATAAGCGCTTTTTTTTCGTCAGTTAAAGTTGGACTGAGTCTGGTATTGAAGCCGATGTAAATCTTGTTGTTTGCAAGATTTACATCGGCTTTTTTGTTTTCTGGCTTTAAGGAAAAAAGCCCTAATAAGGAAGTTAAGTATGAAAAAGTTAGTGTTAATTGGCTCAGGTATGAGTGCGATGAAAGTGGTGGACGAGGTGTTAAAAATTGATCCGCTCATGTATCAAATTACCATTATTGGCGAAGAAAGAGTATTGCCATACAATCGTATTATGCTCTCACCAGTTTTAGCTGGAGAAAAGCGCTTTGATGAGATTAAAACCCATGATGAGCATTATTTTGCACAAAACAATATTGTGTTTAAGGCAGGACATCAGGTCAATGGAATTGATCGTAAATCTAAAGTAGTGTCGGCTTTGAATCTGCAAGATCAGAGTGAATCGGTTGTGGCTTACGATCGTTTGGTTATTTGTACAGGATCTCGACCGTTTATGCTGCCGATTCCTGGTGCAGAACTTGAAGGGGTGGTGTCTTTTAGAGATATTTATGATGTTGAATATATGCAAGCGCGAGTAGCTGAGCATCAAAAAGCTTGTGTGATTGGTGGCGGTCTTTTAGGTTTGGAGGCGGCCAATGGTTTGAATGAGTTGGGTTACGAGGTGACGGTAGTGAGCAATGTCAAATCGATTATGGATAGACAGTTGGACCAAACCTCGGGCGAACTTTTGCAAAAAGTATTAGAAGAAAAAGGCATTCGTTTTAAATTATGCGCCAATACCAAAGCCATTAAAGGCCAGGACAAGGTGCAAACCTTGGAGTTTACGGATGGCTCTATGCTCTATGCCGATATGGTGGTGATGTCGGTCGGTATTGTGCCAGAAGACAGTATTGCCAAGGATTGCGGCCTACAAACCGATCGCGGTATTGTAGTAACCGATACAATGATGAGTTCAGATCCAGCCATTTATTCAGTGGGCGAATGTATTAAACATCGAGGCATGAGTTATGGCTTGGTAGCACCATTGTTTGAGCAGGCGCGTGTTTGTGCCGAACAAGTGTGTGAGGTGAATCACCATATGTATAGTGGTTCAGATATTTCTACCAAATTAAAAATATCTGGCGTGGATGTATTCTCAGCGGGTGAGTTTGATAACCCAGATGATGAGGTATTGTGCTCAAAGGATCACGCACTAAATTCCAGGAAGCGCTTATCTATTCGTGACAATAAACTGGTAGGCGCGGTGCTATTTGGCGACTCCACCGATGGTTTGTTTTATTTTGATTTAATTAAAAATCAAATCGATATCAGCGAGATGAGAAAAACCTTGCTATTTGGTGATATCAGTGTTGATCAGAATACTCAAGGTGCCTCTGGCGTGGAGAAAATGGCCGACGATGAGCAGGTTTGTGGTTGTTTGGGCGTGACCAAGGGTGATATCGTGGCCGCGGTTACCAAAGGTTGTGAGACCTTTGAAGCCATGCAAGAGGAGACTGGTTGTGCCACTGGTTGTGGCGGTTGTTCGTCGGTGGCGCAGCAGGTGTTCTCATTTGTCTCAGGCATGGAGGTTGAAGCCAAAGAATCTTTGTGTGGTTGTACCACGCACTCTAGTGATGAGGTCAGGGCTTATGTGCGTCAGTTAGAAGAGGTACATTCGGTTGACGAGGTTCGATCAGCCTTAGGGTTTGAAGGGCGATGTGATGGCTGTGGTAATGCTATTAACTATTATCTATCGTCACAGTTTAATGAGGATTATCAGCACAATAATCAAGAAAGACCGCATAACGAGGTGATGCATGCAAACTTGCAAAATGATGGTACTTATTCGATTGTGCCACAGATGCAAGGTGGGTTAACCACGCCAGCTGAGCTGAAAGCCCTGGCTGATATCGCGGTTAAGTACGAGGTGCCTACGGTAAAAGTAACCGGTGGACAGCGCATTGATTTATTAGGCGTGCCAAAAGATAAGCTTAATGACATGTGGGATGAGATCGCCGAGGCGGGCATGGAATCTGGCTACGCTTACGGTAAGGCAACCAGAACTTGTAAGTCTTGCGTGGGATCAGGGCACTGCCTAATGGGCACCCAGGATTCCATGGGTTTGTCAGTTAAGATGGAAGACGCTGTGTGGTCACACTTTATGCCACATAAATTCAAGATGGGTGTGAGTGGTTGTCCGCGTAATTGCGCTGAAGCCACGGTGAAAGATTTTGGTGTGATTTGTACCGAAAAGGGTTATGAAATCCATGTGGCGGGTGCCTGTGGTATCCGTACTAAAGCGTGTTTGAAAGACCGATTCTTTGAAACACAAGACGAAGTTGTCGAGTATTTGAAAGCCTTTGTGCAGCTATATCGCGAAGAAGCGAACTACCTAGAGAGGGTAATGCACTTTGAAGAACGCGTTGGCCTTGACTATATCCAGTCAAAACTAGAGACGCCAGAGAACATTAAATACTATGCAGAGCGCCTGCCTAAGACGGTTAAAAACCCTTGGGAGAGTACGGATCATCGATCTGAAAAACGCTCTGCTTAACGACAGATAGGAGAAATATCAACAATGGAAGAACGCTTAAACATTCTTTCCTTTTCAGGGAAATATCGCATTCTGCATTTAACGTGGTTTGCATTTTTTATGACTTTTGTGGTGTGGTTGGGCCTGGGTCCAATGATGCCATTTATTAAAGAGGCGTTAGCACTGAGTGATCAGCAGGCTAAAGTCTTACTAATTCTAAACGTGGCACTCACCATTCCAGCCAGGATTGTGGTGGGTATGTTGGTCGACAAATACGGGCCAAAAATCCTATTTTCAGCCATCTTGGTGCTAGGTGGTCTGATTTCAATTGCCTTTGCTTGGATGCAAAGCTATGAGCAGTTAGCGCTACTAAGACTGCTATCTGGCTTTATTGGTGCTGGATTTGTGGTGGGAATCCGCATGATTTCTGAATGGTTTCCTGCTAAGCAGACCGGTACCGCGCAAGGCATCTATGGTGGCTGGGGCAACTTCGGTTCAGCAGGTGCGGCCATGACACTGCCGTTTATTGCAGTAGCATATGGCGATGCAGAGGGCTGGAGAGTGGCGATTACCCTTGCCAGTGTGGCAGCGATTATCTATGGCGCATTCTATTACTTTAATGTCTCGAATACACCGAAGGGATCAACCTACTTTAAGCCGAAAAAATCAGGCGCCATGGAGGTCACCAGTAAATCAGACCTGGTGCTTTACATCTTGATGAATATTCCACTGTATTTGGCGCTAGCACTACTGACTTGGAAGTTATCACCAACCAATATGGGTCTGATTGGTGAGCAATTGAGCTATTTGGTTTATGTGTCTTTGGTGGTGATCTACGTTCTGCAGGTTTATAAGATTTGGGATGTGAACAAAGCTTTTATTAGCAGCCCTGTACCCAAGCAACAGCGTTACAAGTTTAAACAAGTTGCCATTTTAGATTGGGCATACTTGGTTACCTTTGGTACTGAATTAGCGGTGGTGTCGATGTTGGCCATGTTCTATGTGGACTGGTTTGGTATCTCTAAAGTGACAGCAGCACTATTGGCGGGTATCTATCCGTTTATCAATCTGGTGGCCAGGCCTGCCGGTGGCTGGATTAGTGATAAGATTGGCAGACGCCTAACCTTATTGATTGTTTTCCTAGGCATCTCACTGAGTTTTATCGTACTGGGCTTTGTGGATAAGAGTTGGTCGGTTTATTTGGTGGTAGCCATCACCATTGTTGCTGGTATCTTTTCTAAAGCAGGATCGGGCGCGGTATTTGCCATGGTGCCACTGATTCAAAGACGTCTAACGGGTCAGATTGCTGGTATGGCTGGCGCTTTTGGTAATGTGGGTGCGGTGATGTTCTTAACGGCGAATTCGCTGGTTGATTATGACGAGTTCTTTATGTTAATTGGCATTGTGTCTACCCTGGTGTTTGCTGGCATCTATTTCTTCTTAGAGGAGCCAAAAGGCGAAATGACTGAAGTCTTGGAAGATGGCACTGTGCAAGTGATTAAACTAAACTAAGATGAAAACACTTAAGGTAGAAATCGATTTCACGTCCGTTGCTGGGGTTAAGCCTGAGAATCAAGATGCTTGCGCCTATTATGTTCCTGATGTGGGCGCTGCACTAGAATATAAAGGCGCTACCCTGGCAATTGCCGATGGGGTTAGTGCCAGTGAGCGGGCCAGAGAAGCGAGTAATTGTGCAGTGAATGGTTTTGTGAGTGATTACTACACAACACCTGAATCTTGGAGTGTAGAGCATTCTGCCACCAAGGTGATTTCGGCATTAAATAGTTGGATGTACTCTCAATCTGTGCGCCAGGGTGAGACCTCCTCCATGTTGTCCACCTTGAGTATTCTGATTATTAAGTCAAATGTTGCCCATGTGTTTCATGTGGGTGACTCTCGCATTTATCGGTTAAGAGGTGGCGTATTAACACAACTAACCAATGACCATGTGCTTAGCGTTAATCAGGAAAAAACTTACCTATCTCGCGCTATGGGATTCGATTTGGATATTAACGTTGACTATAAAACTTTCGTCCTAGAGGAGGGTGATCAATTTTTACTGACCACCGATGGTGTGCATGATTACTTGGATGACAATCTGATTGAAATTTTATTAAACCGAGGAATCAACATTAAGGAGGTAGTTGACAGGGCGCTGGATAGCGGCAGTCAAGATAATATTTCAGCAGCCTGGTTGTCAGTTCGGCAACTGCCGGAGAAAAATCTCTCCGAGGCTTTTGATGAGTTGTCTGAAAAGGTGATTCCACCAGATTTGCAAAAAGGCATGAAGATCAACGGCTTTGAGATCGAATCGCTGATTCAATCCAGTGCTAAGATGCAATTGTATTTAGCCCGAGATCTAGATTCTTCTCAGCAAGTAGCACTTAAAACCCCATCGGTTAATTTTGAGGATGACCCGCTTTATTTGCAGCACTTTAGTTATGAAAAGTGGGTAGGAAAGCGAGTGCAAAATCCACATGTGGTTAAGGTTGTCTCAAATGCTCATGAGCAGAAGTTTTTGGCTTATGCCTTGGAGTATGTCAAGGGACAGACCCTAAAGGAGTGGATAGGTGAGCATCCAAATCCCGAGATGGAAGTAGTGGTCTCTATCATTAAACAAACCATCCAAGGCATTAGAGGTTTCCATCGCCAAGAGATGATCCATGGTGATTTAAAGCCTGAGAATATTATGATTGATAACATCGGTCAGGTGAAAATTGTTGATTTTGGTTCGGTGAGTGTGGCTGGTATTAGGGAGTTAAACAATCCGATTGAGAACAGTGCTAATTTGGGTAGTGTGGGCTATACTGCACCTGAGGTGATTCTCAATCAGCAAGTGTCGCGACGTTCTGATCAATTTAGCTTGGGCGTGGTTGTCTATGAGATGCTTAGTGGTCAGCTGCCTTATTCAGAAAAACTCAACAAAGATTTAAGTAGTGCAAAACTTGATAAGATTGAGTATTGTTCGTTGCTGAATTATCAGCCGGATTTACCGGTTTGGATTGATGGTGCTATCCATAAAGCTTGCCATCTAGATCCTGAACGGCGCTATGAGTCGCTTAGTGAATTCTTGTATGATTTGCAAAATCCAAATCCAGCGTTTACCCAGTTAAATTATGCAACCACCAAACCCAAGCAGCGACCACTTAAATATTATCTACTGCTGTCTTTTGCGCTTAATTTAATTCTGCTTTTATTATTGGTTATTCAATAGGCTTATGAATATTAAAACAACTTGTCCTTATTGTGGCGTAGGTTGCGGCATTGAGATCTCACGCAGTGGCTCGGCATTACATCTAACAGGCGATAAAGATTCCAAGGTCAATCAAGGTATGTTGTGCATCAAGGGTCAAACTTTATTAGACACCATTGGCACTGATGAGAGTCGCCTATTAACCCCGTCTTTAGGTAACTGGGAGAAAACCATTAAAGCCATGGCGGACAAATTCCGATCAACCCCTAAGGAAGCAATCGCACTGTACTTGTCTGGACAGATGCTAATGGAAGACTTATATGTGGCGAAAAAGTTCGCCAATGCCTTTGGCATTAAAAACCTAGAAAGCAACTCTAGGCTGTGTATGTATTCCACGGTTGAAGCCAATAAACGCGCCTATGGTGCAGACATTGTGCCGGTTTCTTATGAGGATATTTATCTGGCTGAAACCATTTTTATTATCGGTAGTAATACCGCAGATTGTCATCCAATTGTGTTTAACCATGTGCGTAAGTCCAAGGCTTTTGTGGTCTGTGTTGATGTGTACGAAACCACCACGGCCAAACAATCCGATTTATTTATCCAAGTTGAATCCGGCAATGATCTGGCCATTATTCAACAGTTGCATCAACAGGATTGGTTTGCCAATAAAAAAACCTTAAGCATCTACTCGCAAGGCATCACCCAATCTAGTGATGCCACCAATAAGGTCAATGCACTGATTAATGCGCATATTAAAACTGGCAATATTAACAAGCCCGGTTGTGGTGTACTGTCACTCACAGGTCAGTGCAATGCCATGGGTGGGCGCGAAGTGGGTATTCGCACCCAGGACTTAACAGCGACTGAATTTTTCTCCACTGATCAGATTAAACTATTGTGGGTGATGGCGACAAACCCGGCGCATAGCATGATCAATTATCGAAAAATTGATACCTTGATTGTCTCAGATTTCACTAAGACACTGACTACGCAACAGGCGGATATTGTACTGCCAGCTTGCTCTTGGTCAGAAAAATCGGGTCATCAAAAAAATTCAGACCGTCGCTATCTTCAGCAAAATGCCTTTATTCCACCAGCGGGTGAATCCAAGCCTGACTGGGAGATTATTTGCTTATTAGCGTGTGCATTAGGTCTTAAAGGTTTTGATTATCAAAGTGTAGATGAAATATGGACGGAGATGGATATTGATACTACCTGGGCGCCACGCATTCAAGTGCGAGAGCAATTGGTAGAAATCGACCCAAAAGTTGATAGAATCTATGGCAAGTCGGTTAATAATGCACGCTTATTACCACAATGGCATAGTATGTCACGAACGCAAAAGAGTGAAAAACTCAATGAAATGACCAAGAAAAATCCGAATTTTGTCTCAATTCATCACACCAGCAATACTGAATTATTTAAAGACAAAGAAGTTGAGCTAGACAAGTACTCCAAGCAGCCTTGTTTTAAAGGTTAAGCAATTGGCAAAGGGGTTAGACTCTGATAGTGGTGCCACTCATAACGCGCCGGGTAATGACGGCGATAATACTCGAAATTGTCTAAATCACTAATGGCGTCTGTGTCTTTTTCAAAGTCATAAATCGCATTTAGCGTATCTTTTAAATTGCTTTGCTTAACGGTGAGCACACCTGGATTAATCAGATTAACCACTTGTTCATCGGTGGCTTCGCCCAAGAATGCACACAAGGCTTCATACACCATAAAGCTACCCATAAATTTGGCATCAATTGAATGTCCGGCAATATGTGGTGTGGCCCAATAAGCGCTTTGTTGTAGCTTGGTGTTGATGTTGGGTTCGTTCTCCCAGCAGTCAATTACATTCTCCAGGGTTGGAGTTTGTTCCCAGATACTTTCCTCAATTACTCCGCCACGCGCTGCATTAAAGACAATCGCATCGGCTTTGACGTGATGAAAATTTCCCGCATTGAGTAGTCGATAGGAAGGATGCTCGCCGGTTTTGGTCAGTGGTGTGTGGAAGGTGATGATGTCTGCACCCAGCGCCGTGTTTAGGTCAACAAAATCTGGCAAATCCTCGCCATCTTGTCGTGGCGGATCATTGAGTAGGGTTTTAATACCCATCAACTCGGCTTTGGCTGCCAAGCGTGAACCCACATTACCCACGCCAATAATGCCTAGGGTTTTTTCTCGATAGTCAAAACCGTGCTTATCGGCCAAATTAACAATGGCGCTGATTACAAACTCAGCCACTGCCATGGAGTTGCAGCCTTGAGCAGAGAAAAACTCAATACCGCGCGCCTGCAAGTAATCTTGATCCACATGATCCAGTCCAGCCACACTGGAACCGACAAAGCGCACCTTTGATCCTTCTAGCAAGTTTTGGTTAACTTGGGTGCGCGAGCGCACAATCAGTACGTCGGCGTCCTTCACCGTATCCGCATTAATATCGCGTCCAGCTAACGCATGAATCTCACCAAATTGAGAAAAAATTTCCTTATAAGCGTAGCAGGCGTCATCAATTACCAGTTTCATTGTCCTTACCAATTAATTGTCTCTAAACCGTGCATTTTAAGATAGTTATTGGCTTGGGAAAAATGTTTGCAGCCAAAAAACCCTTTGTGTGCTGAAAACGGCGAAGGATGTGCTGCCTTGAGTACCAAGTGTTTAGAGGTGTCAATCCACTGGGCTTTTTTCTGCGCATAAGCACCCCATAGTAGAAACACCAGGTGTTGTTTTTGTGTATTGAGTATATCAATGATGGTATCGGTAAATTCTTCCCAGCCACTATTGGCATGGGCACCTGGGGTGTTTTTCTCCACAGTAAGTACACTATTAAGCAGCAATACCCCCTGTGTTGCCCAGCGGCTTAAATCGCCACTGGTATTGGGACCAATACCTAAATCAGTTTCAAGCTCCTGGTAAATATTGCGCAGTGAAGGTGGCAGCGTCATGCCTTCGGGCACTGAAAAACTCAAGCCCTGAGCTTGTTCTGGATTGTGATAAGGGTCTTGCCCGAGAATAACAACCTTGGTCTGGCTCAGCGGCGTCAGTTCAAAAGCACGAAACCACTGACCCTTAGGTGGATAGATAATCGCACCAGCCTGAGCGCGCTGATTTAAAAAGGCGAGTAGGTCTTGAAAATATGCCTGATCTGAGATGTGTTGTAGAGGCTCGGACCAGTCACCAATATCACCACTCATAAACCAGCCCACCATAGGCGTAGGTGATAGCCCAAGGTGGTGACGTAACCCACCTCTCGAAAGACAATACGTCCTTGTGGATCTAGCACAAAACTGCTGGGTGTTACTTGCACGCCAAAAAGTCTGGCCAGTGAACCGTTTTGATCATTAACAATGTTATTTATTGTCATATCATTTTCTTGTGCGTAAGCTTGAATTTCTTCATCACTGCCCGATTGTAGCGCGATATTAATGACACGATAGCGAGGAGTTAGGGTCTCGACATTGGTGTTTTCAATGTGACAGATCTTGCACCAAGACGCCCAAAAGCGTACTAAGGTTGCGCGTTCGCTAGCGGCTCTAGATTCAATAATATCACCACTAAGTGTCTTTGAGCTAAAGGAAGGCACTAAGCCCTGAGTTAGCTCTTGTTGTTGGTAGATGCGCACGGCAAAAATGACTAAAATAACCAGGATGATTTGCAGAATGGTTTTTCGAGTAGGGCGCTTAATCTTCATGCGAGATATTATAACAAAAGGAGTACTATGACCGATTGGATTCAACGCTGGCATCAGGGACAAATCGGCTGGCATCGAGACAGTGTTAATACTAGGTTGGTTGAATTTGCCGACTGTCTGCAATTAAGCCCAGGCGATACGGTGTTTGTACCCCTATGTGGCAAAAGTGTGGATATGCGTTTTTTCCTTGATCAAGGAATGAAGGTGATTGGTGTTGAGTTGAGTGCGTTGGCAATCGAGGAATTCTTTAGAGAAAACCAACTGTCTTATACTCATCAGCGTGAGGGTGAGCTTGTGGTGTATCAAGCCGAAGATATTACTCTGTATTGTGGGGATTATTTTGCGCTAGAAAGTGCGCATTTGGCGCAGATATCTGGCGTGTATGATCGAGCGGCTTTGGTGGCACTACCACCTGAATTAAGAGCAAAATATGTGGCGCATTTATATTCTATAATACCCAGTGCTTGTCGGATATTATTACTCACACTGAACTATCCGCAGCAACTAATGAGCGGCCCACCATTTGCAGTAGATGAGCAGGAAGTGGAACGACTCTATGGTAATGGTTTTGTCTATCAACAATTACAGTGTTTTAACGATATTGATAACGAACCGAAATTTCAGCAATTAGAGGCTGAGTATATTGAAAAAGCAACATATTGTTTGCACATGAGGGAGAAAAATGGCTAAAAAAGTAAAAGGCGTGGTGGCGCAATTTGGCACCAAAGGGTATGGTTTTATTACCGGTGATGATGGTAATAAATATTTTGTTCATCAAAAAAACATCTACAACAAATCCAGATTAAAGGCAGACACGCGTGTGGTGTTTGATACCGAGGAGTCCGAAAAAGGTTTGGTGGCAGTGAATGTAGCTCTAGAGGGTGTTAAATCTAATAAAACCAAAGAAAATAGTGCGGGCGAAGGGCTTTCAGATGGCGCCATTAAGGCCATGTTTATTATCTTGTTCTTCACTCAAATCATTATTG
The DNA here is from genome assembly GCA_964558405.1 of uncultured Candidatus Thioglobus sp. Taxonomy (GTDB): domain Bacteria; phylum Pseudomonadota; class Gammaproteobacteria; order PS1; family Pseudothioglobaceae; genus Thioglobus_B. The sequence continues at coordinate 11,715 of CAZLDG010000014.1, read as the reverse complement.
CGTATAAGGTTTTCTTAGGCTAATGAAAAAAGTTTTACTGCTTATTGCCCTACCTTTGTTACTCAGTGGTTGTTTTTCAACACCAGCGGTAACGGTCAATAACATCTGTCATTTGATGGATGAAGAGGTCAGTTGGTATAAAGCAGTACGCGCCAGTGAGAAAAAATATGGCGCACCAGCGCATGTGCAATTGGCCATCATGTATCAAGAATCGCGCTTTCAGTCTGATGCCAAACCGCCTAGAGAGAAATTATTAGGCGTCATTCCTTGGTTTAGACCAACTTCGGCTTATGGTTTTGCTCAGGCGGTCGACAATACTTGGGATTGGTATAAAAAAGACAGTGGTAATAGCGGCGCTGATCGTGATGATTTTGAAGATGCGATTGATTTTGTTGGCTGGTATATCAACAAATCCAGAGCGCAATCGGGCATCGCTAAGAGTGATGCTTATAACCAATACCTAGCCTATCACGAAGGCCATGGTGGTTTTAATCGTAAGAGCTATCGTGCCAAGCCACAACTGCTGAAGGCCGCGCGTCGTGTTGAGCAAAATGCCAAACGTTATCAAGCTCAGCTTGATCAGTGTCGCTCGCAATTAGACAGTAACAGCATTTGGCGCTGGTTTTAAATTGTAGACGCGTTTGTTATGTGGATTAAAGTCTTGGATTCTCCGCCAAAAGAAGGCACAATGCTCGAGATTGAGGTTGATGGCAAGGATTTATTCATCGCCTTAGACCAAGGCGTGTTGTATTGCGCGCAGAATCGCTGTCCGCACGAAGATATTAAACTCACCCTGGGTTGTTTGCAAGCAGGTCGGGTGAAGTGCTCGTTGCATGGTTATAGTTTTGATTTGGCCAGTGGTCAAAGTTCAGATGCCGATGTTGAGCCTATGAAAACCTACGGGGTCAAGCAAGAAAATAACGAAATTTTTATTGAGGTTTAGATGAATTCACAAGCATTAATGCATTCTATTATTCAGCGTATTGCCACTGGTCCAGAGCTAAGTAAAAACTTAGACTTTGAAGAGACAAAAGCAGCTATGCAAGCCATTTTGCGTGGTGAGATTGATGACGTGCAGGCTGCTATTTTTCTCATTGCTTTGCGTATGAAGCGCGAAACCGAAGAAGAAAACAAAGGAGTTCTAGCTGGTATTGTTGCTCAAAGCGATCAGCAACAGGTTCAGGTTAAAAACTTGGTGGATTTGGGTGATCCTTATAGTGGTTACAATCGCTCTATTCCGATTTCATCGTTTTTGCCGCCACTGCTAGCCGAGCTAGGACTGCCTTGTGTGATTCACGGCCTGGATAGTGTCAGCCCTAAATTTGGCCTGACGCATAGACACGTGGTACAGGCCATGGGCGTAGAGGTTGACTTGTCGAGTGCTCAAGCCAAGGCGCGACTGGAAAATGCTGATCTGGGCTGGAGTTATATTGATCAAGCCAACTATTGCCAAGGTTTGCACGACTTAGTACCGCTAAGAAATCGCATTATCAAACGCACGGTGATTAACACCGTCGAGACGCTTATCTCTCCACTGCGTGGTGAGACGACGCATTCGGTACTGGGTTATGTGCATAAGCCTTATCCACCTAAATATGCTGCTTTGGTTGAGGCCTCAGGCATGGAAAGCGCACTATTGATTCGTGGCGTAGAGGGAGGTGTAGTACCATCATTGCGCCAAAAGGGGCTGATGATTTCTTATGCAGGTACGACCGAGACCGATCGTGTGGATATTGAGCCAAGCGCATTGGGTATTGAGCAAGAATTGCGCGCCATTTCTTTCCCTGAAGGGATGAATGTGGAAAATGATTTACCAGCGCTGGCTGCGCATACCGTGCAACTGGGTAAAGCCGCACTCTCAGGCGAGCGTGGTATGTTCTATGACGGTCTAGTGCTTTCAGCCAGTTTGATTTTGTGGCATACCAAACAGGCTGACTCTATTGAGCAGGCTGGCGAACAGGTAAGAGCTGTACTAGATTCCGGTAGTGCGCTAGCTCGATTGCAATAATTCTTCAATCAATTGTTCGGCGCTGGGCACGTCAAAAAAACCAGCGCGCTGAAAACGAATTACCCCGTGTTGATCAATAATGGCCACCTCAGGCGTGCCCAGAGTTTGGTAGCGCTTCATAGTCTCAGGGGTTGTTTGTCCTGGTGCTAGTCGATCATTGCCAACCAAATGTTCAATGCCTCTAAGCTTAAGAAAACCTTTTAACACCATTGGGGTTTGTAGAGCATGACCTTCAAATACCGTATGGATGGATAGGATTTTTAGCTTTTTATCCTGAATGGCCTGAGCGTATTTTTCCTCCCACTCGTGCATCAGGGGAATTGAAAAAGTATTACAGCTTGGACACCAGAGTTGGAAAAAATCAATCACCACCACCTGGCCGCGTAGATCTTCAATACTAATACCGTCACCATTAATCCATTCCGATACATCAAAATCAGGTGCTTTATCGCCTACTGCTGCGTTGGCATTAAGATTAAATATTAATAACAATAGGCTTAATATTTTCATCATTTATCTCCTTAAATTTAGCAAAAAACCAGAACTTGGTAGGGGGTACAAGTTCTGGAATAAACCCAATTGGTTTGGTTTAATTGACCAAAGTGGTATCAGCATTAACAATCTTATTATGCTGGAAAGTAAAATCATTGCCTGAGGCAGACTGATGACAAGCAATACAGCCTTTGTCTTTACCCATTCTGATTTGCTCATTCTCGATAAAGATTTCGCCACTGGGCTTGTACTTTGCCCAAAACCAGTCATTATGCGCACCATCATAACCAGGCACTCTATGCATCACGGTGACGGCTTTTAGCCATTTTCCAGGATCTTGCTTGACTTGCGCTGGCGTGATGTTTTTGCCACCATAATTAAATTTTACAATGGTGTGATTTTGCCCAATTTTTCCTTCAACCACTGCTCGAACTGGACCATGCGGTGGTCCGCCAACATAGAGGTTCTGTGGTGCTGAGAAAAATGCTTTTTGCTCCAATTGTTTAAAAAGTTCCTCGGCCATTTTTTGATCTCCTTGTGCAAAAGCCATGCTGGAGAGTGCAGCAAGTATCCAGGTTATTGTGGTGTTTTTCATCTTTGCTTATCCTTTATGGTTAGATTAATCACTGTTTGTGTTAACAGTATCAATAGATACGCACCTCAATCCAAAAGGTTTCAAAAAAGTCTATATTGCATTGATGATTAAGATAACTGGTTGCGATATTCGATACGCGTAGGCTGCTGGGCAGGCTGATGGATGGATTCGATGGAGATGATTGCCTCTGCATTCTCTAGGGTGTTGATAAGATTGGTATTTAGCCCAATGGTTTTGTTGCCACTATTAGGCAGGGTAGTGACAAAATGTGTTACCCCGTCTTTTTTAATCCACAAGCTACACACCTCATTTTTACCAATAGGCATGGGGTTGATAGAGGCAATGAGCAGCTGCTGTTTTTGCATATCAGCGCGCACATCCCATCCTGCTTGAGTGTGAATAATATTAATAATATTAGGCGCTTGAGTTTTTTCTAGTAGTACAAAACTACCAAAGACGACAAACATTAAGGGTACGACATAAATCCATCTGGAAAATAGCGTGCTTAACAGCGTTTGTCTGGCGGATTTTTCTTGGGAAATCTGCTGATTAATCTGTTGCCAAATTTGATCACGGCGTACTTCATCCAGCGGAGATTGGAATTGTAGTGCGCTTAACTCCAGTTGGATTTCCTCGACGCGTTTATTAAACTCAGTTGTGTGTTGAATGGAGCGCTGCTCTTTAGCACTTAGCAAGCCAAGTGCGTATTCATAAGCCAGTTTTTCTTGTGTGGCGTCAAGCATGAATCCCCTCTAGGCATTTTTTTAAGATAGGCAGTGCTCTAAAAACCCAAGTTTTTACCGTACTGATGGGCGCATCCATGGTCTTGGCAATTTGCTGATAAGTGAGTCCATTAAAATAAGCCATAAACACCACATCTCTTGATTGTGCTTTTAACTGTTTTAAGCATTCTTGTAATTGCTGATCTAACTCACTTGCCTCTAACCGATCCAAAATTTGCAACTGCTGATCTTGAATAACACTCATTTCAAAGTTGTCTTGAATGGGTAGTTCGTGTTTGCGCATATAGTCGATAGCATGATTTCTGGCAATGGTTGACATCCAGGTCATAACGCTGGCTTTGTCTTTGTTGTAGCTATCAACGCGATTCCATATTTTCACATAAACCTCTTGCAGGCAATCCTCAGCCAACTCTCTTTTTCTTAATATACGTAGTACCACGCCAAAAAGACGCACTGAGGAGAGTCGGTAGATTTTTGCAAAGGTTTTCGGATGCTTGTTATGCTGTAATTGTGCAAAATAAAACATCAAATCTTTTTCCATGGGTGAAACTATTACACAGACTCCGACGTATTGCAAGGTAAGAGTGGGCATTTAAAAGGTGGAGTCTGGGTATGAATAAGATTAATAAACCCTGGCATAGGTTAACAAACTGGAGTGCACTACTGGTATTCGTGCTGATTGTTAGCAGCTGTGGTGCGCAAGATCTGAGCAGTAAAAATGGCTTTGATTTGTCTAATGCCAGTGTGGCAATAGAGGAGATTTTATCTGGCGGTCCAGGTAGGGACGGTATTCCGGCGATTAACAAGCCGGTTTTTGTTGATGCAAGCTCAGCCGAGTTTGTCCAAGATGAGGATAGAGTGCTGGCACTGGAGATTGATGGGGTGAGTAAAGCCTATCCCATTAAGATTCTTAATTGGCACGAGATTGTCAATGATCGCATTGGGACAACCGCCTTTGCTGTCACCTATTGTCCTTTGTGTGGAACGGGCGTGGTGTTTTCGCGCCAGCTTGATAATCAAGTGGTGCGTTTTGGGGTATCGGGTTTATTGTACAATTCTGATGTGTTGCTATATGACGATCAAACCGAGTCCTTGTTTTCGCAAATATTGGCACAAGCCATTAGTGGCCCACTGGTGGGAAAAAAGCTCGAAACTTTAATCAGTACGCATACCACTTGGGGCAAGTGGCGACAATTACATCCACAAAGCTTAGTGTTATCAACAGCTACTGGATATCACCGAGATTATGAGCGTAATCCTTATGGTGATTATGCCAGTAGTCGCGTCTTGTATTTTCCGGTTGCCTCATCAGATGCAGCGGAACGCTTTCACCCTAAGGAAACAGTGCTAGGATTGGTGGATGGTAATCGTATTAAGGCCTACCCATTTAGTGAGTTGGATAAACAAGGCCGTGCTAGCTTTGTTGATGTGATTAACGGCAAGAGCTATAGGATTGAATGGGATTCTCAAAGTCGCACGGCGAATATTTTCAATGAGCAGGGTCAAAGTGTTTTCACATTGCAAAGTTTTTATTTTGCCTGGATGGCCTTTTATCCAGAGACACGCCTATTTCACGCACCATAGAGGGATTTGGTGCCATTAAGCTTAATCGGTCTTAAGAGTTAAATAATGTTTGTATTTGCCACTTGAGTTGTGTAGCATAACCAGTGTCTGTGTAATTTTGTTCGGGGGAGCAAAGACCGGTGTCTGAGACGTTAAACACGTTGTTGAATTTCATGCCAGTACTTTTCATTTGGTTTCTGGGTGTTATCTTTTTGCTCATTGTCATTACCTTTGTCTATGACATCTCCCAGAGTAAAAATGCCATTTTGCGTAATTACCCGGTGATTGGGCATTTTCGTTATCTGTTTAGCAATCTGGGCGAATTCTTTCGTCAGTATTTCTTTGCCATGGATCGTGAAGAAATGCCGTTTAATCGGGCAGAAAGAGAATGGGTTAATCGCGCGGCAGCCGATAAAGACCATACCATTGCTTTTGGTTCGACCAAAAATCTTAATATTCCAGGCAGTAGTATTTTCATTAATTGTCCATTTCCTACGTTGGATGCTGATGCGATTGAGACCAAGGCGATCACCATTGGTGCGAACTATAGTCAAAACCCTTATGTGGCCAAATCCATTTTTAATATCTCAGCCATGAGTTATGGTGCGGTTTCCAAACCTGCTATCTTGGCATTATCCAGCGGGGCAAAGATGGCAGGCTGTTGGCTAAATACCGGCGAGGGCGGTCTGAGCCCTTATCACTTGCAATCAGGGGCCGATTTGGTGTTTCAAATTGGCACGGCCAAATACGGTGTACGCGATGGCAATGGTACGCTTAGTGATACTAAATTGGCCGAGATTGCCCAGCACTCACAAGTCAAAATGTTCGAGATTAAAATCTCTCAAGGCGCCAAGCCTGGCAAAGGCGGCATTCTGCCCGGGGTAAAAGTCACTGGCGAGATTGCCCGTATTCGCGGCATTGAAAAAGGTCAGGATTCTATCTCACCCAATCGACATATAGAGATCTCTAATGCGGCGGAAATGTTGGATATGATCGAGCATGTGCGCAACGTTACGCAAAAGCCGGTTGGCTTTAAAACCGTGATTGGGCACATTCGTTGGCTAGAGACGGTTTTAGATGAGATTGTACAACGCGGGGTAGAATCTGCACCAGATTTTATTACCATTGATGGCGGCGATGGCGGTACCGGTGCTGCGCCAATGGCACTGATGGATAATGTGGGATTGCCACTCAAAGAAGCCCTGCCCGTTGTGGTAGATGCTATCGTCAAGGCTGGATTGCGAGATCGCATCAAGATTATCGCCTCGGGTAAATTAATTACCCCTTCTGATGTGGCTTGGGCCCTATGCGCAGGGGCGGATTTTGTCACTTCGGCACGAGGCTTTATGTTTGCCATTGGCTGTATTCAATCACTCAAATGCAATAAGAATACTTGCCCAACTGGTATTACCACGCATAACAAGCGCTTACAACAGGGGTTAAACCCCATTAAAAAGCCATTAAGGTGAAAAATTACGTTAAGAACATGACTCAAACTGTGGAAACCATTGCGCATTCTTGCGGGGTAAAAGAAGTGCGTGGTTTAAATCGCACGCACGTACGCATCGTGCAAAACAATGGTCAATCCATACCCATGAATCAACTATGTCCCATTTGCTCTGAAGGAGAAAACTTATGAAAGCATCCGACTTATTTGTCAAAGCGCTAGAAAGTGAAGGCGTTGAATATATCTTTGGCGTTCCTGGCGAAGAGAATCTAGACCTGCTAGATTCCCTACGTCATTCGAAGATTAAATTTGTACTGACTCGCCATGAGCAGTCGGCAGCTTTTATGGCAGCGACTTATGGCCGTTTAACCGGACGAGCTGGCGTGTGTCTGTCAACCTTGGGGCCTGGAGCCACCAACCTGGTTACTGCCATTGCCTATGCGCAGCTTGGTGGTATGCCGATGGTGGTGATTACCGGACAAAAACCCATTAAGGCAGGCTTGCAAGGTAAGTTCCAAATTTTGGATGTAGTAAGGATGATGGAGCCCTTAGTGAAAGATTCTGATCAAATTATTTACGGTCGACAAATCCCATCATTGGTGCGTGGTGCCTTTAGAATTGCTGAAGAAGAGCGTCCAGGTGCAGTGCATTTAGAATTGCCTGAGGATATTGCCAGAGAAGAGGTGGAGGATGATCGAGTTTTTCCAAGGCAAACCATTCACCGCGTGTTTGCCAGTAATCGCGCTATTGAGAAAGCGGTGCAAGCCATTAATAAAGCTAAACGACCACTGCTATTAGTCGGTGCGGGTGCTAATCGAAAACGTGTTCGTGAACCGTTGTCTAATTTTGTGAGAAAAACCGGCATTATGTTCTTTAACACCCAGATGGGTAAAGGTGTTCTGGGCGGCGATGATTCTAATTTTATTGGTACCGCTGCTTTTTCATCAAAAGATTATGTACATGAGGCGATTAAAAAAGCTGATCTGATTATCAATGTTGGTCATGATATTGTTGAGAAGCCACCGTTTATTATGCGTGGCAATCAGCAGCAAGTTATTCATATTAATTTCTATTCGGCACAAATTAAGGACATCTACTATCCACAGGTAGAAGTGGTGGGTAATATCTCTAATTCAATGAATCGAATTTCTGAAGAATTGGATCCTTGCTTTGCTTGTAATAACGATTGGGTGAAACCATTTCAAGAGCGCACTCGGGAGGCAATTCATGCACTGGATGACGATTCGTCATTTCCAATGTTGCCACAACGTGTGGTGGCAGATGTGCGTAAAGTATTGGGCGATGAAGATATTGTCTCCTTAGACAATGGTATGTTTAAACTTTGGTTTGCGCGTCATTACCATACACATCAGCCTAATACACTACTACTAGATAATGCCTTGGCCACCATGGGAGCAGGGCTGCCAGTAGCGATGGCTTGTGCGCTCATGTATCCTGAGCGTCGCGTGTTAGCCGTATGTGGCGATGGCGGTTTTATGATGAATTCACAAGAGATGGAGACCGCTGTTCGTCTCAAGCTTAACCTAGTGGTGATGATTTTTGTGGACAATGCTTATGGCATGATTAAATGGAAACAAACAGGCCAAGAGTTGCCTGATTTTGGTCTGGATTTCAATAATCCTGATTTTGTGCAATACGCTCAGAGTTACGGCGCAACTGGACATCGAGTTGAATCAAGTGAGGATTTGATTCCAACGCTAGATGATGCCTTTAAAGCTGGTGGCGTACACTTGGTAGAATTACCTATTGATTATTCACAAAACACCAAGACTTTATTGGATGATTTGAAACAATTTGACGCCTAGGAGAGGGACGATGTCAGTAGAAACATTACAAGTTAAACAAGCCTATAGCGGCGAGGTGCTGGCTGAGCTAAAAACACATGATGCTCAGCAAATTGATCAGATGCTTGAGCGTGCACAAGCGCTACATTATCAAGGTGCATTAGCGGTTCACCAGCGTGTTGAGATTTTGCGCAAACTGGCTGATTTGGTTAATCAAGAACATGAGGAGTTTTCTCGTTTAATTGCCAATGAAGGTGGTAAGCCCATTCGAGATGCTCGCGTGGAAGTAACGCGAGCGGTCAATGGTATCTATATTGCCATTAGTGAGATTCAAGCCATTAAGGGTGAGCACATACCTATGGACCTTAGTGCGGCTGGTGCGGGTCGTGAAGCCTTTACCATTATGGAGCCGATTGGCGTGGTGGTGGCGGTCAGTGCTTTTAACCACCCATTGAATTTGGCCATTCATCAAATGATTCCAGCAGTGGCTGCTGGTTGTCCGGTGATTATGAAACCGGCGCTTACTACGCCACTGTGCGCACTACGTTTAGCCGAATTACTGATACAGGCGGGTTTGCCTGAGGGTTGGGCGCAGGTAGCGCTTTCCAATACTCAAAACTCACAAAAATTGGTAACCGATGCTCGAGTGGCATTTTTTAGTTTTATTGGCTCAGCCAAAGTAGGCTGGTATTTAAAATCGCAATTAGCCCCTGGGGTGCGTTGTGCACTAGAGCATGGTGGTGTAGCGCCACTGATTTATCAAGATTGTGACGATGAAGAGGCTTTTGTCAATGGTGTGGTTAAGGCCAGTATGTATCATTCCGGTCAAGTATGTGTTTCTGTACAGCGTGTGTATGTGCCAGCCAATCAGGCGACAGAGATGGCGCGTAAAATTGCCGCCGTGGCCAAAACTCAGGTGGTGGGCGATGCCATTGATGAAACAACTGATTTAGGTCCGCTGATTCTACCTCAAGAAACTGATCGTGTTGAAGCTTGGGTAAATGAGGCAGTGGCCGAAGGGGCAGAACTAATTACTGGCGGTCGTCGTATTAATGAAGTGAGCTATGAGCCGACTGTACTATTAAATCCAGACAAAACCTCCAAGGTTTCTACTTTGGAGGTCTTTGCGCCGGTGATTTGTATTTATGGCTATGAGGATATTAACGATGCCATTGCTGATGCTAATGCCTTGGATGTTTCTTTCCAAGCAGCGGTATTTGCCAAGGATACGTCTTTGGCTATGAAGGTGGCAAAAAAACTGGAAGCCAGTGCGGTAATGATTAATGATTACACCACCTTTAGAGTGGATTGGATGCCATTTGCTGGACGTAAACACTCAGGCTATGGCATTGGTGGTATTGGTTATAGCATGCGCGATATGCTCGAGCACAAGATGCTAGTGATTAAGAACTAGTCTTTAAACTGATGCTGATAAAGCTTGGCGTATTCACCGTCTTGTTCTAGCAACACTTGGTGTGAACCTTGTTCAATAATACGACCTTGATCTAGCACCACAATACGATCGGCCTTTTGTACGGTTGATAAGCGGTGAGCAATGATAATGGTGGTGCGATCTTGTTGCATCTGATCAATCGCTGCTTGTACTTGTTTTTCCGTGGCAGAATCCAGTGCCGAGGTGGCTTCATCAAGAATCAAAATTGGTGCATCTTTAGCAATGGCACGCGCAATCGCCAGACGCTGACGCTGACCACCTGAGAGACGCGTACCATTTTCACCAATCTCGGTTGCAAAACCCTGATCCAGGTCTTGAATAAATTCGTAAGCATTGGCTACTTTGGCGGCGTGCTCGATTTGTGCTTGACTCATCGTTTGCGTCTGACCCAAGGCAATATTACCTTTAACTGTGTCATTAAACAGACGCACGCTCTGATCGACAAAGGAGATTTGCGCGCGCAGTACTTTTAGATCAATCTCATTAATATCAATACCATCAATGGTAATTTGACCTTTTGTTGGTGTGTAGAATTTGGCAATCAGTTGAATAATGGTACTTTTTCCACTACCAGTAGAGCCAACCAAGGCGATGGTTTCACCAGGTTTAATCTCTAGATTAATTTGATCCAAAGTAGTTTTGTCAGCGCTATAGCCAAACGATACATCTTTAAAACTAATACCACCCTGGGTTTTATTTAGTGCTTGTATGCCGGTATTCTGCTCTTCTGGTTCGTCAATTAGACCGAATACACTTTCACCGGCTGCCATGGCGGTTTGGAATGGTTTATTGATATTTACTAAGCTTTTGGCAGGCTTAATTAACATACCCATGGCGGTGAAGTAAGATAGAAATTCACCTGCACTCATATTTAGTGTATTGGCAGAAAAATACACCACTGAAGCCAGAGATAAGCCGATTAATATGTTAACAAGGGCTGTGTTAAATCCACCAGTCATGTCCACTTTAAAACGCTGTTGGCGAATGTCTTTGATGAGTTGTGTAAATTTACGAGATTCTTGTGTTTGTGCCTGGTAAATTTTAACTAAGGAATTGCCGGAGATATTCTCATCCAGCAAGTGAGTCATTTTGCCCATAGAATCTTGTACTTTGGCCGAAGAGTTTCGCATGCGTACGGCTGAGAGTTTGACAGCCAAATAAATCAGCGGCAGTAAGATTAGTAATGATAAAGACAGTTGCCAATTTTTATAAAACAAATAGCTTACTAGAATAATCACTGTCATCGAAGATTTAATAAAATTAAGCCAGATGGTAGAAGCGGCCGCGGCAATTTGTTCAACATCAAAGGTTAGTTTAGAGAGTGTCTTTCCTGTGGCGTGTTGATCAAAATAGGATTTGGGTAATTTGAGTAACTTTTCAAACATGGTCTCGCGTAAATCCATAATCACTTTGTTGGATACCCAAGAGCTGGCTGCGGTTGAGGTTAGTGCAAATGCAGATGATAGGACAATTACAGTCAGTAAGGCGCCTGCATATAGCAGCGAAGTTTGAGAGTCTCGATTTTCGACAAATAGAGTGTCAACAATTTGACCGGTAATCTCCGGAATGGCGCTCTCAAGCGCAGTGGCTAGCATCATCGTCACCGAGG
>CAZLDG010000013.1:0-37565 GCA_964558405.1 uncultured Candidatus Thioglobus sp. | reverse complement strand
GTCTGGTTTATCTGTTTGCGCTATTGAGCTATTCGCACAACGAGAACCCTTGGTCGGGGGATGTGGCATTGGTTGCACCGGTGGCCAATTGGGCGGGGATTTTTGGCGCTTATCTGAGTGATATTTCTCTCTCAATCCTGGGCTATAGCGCCTACATCATCCCTATGAGTCTGATGGGCCTAGGCTGGCGCATCCACAAGAACGTCCAACAAGAACGTCTATCAAACCAGGCAATACTAAGCAAGGTTGCGGCCTTCTTAGTATTGGTTGCTTTTAGCAGTGCATTTTTAACACAAGTCCTGCCTGATACCGGCAAGTCTGGCGGCTTCTTTGGCATCATCATGCACGACTATTTTGGCGTGATATTTGGCTCGGTTTCGCTGATTGTTTACCTGGCGATTATGATGCTAAGTTATTCCATTGTTGCCAGCGCTTCTTGGAGCAATATCTTTGCCAAACTTGGCAACTACTTACAAAGCCTGGTACAAAAAATACAGATCTCTCGCGCTCAAGCCAAGCTTAAAAAGGCTCAAAAGCCAACCATTGCCGCGCCCAAAACCGCGAGCACTAAAACCAAAGCAATGGCCAAGGTGAAACAGGTTGGTGAAAAACCCAAGAAAAAAATTAACAAAGTTGCCTCTTCCAATCTATTTAACACCACCGCAACTGCTGGCTTACCAGGACTAGACTTACTAGATGAACCTAGCAATGTCAATAGTGGTTATTCCAAAGAAGCCTTGGAAGACATGTCGGTACAGGTCGAGGAAAAACTCAAAGACTTTGGTTTTGATGTGCGCATCAGTGCAGTAACCCCAGGCCCTGTGGTTACCCAATTTGAAGTCTCTCTAGCCCCAGGCGTTAAGGTTTCACAAATCATGAACCTGGACAAAGACCTGGCTCGCGCCTTGTTGGTAGAAAGCGTGCGTATTGTTGATGTGATTCCAGGCAAACCAGTAATTGGCCTGGAGATTCCAAACGCCACGCGTGAGATGATCAGCCTTAAAGAAATTTTGGCTTCCGAGACCTTTGTTAACGCTGAATCGGTACTAAGCATGGGATTGGGCAAAGATATTAATGGTGCACCGGTGGTGGCCAACCTGGCAAAAATGCCACATCTATTGGTTGCCGGCGCGACTGGTATGGGTAAATCGGTTGGTCTTAACGCCATGGTGCTTAGTGTGCTTTATAAGGCCAAGCCTGAACAGGTGCGCATTATCATGATCGATCCTAAGATTGTGGAGTTAGCCATCTATGCCGATATTCCGCATCTATTAACGCCAGTGATTACCGACATGAACCAGGCGGCTTCAGCGCTGTGGTGGTGTGTGAATGAAATGGAGCGTCGTTACTCGCTACTGGCCAAATTTGGTGTGCGCAATATTGACGGCTTTAATGAAAAACTCAAGGCTGCCAAGGCCAAAGGCGAGCCGCTACTAGACCCATCCTTTAACCCAAATACCGCTGCAGAAGGCGAAAGCGCACCAGAGTTGGAGTCTTTGCCACTGATTATGCTGGTGATTGATGAATATGCCGATATGCTCGGCGCTCTACAACAAGAAGATCGTGCCAAGGCCAAACGCGTTGAGGCCTTAATTGTACGCTTGGCACAAAAAGCCCGTGCTGCAGGCATCCATCTAATTATCGCCACTCAGCGCCCAAGTGTTGATGTGATTACCGGTCTGATTAAATCCAATGTACCAACCCGTGTGGCCTTTAAGGTTTCTTCTAAGGTGGATTCACGCACCATCCTAGACCAAGGCGGTGCAGAACAACTGCTGGGTATGGGCGATATGCTGTATATGACCCCAGGCGTGTCACATCTAACACGCGTACACGGCGCTTTTGTTGCCGATGGTGAGATTGCTCGCGTGGTGAGCTTCTTAAAACAAAACTCTGAAACCAACTACCTAGAAGGTATTTTAAGCGCCCATAGCGAATCACAAGACACCCATGAAGGTACTGAATCCGGCACTGGCGCCTCTGGCGAGATGGACCCTTTATATGACGAGGCGGTGCAAATCGTCACCTCGAGTCGACGCGCCTCAATCTCCAGCCTACAACGACGTATGCGCATTGGTTATAATCGCGCCGCACGTATTATTGAAGACATGGAAGCAGCCGGCGTGGTTAGCACCATGAACAGTGCAGGCAATCGACAAGTATTGGCGCCTGAGCCAATTGATGATTAAACCGCTAACGCTCATACTGCTATTTGGTTTTGGGTCATCTGCCTACGCTCAGGACGATTTTCAACGCTTCTTTGGCTCACTTGATACACTAAGCGCACAGTTTTCTCAACGCGTTGTCCAAGAGGATCAACAGATTGGGCAAACCACAGTGGGCTCGCTGGTGTTTCAACGCCCACAACAATTGCTATGGCACACCTCTGCCCCAGTTAAACAAACACTACTAGTTAAAGATACGCGCACTTGGCTGATAGATTACGAACTGGAGCAGGCCAGCCTTGGCAAATTAGAATCCGTCGAGCAAACGCCCCTATATTGGCTTAGCACCCCTTATCAACAATTGCAAAACCGACCTGCGTACTCGCACAGCCATCAAGGTATTGATTGGTATAGTACGGGTATTGAGTCTGAGCCCAATTTTGGCTTTAAAAATGGCGTCTTGCACTTGATTGGTTTGACCAACACCCTGGGGCAAAAGCTTTGGCTAGAATTAACTCAGATCAACACCAATACCGCACTAGATCAACAGCAGTTTACGCTGGAGATCCCTGCTGATTTTGATGTGATTAAATCGTTTTAGAGAATCGAGTCTTACTCTTGGCTAGATAAGCGTCAAACACCATACAAATATTACGAATCAATAAGCGTCCTCGATCCATCACTTGAATGCCTTGGCCGCTTAGTTGAATCAGCCCGTCTTCATGCATCTCTTCTAACTTAGGCAGTGCATCAGCAAAATAGTTGGCAAACTCAATGTGCTGCTCACGTTCAACTTTGGAAAAATCCAATTGGAAATGACAAATCAAATCCATAATCACCGCGCGACGCACTTTATCATCTGCATTGATACGCTGACCCTTAATAATTGGAATGTCTCCTGTATCGATCGCCTGATAATAAGCCTCTAGGTTTTTCTCGTTCTGTGAAAAACTATCGCCAACCTGGCCAATCGAACTCAGACCCAAGCCAACAATATCACAATCGGCGTGAGTAGAATAACCCTGGAAATTGCGATACAGTTGTCCTTGTTGTTGCGCAATGGCCAAAGGATCACTTGGCAAGGCAAAATGGTCCATGCCAATATACACATAGCCCAGCTCTAGCAAATAGTCCATAGAATATCTAAAGATATCGAGCTTTTCATCCGCACTTGGCAACTCCAATACGTCAATACGGCGCTGTGGTTTAAACAGCTCTGGCAGATGCGCATAATTAAACAGCGAGATACGATCAGGTCGAAGCTCTGAGACCTGTGCCAAAGTGTTCTTAAAACTGGCAACCGATTGTTTTGGCAGGCCGTAAATTAAATCAATACTCACCGAATCAAAACCATTGGCTCTAGAGAGCTCAATCACCGATTGGGTTTGTTCAAAGCTCTGAATACGGTTGATGGCCTTTTGCACCTCGGGATCAAAATCTTGCACACCCAAAGAGATACGATTAAACCTGGCCTTGGCCAAAGCCTTGATGGCATCCTCATCTACGCCGCGTGGATCAATCTCGATACCATACTCGCCCTGATCAGAAAAATTAAACGCGCTTTGGAGTTTTTCACTCAAACGAATAATCTGCTCACCAGATAAAAATGTTGGTGTGCCGCCGCCGAAATGCATTTGTTCAACCAAGCGCTTGTTATCAAACAAGGCACCTTGAAAATCAATCTCTTTAAATAGCGCTTCTAGATAAGGCTCGGCCTTGGTTTTGTCCTTGGTAACCACTTTATTGCAACCGCAATAAAAACACACAGTGTCGCAAAATGGAATGTGCACATAAAGTGATATCGGCCCACCACGATCATTACTAATTTCCACCTGTTGCTGATAGTCGCTAGCATCAAACGCGCTAAAATTATTGGCCGTAGGATAGGAAGTGTAACGCGGCCCCGATTGGTCGTATTTCTTAATTAAATCTAGGTCAAACAAACTCATACTGCTATTTTATCCTAATAAAAAACCGCGCAGAACTTAGCGCGGTTTTTATCTAAATAGGGTGGGACTAGTTGTCTAGCCCCGGGGGAGAGGCCACCATTGTATCAACCTCGCCATAGTGGTGAATTGATTCAAATCAAGAAAAGTAAAAAAACCCATTTGGGATGATAGAATACGCACCATGATTCCATCTAAAGACCATTCAAAGCGTTATCACAACTTCCTATCTAGACTACCCATCTTTGCCGATGTTAAGGAAGAATATCTGTCAGCATTTTTTGACAAAATGCAGGTTAAACAATACCACAAGGGCGAGATGGTTACCTTTGATGCCACCGAGCATTCGAAGCTATACGTCTGCTACGAGGGCTTGTTTAAACTCACCAAGATTGATGAGCGTGGCGATGAAATCGTGCTTAGAATTGTGGACAAACGCGGCGTGGTTTCTCCCATGCACTTTTCTCAATATTACGACGTGGCGGTAGATTTTGTTAAGAACACCACTATGTTTTATTTCAACGATCATGACGTGGCTGAACTAATGCGTAAAGATCACCAGTTCTCGCTTAATGTCGTTAAATTCTTGGCGGATTCAGTACAAGAGCTGATGCTAAGTGCCGAGGTATTGCAACTCAAAACCGCCAAAGAAAAGGTTGGTTGGTATTTGGTACATGCAAAAATCAACAATACTTTCGAGTTGCCTTACTCCAAGGCGCTGATTGCTGCGTACTTAGGCATGAAGCCCGAATCTTTCTCACGCGCCCTATCTGAGTTGAAAAAAGAAGGGGTAATACTGGATAATAAAACCATTCGTCTGGAAAATGGTGACGAACTCTGTCAATATTGTGACAAAGTCACCGGTTCTGATTGCTCATCATTTGGCACTAATCGCTGCGTCCATAACTAGTCCAACAAAACAAGCTCTATAAAGTAAAAAACCCTTGCAGTACACTAACTGCAAGGGTTTTTTGTTATGGTGCCGAGTGCCGGACTCGAACTGGCGACCTACTGATTACAAATCAGTTGCACTACCAACTGTGCTAACTCGGCTTAAGGCGAAATTATACCAAAAGTATTTTTCGCCAGACAAAAAAAATACCGCTAAAAAGCGGTATTTTTCTAGCACTAGACTTTATCTAGAATCTAGGTGCTGCAGAACCTGCCATTGAAGCTTGGCTCAAAGCGTTAACCGCTTGAGTATTGGCTTTTTTGGCCAGTGCTGCGTCTTGAGTTTTCTTTGCTTCCTTGATCATTTTGCCGGTATCTCTCCAGGCCATTTGTTGCTCAAGGTTTTTCTTGTAGTTGGCTTCCGCCGCTGCAATCATATCTGCAAAGCTATCGCTCTTAGCTGCTACCGGTGTATACTTTGGGTCTGCTGAAGCCTGAGGCGCTGCCGCCTTAGCCTTAACTGGAACACCACCACCTAGTTGGTGTACATAAACCGCTAGCTTCTTAATTTGATTGGCGTCAATCACTTTAGAAGCACCAAACGCTGGCATCACTGCATCTTGAGTATTGGCATCATGCGCTTGGTTTACACCGTGAACGATAGTGCGTACTACTGAAGCATGTTGATCGTCTGCTGTAAAGCGATAGATACCGTCGCTTAGATTAGCAGCGCCCAGTAGCTGGTTACCGCCCATATCAGGGCCGTGACAACCTACACAACCTTTACTCATGTAAATTGCTTTAGCACTTGCATCTGGATTACCATTAGCACCCTTGCCTGTTTCGATTAGGAATGTGGCTAATTTATCCGCCTCAGCATCGCTAATGCCCAACATACGTGCTGGCATATTACCTTGACGACCATTGGTAATACTGTCGCTGATCTTAGCTAGCGTACCACCAAATAACCAATCGTCATCTGCTAGCACTGGGAAGCCAGCATTACCTGCACCACCTTTACCATGACAAGCCGCACAGTTATCATTGAATAAAGTTCTTGCTGTCTTAACTGCATAAGTTCTTAGTTCATCGTCACGTACGATGTCCTCTAGTGATGAGCTGGCAATTGCCGCTTCAGTCGCTGCGAAACGCTTCTCACGATAGGCTTCTAGTTCAGCAACATCCTCGTTCATCTCTTTAATCGCAGTCCAACCTGCCGCGCCCTTAGAGTGCTCACCGAACCATGGCACACTTGGATAATATAATGTGTAGATAACCACAGCGATAATACTTACCGCCATTGCTAACATATACCATCTTGGTGGTCTATTGTTTAGCTCTCTAACATCGTTTTCGTCGTCCCAAAAGTGACCTGTATTGTTTTCACCTGGGTATGGATTTTTATGTTCACTCATAATTTTCTCCTCGCTTAATCTTCGTTATTTACAAAGTTACGTAAATCTTCAAACTTCTGCTTATTTTTTGGCCTAAAGGCATAAAAATAAGCGACCACCATTAAAACAAATATAACGATTGCTAAGGTGGCGCCGATTGTATCTACTAGTGTCATTACTCGCGGTAAGTTACACCTTCTTCAAATTCAATCATATTACCCAGTGACTGTAGGTACGCAACCATGGCGTCCATTTCAGTCTTGCCGTCAACTTCTGCTTCGGCCTCAGCAATATCTGCATCGGTATATGGCACACCTACCTTAGATAGGGCGCTCATGTGCTTCGCAATTGAAGCGCCATTCACCGTTGCATTGTCTAAGAAGCGATATTTAGGCATAACTGACTCTGGCACTACCGCTTGCGGGTTGCGCATGTGCAGAATATGCCACTCGTCTGAATACTTACCACCTACACGCGCTAGGTCAGGACCAGTACGCTTTGAACCCCATTGGAATGGGTGATCGTACTTAGACTCAACCGCAAGCGAGAAGTGACCATAACGCTCTTTCTCATCTCTAAATGGACGAATCATCTGTGAGTGGCATAGGTAACAGCCTTCACGCTGATAGATATCACGACCTGCAAGCTCTAAAGCACTTAAAGGTCTAACACCATCACCTACCTTCCAGTCAGAGATTTTCTGACCTTCGGCTCTTTGCCACAACAAAGACTTTTGACCGTCTTTAGTATCAACTGTGTCTTTAACCGCATCTGGGTTAGTAAACAGAGGAACAATTTGTACAATACCTGCTAGTGACACTGAAAGTGCCATAAACAAATACATTGCAAAAATATTTTTCTCAAACTTAACTTGTAAGCTTTCTTTTGTGTTGTTATTTGCCATTGTATTCTCCTCCTAATTATGCGTTCGCTGTTGATCTGCGCGCAGCTGATACAACGTTAATTAACATAAATACCGCACCGAGTACTACCAGCATACCGCCAAGTGCACGCATTACGTAGTATGGATGCATTGCATCTACTGATTCTGCGAATGAATAGGCTAGCGTACCGTAGTCGTCGTATGCTCTCCACATCAAACCTTGCATGATGCCAGATACCCACATTGCTACGATGTAAACCACTGTACCGATGGTGTGCACCCAGAAGTGTGCTGCCAATAGACCTTGGTTTAGTTTTACGTTAAAGATCTTTTCAATCATATGGTATAGCGCACCTGCGGCTACCATGATGTTCCAACCTAACGCACCCGAGTGTACGTGACCAATCGTCCAGTCAGTGTAGTGCGACAAAGCGTTCACACTCTTAGATGACATTACTGGACCCTCGAAAGTACTCATGGCGTAGAACGCTAGAGACATAATCAAGAAACGTAGGATGTAGTCTTCACGTAGACGGTCCCAAGCACCTGATAGAGTCAAGATACCGTTTAGTGCGCCACCCCATGATGGAATGATCATCGCTAGTGAAATGGTTGCACCTAGTGAACCCGCCCAGTCTGGCAGTGCTGTGTATTGTAGGTGGTGAGCACCTAGCCATACATAACCAAACATTAGTGCCCAAAAGTGGATTACTGATAGACGGTATGAATAAATTGGACGTTCTGCTTGCTTCGGAATGAAGTAATACATAATACCCAGGAAACCACCTGTTAGGAAGAAACCTACCGCGTTATGACCCCACCACCATTGAATCATCGCATCTTGCACACCGGCAAAGATTGAATATGACTTAAAGGCTTCTACTGGAATCGATAGGTTGTTTACTACGTGCAGGTAAGTTACCATCACCATCATACCCATGAAGAACCAGTTGGCTACGTAGATATGTGGCACCTTATTACGATCACGAATGTGAATGGTCATAATAAAGTTATATAGATAAGATGCCCAAGCTAGGGTAATCAGAATATCGATTGGCCATTCTAGTTCAGCATACTCTTTAGCCTGTGTAAGACCTAGTGGTAGAGTAACTACCGCTGAAACAATAATGAGATTCCAACACCAGAAGGTAAACCAGGCCATCTTATTGGACCAGAGTCTGGTTTGGTTGGTGCGCTGCACGATATAAAATGCTGATGCCATTAGTGCCGATCCACCAAATGCAAAAATTACCGCATTCGTATGCAGTGGTCTTAGTCGACCAAATTGGAAATAAGGTAAGTCAGTACCTAAATCGTTTAAATAAGGCCATGCCAGCTCTGATGCAATGTAAACACCAACCAGTGTGCCCACGACCAGATAGATAACCGACATAATAGTGAACCACTTCACTACGCCTAAATCGTACTTCTCTGTTAAATTCATCGATAGTCCCCTTTTAGTTTTGTTTAATTTATACCCTTACATTCCGTAGGTCAATAAAAGTAAAGTGCAATTCTACACTTAGGGGCAATGATACCGTTAACGCTGTAGTGTTTTCTTGATATCAATCAAGAAAACTCAAAAAACTTAGTGTAAAAACCAAAAAATACCAGTAATATCAGTCTCTGACTTCAATTCCCTGGGCGCGCATAGCGGCTTTGGCCTCACCAACACTGTATTCACCAAAATGGAAAATGCTGGCCGCCAACACTGCGTCGGCACCGCCTTGAAGTACGCCTGCACTCAAATGCTCTAGATTACCCACGCCACCTGAGGCAATCACTGGCACATCGACCGCATCACTCACCGCTTTGGTTAGCGCTAAGTCAAAACCAGTTTTAACGCCATCACAATCCATAGAGGTCAATAGCACTTCGCCAGCGCCCGTATCACCCTGGGTCATCTTTACTGCCCATTCAACCGCATCAATACCGGTTGGCTTGCGCCCACCATGGGTGAAAATCTCCCATTTGTCTGGATTGTTGGAAACTTGCTTGGCATCAATGGCGATGACAATACATTGGGAGCCAAATTTCTCACTCAGCTCATTAATCAGCCCAGGGTTAAAAATAGCCGCTGAGTTGACCGCGACTTTATCCGCACCAGCATTAAGCATAGCACGCACATCTTCGGCTTTGCGGATACCACCGCCTACGGTAAGTGGGATAAATACCTGCTCAGCAATGCTCTCAACCATGTGAATCGTGGTATCGCGCCCCTCATGTGAGGCGGTAATATCTAAAAAGGTGATTTCATCCGCGCCTTGTTCGTCATAGCGCTTAGCCACCTCAACCGGATCACCCGCATCTTTAATATCAACAAACTGCACACCTTTAACCACACGGCCATCGCGCACATCTAAACAAGGAATGATTCTTTTGGCTAAACTCATGGCGCCTAATTTTACGCTAATTCAGTCGACGGGGTGCGCTGTGGGTATAATCTGTAAAAATTATGAACACTCCAAAGCACATCGCAATTATTATGGACGGCAACGGCAGATGGGCCAAGCAGCACAAGCTGCCGCGCTTCTCTGGTCATCAAAACGGGGTTAAGGCCGTACGCGAGATTGTTAAAGCCGCCGGCGAGCTGGGTGTTGAAGTATTGACCTTGTTTGCCTTTAGCAGTGAGAATAAAAACCGTTCTTCTGAGGAAGTTTCTCTACTGTTTAAGCTGTTTCTAACAGTGCTACAACAGGAAGTCTCTAAGCTTAATAAGCACAATGTTTCACTAAAAATTATTGGCGATTTGTCTATTTTTCCAGCAGAAGTACAACAAAAAGCCGAGCAAGCACAGGCGCAACTGGCCAATAACAGCGGCCTTAAACTGGTGATTGCTGCCAACTATGGTGGTCGCTGGGACATTGCCCAGGCTGCGCAAAAACTAGCTCAGGACTGTGTTGAACAAAAGCTTGACACCAATAAAATCAATGAGCACACATTAGGCCGATATTTATCGCTGGCTGATGAGTCTGAGGTTGATCTGCTGATTCGCACCAGTGGCGAACAAAGAATGAGTAATTTTTTATTATGGGACAGTGCCTATAGTGAATTTTATTTTACCGACACCCTCTGGCCGGATTTTAACAAGGCCGAACTACTCAAAGCTATTGAGGCTTTTGGTGCGCGTGATCGTCGCTTTGGTGCGCGCAAGGAATCAACATGCTAATACAACGCCTGGCCACCGCTCTGATTCTGGCACCGCTATTTGTTTGGGCAGTATTAACACTAGAAACCGAGCAGTTACAATATCTATTATTGGCAATCACACTACTGGGTGCCTGGGAGTTTGCCGGGTTAATCAAACTAGAGCAGACGCTGCAAAAATTATTGATTTTGAGCTGGGTACTATTCTGCGTA
This sequence comes from uncultured Candidatus Thioglobus sp., assembly GCA_964558405.1. GTDB lineage: Bacteria > Pseudomonadota > Gammaproteobacteria > PS1 > Pseudothioglobaceae > Thioglobus_B. The sequence continues at coordinate 26,926 of CAZLDG010000013.1, read as the reverse complement.
TGGTTACTCTCAGGCTATAGCGCTCTGGTATTGCAAGTCGCAGTACTGTGGTGGCTACTTAATTTATATTGGGTATTAAACTATCCCAAACACACCGAGCTATGGTTTGGCTCAAGTGCGGTACGGTTACTGAGCGCACCAATGCTATTGGTGCCAATGTTACTCGCACTGATTAGTCTGCATCAAAACCATGGTAGTGACTATTTTTTACTGCTGATGCTGCTAATTTGGGCGGCTGACTCTGGCGCTTATTTTGTAGGAAAGAACTTTGGTAAGCGCAAACTGGCGCCCAAGGTCAGTCCTGGTAAATCCATTGAAGGCGTGATGGGTGGTATCGGCTTTGCCCTGGTGGTCATGCTGGTGTTTTTACAATATCAACAAATACCGCTGGCGCACTACGCGGGCTATTTGCTATTAACCGTTCTCACCGTTGGAGTTTCAGTATTGGGTGATTTATTTGAGAGTTTATATAAGCGCGTTTCTGGCATGAAGGACAGCTCAAATATTTTGCCTGGACATGGTGGCGTGCTAGATCGTATCGATTCCTTAACCGCGGCTGCACCGGTGTTTGTTGTTGGACTCAGCTTATTATGAAAGCCATTAGTTTGCTCGGGGCAACCGGTTCAATTGGTACCAGTACGCTAGCTGTCATCGACGAACACCCGGAACAGTTTGAAGTATTTGCACTGAGTGCGAACACCAACTACCAAGCGATGGCTAAGCTTTGTCAAAAATACCAGCCAAGCTTTGCGGTAATGACCGATGAGCACTCGGCCGAACAATTACAACAGGCACTTGATAATGACACCACCGTACTCTGTGGCGCTGCAGCTCTAGAGCGTGTGGCTGCTGCCGACGAAGTAGACTATGTCATGGCGGCCATTGTTGGTAGCGCCGGCATGTCATCAACTCTGGCAGCCGCCAAAGCCGGTAAGCGTATTATGTTGGCCAACAAAGAATCTTTGGTGCTGGCCGGTGATATATTGATGCAAGCGGTTAAAGAACACGGGGCAGAATTGATTCCGGTGGACTCTGAACACAGTGCGGTTTTCCAGTGTCTGGAGTCTGGCCGATTGGGACTAGAAAAAATTCAGCTGACCGCCAGTGGCGGTCCATTTTTCAAAACGCCGATTCAACAACTACAAGACATTACACCTGAGCAGGCTTGTAAGCATCCCAACTGGTCTATGGGTCGCAAGATTTCAGTGGATTCTGCCACGATGATGAACAAGGGCCTAGAGGTCATTGAAGCGCATTATCTATTTGATTTAACCCCTGATCGTATTGATGTGGTGATTCATCCACAGTCTATTGTACATTCATCGGTTTTCTATAAAGACGGCTCTACGCTGTCACAACTGGGTGTGCCGGATATGCGCACTGCCATTGCTTATGCCTTGTCTTATCCTGGGCGCATTAACTCTGGCGTAAACGCCTTGGATTTAGCCAGCAGTGCGCCTTTGGAGTTTTACGCTCCAGATTTGGACAAATTTGCCTGTTTAAGATTGGCCTTTGACGCGCTAAGGCTCGGCGGCAGTGCCATGGGTACGGTTAATGCTGCCAATGAAGTAGCGGTTGAGAGCTTTTTGGCTGGAAAAATTGGCTTTTTAGATATTGCCCGAGTGATTGAAGACACCTTGGAAAGTGTCGAGCATGCTCAATTAGATGACTTAGCGGCAATTATTGCCAATGATCAAAACACCAGAGCGGTAACGCAAGAGCTAATCAATCGTTATGGCTAGAATGCTCAAGGTTTTTTTACTGCTTTTTACCCTGAGTACTACGTCGGTTTACGCCCTAGGCAGCGAACATCACTACACCATTAAATCGGGTGACACCCTAAGCAAATATTTCAGACAATTAGGACTTTCACACAGCCTGCTCTCAGAGCTGATTAACGCCAATAAGGACAATAAAAAGCTCAATAAACTCAGCATTGGCAATACGCTTATCATTCGTCTAGATGAGGAGCAAAACTTTGCCTCTCTAAGCTATCAACTGAGTAAAAACAAAACCTTAAATGTACATCTTGGCGCAAAAAAACGTAGCGCTGCTGGCAGCACTTGGAGTCAACAAGGACTAAAGGTTAATAAGATTATCATCAAGCGCTCTTTGTATGCCGATGGCAAATCCAAGGTTGATAAAGCCGTATTGGACCAGGTCATTAAGGCTTTAGCCTGGGATCTAGACTTTGGTAGCGAGCTACACAAGGGCGATACTTTTTATATTGTCAGTCGTCAGCAACAATTAGAAGCTGTGATCTTTATCGGTAAGGTTGGTCGTATTGAAGCATTTGCTTATCAAGGCCAATATTACAATCGCTATGGTAACTCGCTCACCAAATCATTTTTACGCGCACCGGTTAAATACAAGCGCATCAGCTCTGGTTTCCAACTTCGACGCTTTCACCCAATTCTAAAAACCTACAAACCCCATCGCGCGGTTGATTATGCGGCTGATTATGGCACGCGCGTAGTGGCCAGCGCTGATGGTGTGATCAGTTTTAAGGGCAGAAAAGGTCCGCTAGGCAAGGCAATTATGATTAATCACGGCAATGATTATGTCACTGTGTATGCGCATATGTCTAACTATGCACGCGGTGTGAAAAAATCAAAACGCGTGAAAAAAGGTCAAGTAATCGGCTACGTCGGTTCTACTGGTCGTTCAACCGGCAACCACCTGCATTATGAGATTCGTCACAAGGGCGATCGCAAAAACCCACTCACTTACAAGCTGCCTAAAGGCTCAAAGATTTCTAAAAACCAGCTTTGGGATTTTAGAACCAAGGTCAACAGTATTCTCTCTAGTCTGCGCTAGTCGGATTGGTGAAATACTCGGCGTAACTGTCCACTTCTAAGTCATATAGATGACCGCGACGGATATAACGATCTTGGTAAGCCTGGGCACCATCAACCTTATTTAAAATAGCATAGGCCATCATCTCATTGATCTTATTGGCATCCTTAGTACCGGGCACCAAAGATTCATTGCGTATGAGTGCTGCAGCAAAACCCGAATGTGGATTGCCATGGGTATTGAATGACTCTTCAAAAATCTCCAGAGCTAGAAATTCATTTTTAATAATGCCGTTGCTGCCATCCAGTAGATACAGGGCATAATCATAAAGCGCCGGATCATAGCTTCTTTGCACCAATTTAATTAATACTTCGTTAGCCTGGCGCTGCTGTGGCGCATAACCCATAACCTTATTGCCAGTGCGCACTTGCTTAGAGGCCTCATACATGGCGTCCAAATCGCCCAAATCAAAGGCGCCTTTGAGTAGTAACGATTGACCGCGCAAAATCACATCACGTGATGCGATTTCATTGCCAATTTGAATGAGTTTTAGCGCCCCGTCGGACAACTGAGAAGCCAGCGAAGTTTGGGCAAAAATAAGTAGAATTACCGTGAGTTTTTTCAACATAATAGCCGGACTTTTATCTGGATATAATTTTACCATAGTTGTGCAATCAATTAAAATGTTGCCAACCGCTTAAAAGAATAGGAACTTGTCTTGGAAACTTTATTTGAAACCTCGCTAAGCCTGCCACTGATTCAAAAGGGCAAGGTGCGTGATATTTATGACATTGATGATAAGCGCATGTTAATCGTCACCACCGATCGTCTCAGTGCGTTTGATGTGGTCTTTAACGAAGCCATTGCTGGCAAGGGTGCCGTGCTGACTTCGGTGGCCAATTTTTGGTTTGACAAAACCACGCATATCTTGCCTAATCATCTCACTCATGAACCTTTGGAAAGCGTACTTAGTGCAGAAGATGCCAAACAAGTTACGGGGCGCGCCATTATTGTTAAAAAGCTCAGACCCTTAGCGGTTGAGGCTATTGTGCGTGGTTATATCATTGGCTCCGGCTGGAAAGACTATCAAAACACCGGGCAGGTTTGTGGCATCGAGCTGCCTAAAGACATGCAGTTGGCGCAAAAACTGCCTGAAACACTCTATACACCTTCTACCAAAGCCGCGGTGGGTGAGCATGATGAAAACGTTGACTTTGCCGCCACGGTTGAAATTCTCGGTGAAAATCTGGCCAACCAGGTTAAAAATGCCAGTCTAGCCTTGTACGAATTTGCTAGCGAGTACGCACTAGAGCGTGGCATTATTATTGCCGATACCAAGTTTGAATTTGGCCTGGATGAGAACAACCAACTAACCTTAATGGACGAGGTGCTCACACCTGACTCATCACGTTTTTGGTCTAAGGCCGACTACCAAGTCGGCAGCAGTCCGCAAAGCTTTGATAAGCAGATTGTGCGTGATTACCTAGAAACGCTAGACTGGGACAAAACCCCGCCAGCGCCTACACTGCCTGAGGACATTATTAACAAAACTGTAGCCAAATACCAAGAGGTAGAGGACTTACTAACGCGATAGCTCGATGCAACTCAGCGGCTCCATTCAAAAAATGCAAACCCAGCTTCACCAGGGTTTGGCGCAATATCAACTACCGATTGGTGAGCTTCTTTTGAGCATGAACGATTTGGTGGGCGAGTCGATACACTTGCAATTTAATGGGCAAATTCACTGTCTGCATTGTCACAAACCTACTAAGAAAAGCTATTCGCAAGGACATTGTTATGTCTGCTCACAAAAACTCGCCAGTTGTGATTTGTGCATTATGAAGCCAGAAACCTGTCATTATCATCTGGGCACTTGTCGCGATAACGCCTGGGGCGAGCAACATTGTTTTAGTGCACATGTTGTCTATTTGGCCAACTCCTCTGGAGCCAAGGTCGGTATTACTCGTTCTAGCAATACACCAGGCCGCTGGATCGACCAGGGCGCTATTCAAGCACTGCCGATCTTGGCGGTTGACAGTCGCATTAAATCAGGACAACTAGAGGTAGCACTTAAGCAATTTGTCAGCGATAAAACCAATTGGCGCAAAATGTTAAAAAACGAGGTGGAGTCGTTGGACTTAGAAGCGATGCGTGATGAGCTACTGCCGCGTATCCAAGACCGGTGTGCGGCACTGGGTGCGCAAACGCTAGAGAATGAGGTTTTAGAAATTAATTACCCTGTGGTAGAATACCCCAGCAAAATTAACTCGCTAAACTTTGACAAAACACCGGAGATATCTGGCGTCTTGCAAGGCATTAAGGGGCAGTACTTAATCTTGGATTCGGGCGTGCTCAATATCAGAAAGTTTGGCGCTTATGACATCAGCTTAACTTATTAGGAATAAAAATGGCAGAACTCATTATTGAAGATTTAGAAGTAGGTAGCGGCGAGGCTTGTAAAGCCGGTGATCGCGTCTCTATGCACTATACCGGTTGGCTTACCAATGGCAAAAAATTTGACTCCAGCGTTGATCGCAATGATCCGTTTGAATTTCAACTGGGCGTTGGTCAAGTGATTCCTGGCTGGGACCAAGGTGTAGAAGGCATTAGGGTTGGCGGCAAACGCAAGCTCACCATTCCACCACATCTGGGCTACGGCGAATTTGGTGCGGGCAATGTGATCCCGCCTAATGCCACCCTGGTTTTTGACGTAGAATTATTGGCAATCAGATAAACCCCTTATTTAGTATCGAGCTATGAACGACGATTTTCCACGCATCAAACGACTGCCGGCCTATGTGTTTGCCGTAACCAACGAGCTTAAGGCCAAGGCCAGAGCTCGTGGTGAGGATATTATTGACTTTGGCATGGGCAATCCTGATCAGCCAACACCCGATCATATTGTTGAGAAACTGGTGGAGGCGGCCAGACGCAAAGACACCCACCGCTACTCAACTTCGCGCGGTATTCCGCGTCTAAGACGGGCGATTGCTAATTGGTACAAGTCTCGTTACGAAGTCGATATTGATCCAGAGACCGAGGCCATTGTTACCATTGGCTCTAAAGAAGGTCTGGCCAATTTAGCGCAAGCCGTAGTTGGTGCGGGCGATACGGTATTGGTACCCAATCCAGCCTATCCTATTCACCCCTACGGATTTGTGATTGCTGGCGCGGATATTCAACACGTGCCTTGCGGCCCTGATGATGATTTTCTCTCGGAGCTAGAGCGCTCGATTAAAAACACTTGGCCTAAGCCCAAGATGTTGGTGCTTAATTATCCTTCTAACCCAACCACGGAATGCGTGGAGTTAGAATTTTTTGAGCGCGTGATTAAAATTGCCAAAGAGCATGAAATTTGGGTGGTGCAAGACCTAGCTTATGCCGATATTGTCTTTGATGGCTATAAAGCCCCAAGCATTATGCAAGTTAAGGGCGCCAAAGACATTGCCGTTGAGTTCTATTCCCTATCAAAGAGTTATAACATGCCAGGTTGGCGTGTGGGCTTTATGGTGGGAAATCCAACCCTAGTAGGCGCGCTGGCTAAAATTAAATCTTATTTGGATTATGGTATGTTTACCCCAATCCAGGTGGCAGCTATTGAAGCCCTAGAGGGTGATCAAAGCTGTGTACAAGAAATTTCAGATATGTATCAATCCAGACGTGATGTGCTCTGCGCTGGACTGAAGTCCATTGGCTGGGATGTCACCCCGCCACAAGCCACCATGTTTGTTTGGGCCAAAATTCCGGAACACTATCAGGACATGGGTTCGCTTGAATTCACCAAAAAACTGCTTAAGGTTGCCAAGGTGGGCGTATCCCCGGGTATTGGCTTTGGTGATTATGGTGACCAATACGTACGCTTTGGTCTGATTGAAAACGAGCATCGTACCCGTCAGGCGGTACGCGGCATTCGTGAGATGTTTAAGCAAGACGGCCTATTGTGAGAATAAGCGCCCAAGATTTTCGCCAATCAAGCCAAAAGAGCTTTACTTTATTGGGCATGAGTGGTGTGGGCAAAACCCATTTGGCTAAACTGCTATCGCAAGAAGCTGAATATTTTCACTACTCGGGCGATTATCGCATTGGTTCGAAATATCTAAACGCACCCATCCTCGACAACATTAAACAGTGTATTGCCAAAGATACTTATCTCAAGGGTTTGCTAGATGATGAGTCTATTAGCATTAGCAACCACGTGAGTTTTGACAACCTCTCATCCATGTCTAATTTTTTGGGCAAGGTTGGCAACCCTGAGCTGGGCGGACTGCCGATTAAAGAGTTCAAGCGCAGACAAGCACTATTTCATCAGGCTGAGATACAAACCATGCGCGACGTGCCCGAGTTTATTGCCAAGGCTAGGGCACAAGGCGTGGAAAACTTTATCAATGATGCCGGCGGCAGTTTGTGCGAGCTAGACGATGAGCAAACCTATCAACTACTAGCCGAACATAGTATCATTCTCTATATCAAGGCCAGCGATAAAAATGTGGGCGACTTAATTCAACGTTCAAAAACCCACCCCAAGCCGCTGTATTATCAGTCTGAGTTTTTAGACAAGCAGCTTGAGACTTACCTGGCGCAGAATCAGCTTACCTATGTGGCGCAGATTAATCCCGATGAGTTTGTGCGCTGGATTTTTCCTCGGTTGATTGAACACCGAGTGCCAAAATATGAAGCCATTGCTCAGCGCTACGGCTATAGTATTGATAGCGAAGCCTTATATCAGTGCAAAAGCGCTGCAGATGTTTTTCAACTAATTGAACAGGTACTAGACTGATGCCACTCATTGCCCACTCTCAGCTGCCTTCTTTCGAACGCCTTGAGCGTGAGGGCGAGATGGTACTGTCTGAGGATCGTGCCAACAATCAAGCAATCCGTGAGCTACATATTGGTCTATTAAACATGATGCCTGATGCGGCCTTAGAGGCCACTGAGCGTCAATTTTTCCGCCTCATTGGCCAGTCCAATCAGATTGCACAATTCTATTTGCACCCATTTACCCTGGACTCAATTAACCGCGGCGAAAAGGCTCAGGCCCATGTTGATCAGTACTATCAAAGCTTTGAAGACATTAAAAACCAGGGCCTGGATGCGCTGATTATCACCGGCGCTCACGTGGAAGATGCCGATCTGTCTAAGGCGCCGTTTTATCAAGATCTTAAGCAGGTGATTGACTGGTCTTATGCGAATGTGACCTCAACTCTATGCTCATGTCTGGCCACTCACGCGGTCATGGAATTTCGTTATGGCGAGAAGCGCAGCCCGATTGAGCAAAAGTGCTGGGGCGTATTCGAGCACCAGGTAATGGATCGATCTCATCCACTGATGAGTGGTGTTAACACCAGTTTTAATGTGCCGCACTCACGTTTTAATCAAATCAGCAAAACCCAGTTTGCATCTGCAGGGGTTAAAACCCTGGTTGAAAGTGAGATTGGCGTACACCTAGGCGTGAGTGAAGACCTGCTTAGAATGGTGTTTTTCCAAGGCCATCCTGAGTATGACACCATCTCGCTACTCAAAGAGTATAAGCGCGAGATTATGGCGTATCTCAATAAGACTCGAGCGGATTATCCCGTGTTTCCACAACACTATCTATCGGCACAACACAAGGCAATCTTAGATGAATTTAAAGACAAGCTGCTGACTGGCGACTTTACCCTTGCCGATTTTCCCGAAGCGCTGATTAGTCAAACCCTAGGCAACACCTGGCACGACTCTACCATTGCAGTGGTTAACAACTGGATTGGCTGTGTTTACCAAGTAACGCATGAAGAAGTTGGCAAACCATTTATGCCTGGCGTAGATCCTAACGACCCACTGGGACTTAAATAACCAAGAAAATTCTAAGGAATTTTTATCCTAGAACCACTTAGATTTTGGTTTATCATGGGTTTATTAATACAATAAAGATATAGACAGATGGAAGTTTTAACCGGTATTCAATACGCTTTAATCTTATTAAGCGCCCTATGGACGGCGTTTATTTTGTACCACCTACAACAAAACTGTCGACAAAGTTGCGACACCAGTATTATTAAGAAGTGCGTGGCGACCTATGTGTTTGGCATGGCGCTGATTATCCTATTGTATCTGGCGCATCGCTGGGTGTTGTTGGGATAAGATCTGATTGATTTGACCGCTCAACCAAAAATCGCCCCTGCGCTACTGAGTTGGTTTGCGCATTCGGGACGCAAAGATCTGCCTTGGCAAATCCAGCCAGTCAATGTGTACTATGTTTGGGTGAGTGAGATTATGCTACAGCAGACTCAAGTGGCAACGGTTATTGATTATTTTAATAATTTCACCGCCCACTTTCCCACACTCTTGGCACTGGCCGAGGCCAGCGAAGAACAAGTCTTAGCCCAATGGGCCGGTCTGGGGTATTACGCCAGAGCCAGAAACCTACATAAAAGCGCAAAAATTATCATTAAAGAACACCAGGGCGTCTTTCCACAAAGCTTGGAACAGGTATTGGCACTACCCGGTATTGGTGAGTCAACTGCGGGCGCCATTCTCTCGCTGAGCTTTGAGCAAAACCACGCCATCTTGGACGGCAATGTCAAGCGCGTTCTGGCGCGTTATCATCAAGTCAGCGGTCATTATCAACAAAGCCAAACCCTAAAAACCCTGTGGCAATTAGCCAGGTGGCATACGCCAGATAAGCAAAGCGCCCATTACACGCAGGCTATTATGGATCTAGGCGCAACCATATGTACACGCAGTAAACCCAAGTGCGAACACTGCCCAGTACAAAACGGCTGTTTGTCATATCAAGACCAGACCCAGGACCAATACCCCAATCCAAAACCTAAAAAGCGCAAACCAACGCGTGATATTGCTGTGCTAATCTTTAGCAAGCACCAGCAAGTATTGTTGCAAAAGCGTCCCGATTCGGGTATTTGGGGTGGTTTGTGGAGTCTGCCCGAGTGTGACAACACCCCGCAGGCCATTGCCAAGGCTGTGACTGCTTTTGACCCACTGGCCAAAGTGATTAAAACATTGGCGGTGCTCTCTCACAGTTTTACCCATTATCATCTGAATATTCATCCGATTTTAATCAGTGCCAAAAAGACAGATGCGCACTATTACGTGCCTGAACAACAAGTATTGGGCGTACCCGCACCCATTAAAAAAATTCTACAACAGGCCGCTCAGGAGTTAAGCCTCGCACACTTGGGTCGCGAAGCGCCAGCATTATCAGTAAAATAGCCCCATGGAACTGATTCGTGGTCTGTCAAATTTAAAACCTCTGGGCGGCTGTGCGCTGACTATCGGCAACTTCGATGGTTTGCACGTGGGTCATCAGCAAATCATTAACAAGTTGGTTGCGCAGGCCAAAGCACTTAATCTGCCGAGTGTGGTGATTTCTTTTGCGCCAACGCCGCAACAATTCTTTGGCAAAACTCAGTCTGGCATTAACAGCTTTCGACAAAAACACCAGCTGCTCAGTGAGCTGGGTGTGGACAAGCACCTGTTGATTAAATTTAACCAAAGTTTTTCACAAATTAGCGCTGAGCAATTTATCTCGGAAATTCTATTAGCACAACTGGGCGTCAAGTACTGCCTGGTCGGGGATGACTTTCGCTTTGGCGCCAAAAGAGCAGGAGACTACAGCCTATTAAAAGCCTTTGGCGCGCAACACGGCTTTGTGGTTGAAAACACCGAAAGCGTAGTGCTGGATCAGCAGCGCGTAAGCAGCTCAAAAATTCGCGAACATCTCGCCCAGGGGCAATTTTCTCAAGCACGCGCCATGCTAGGCAGAGACTTTAACATCAGCGGCAAAATCATCAAAGGACAGCAGCTGGGCAGAACCATCGACTTTCCTACCATTAATATTGCCATCAAACGCCGCATTAGCCCGGTTCTAGGCGTATTTGCGGTTAGAGTTAATATTGACAATGTCTGGCACCAAGGCGTATGCAATATCGGCACCCGGCCTACGGTCAGCGGCAAAGGCGTGTTACTCGAGGCATTTATTTTTGACTTCGCGCAGAACGTGTATCACAAACAAGCCGACGTGGTGTTTTTGCACAAACTCAGGGATGAGCAAAAATTTGACTCGTTCGAGGCACTCAAACAACAAATCGCTTTGGACGTTGAAAGCGCCAGAGCTTACTTCAACTCATAAATCAACATCAACCCATGAATCTGTCACAACTACAGGGCCGTCTATTGGCACTGCACAACAACAAATTATTTGAATTTAGCGTTATCGGCGTTATTATTCTGTCTTCATTGCTCATTGGTATTAAAACCTATAATATCGATCCAGATTATTTGCTGATTCTGGAAATACTCGATGTGGGCGTTACCTTGTTTTTCCTTAGCGAAATCTCTCTACGATTTATCTCTAGTACCAATAAAAAACGCTTTTTCCATAACGCTTGGAACGTGTTTGACACGTTGATTGTGGTGGTGAGTCTGATTCCCGTTGACCAAAGTGAATATGCGCTGCTGGCACGCCTGGTGCGTATCTTTAGGGTTCTACGTTTGGTTAGTGCCATTCCTGAGTTGCGCATCTTGGTTGGCGCACTACTCAAAGCCTTACCATCGATGGGCTATGTACTGCTACTGATGTTTATTCTGTTTTATATGTACGCTGCTGTGGGTAGCTTTATCTTCGAGGCTATTAATCCTGTGTTGTGGGGTGATATTGCCATCTCTATGCTCACCTTGTTCCGAGTGGTGACGTTCGAGGATTGGACCGATGTTATGTATGAGACCATGGCGGTTTATTCCTGGTCTTGGTTGTATTATTTGTCGTTTATCTTTTTCAACGCCTTTGTGTTCTTAAATATGATGATTGGCATTGTGATTGACAAAATGCAGCAAGAACACAACGAGGAAGACGACCTAAGCCAACGCTTGGCGCGTATCGAGGCTAAATTAGACCAGTTGCCAAGATAAGGTTTGTCCGGCCATAAACGGCACAATGGTTGAATCTGCAAACGCATAAGACTGGGGCACCACCCAGTCTTGTTTTTTCAAGGTGATGGTGTTCTCATTACGCGGCAAATTATAAAAATCAGGGCCAAAGAACGAGGCAAAGCCTTCAAGCTTATCCAATGCACCTTGCTGCTCAAATACCGTCGCATACAACTCAATTGCCGCATGGGCTGACAAGATTCCTGCACAACCACAGGCACACTCCTTAGCCTCTTTGCTATGTGGCGCTGAATCGGTACCCAAAAAGAATTTGGCATTACCGCTGGTGGCTGCCTCCAATAATGCCAACTGATGCGGATTGGCGCGCTTTAGCACTGGCAGGCAAAAATAATGCGGACGAATACCGCCTACCAACATATCGTTACGATTGGCCATTAAATGGTGCGGAGTAATGGTGGCTGCCACCTGCTCATTACTCTCTAGCACAAAATCCACCGCCTCTTTGGTGGTGATATGCTCAAACACCACTTTCAGTTCAGGAAAATCGCGTACTACCTGAGTCAATACCTGGTCAATAAAGACTTTCTCACGATCAAAAATATCAATATCGCTATGGGTTACCTCACCATGCACCAATAGCAACATACCCACTTCTTGCATGGCTGCCAATACCGGGTAAATGTTGTTAATATCACTCACGCCACTATCGGAATTGGTGGTGGCGCCGGCCGGATAAAGCTTGGCAGCCACTACCACGCCTTCGGCGGCGGCCTGTTGAATATCTTCAACGCGGGTATTGTCAGTCAGATACAACACCATCAGTGGATTAAAGTGGGTGTCCTCGGGTAATGCGTCTAGGATTTCTGCCCGATAGGCCTTGGCTTGTGCGCTGGTAGTGACCGGCGGAGTGAGATTGGGCATGATAATGGCTCTACCCATCTGTTTGGCACTCATCGGCGCAACCGAGCGCAGTGCGGCGCCTGAGCGCAGGTGCAAGTGCCAATCGTCTGGCTGAATCAAAGTTAGTGTATCGCTAGTGGACATGCATCGCTCCTAAAATTTTCTTGGTGCTGGCGCCGGTTACGCTCGGCAGGTTTGAAGGTTGTTGATCTAAGGTTTGTTTGGCAAAAAAGGCAAAGGCCGCAGCTTCGACAAAATCCACGTGTACACCCAAATCGTTGGTCACACCTACCTCGCTATCTGGATTTAAATACGCTAGACGCTCCGCCAAAAACAAGTTGTGTACACCGCCGCCACACAAATACACATTTTCGCCTTTGGGAATGTGTTGACTAATACTCAGTACACTGAGCTCTATCAGGGTTCGAGCCACGTCTTGCTCCTGATACTCGCTGGGCAAAAAACCCTTAAGCCACGTAAGATTAAAATACTCAGGCCCGGTACTCTTAGGCGCGGCTTGCTGAAAATAAGCATCATCAAGCATGGCCTCAAGCATTGGTTGTAATACAAAGCCTGAGCGTGACCAAATGCCGTCTCGATCATAATCCAAGCCTTTGCATGCTCGCGTCCAATTATCAATCAACGTATTGGCCGGCCCACTATCAAAGCCAAGGGTTTCAGCCTCCCCAATAATACTAATATTGGCAATACCGCCTAAATTAACCACCACACCTGGTTCGCCCGAGAGCAGGTGTTGATGATACAGTGGTGTTAGTGGTGCACCCTGTCCGCCAGCAGCCACATCAGCCATGCGAAAATCACTCACCACATCAACACCGGTTTTTTGCGCAATGATGGCGCCATGGCCAATTTGATGCGAATACACCCCACCTTGATGATAGATGGTTTGCCCGTGCGAGCCAATGACCCCAATCTCAGTTGTATCGATTTGCTGATGAGCAATCAGCGCATTGGCACAATCGGCAAAGTGCTTGGCCACTGCGACGTCAATGACTGATAATTGTTGTAGTGTGGTGCACTCAGATTGGGTTAAATCCAGTAGCTCAGCCTTAAGTTTGGCTGGGTAGGGCAGATAATAACTACCGACAACCTGGCGACAATCCTTATCCATTAGCACTGCGTCCACACCATCCAAACTGGTGCCAGACATCAGTCCTAAATAGTACTTAGCCATGGCAGTTTTTGTATTTTTTGCCGGATCCACATGGACAGGGATCATTGCGACCTACTTTCTTCTCACTGCGTTGATAGGTCTGAGCTTCTTCGCCGGTATCATTGGCCTCTTGAGTTACGGAATCATGCTCGGCAGTGGCTTGCGCATTGTCTTGTTGCTCAACTTCTTCCGCAGAAGTATTCTCGTCAATACTCACGCTAGAGAGTGACTTCACCGTTTCCACATTAATATTCTCAAGCAAGGATTCAAACATAGCGAACGACTCGCGCTTAAATTCTTGAATCGGATTCTTTTGTGCATAACCACGTAAGTTCACACTTTGACGTAGATAGTCCATACCAGCCAAGTGCTCTTTCCAATAATGATCCAGGGTCTGTAGCATCACTGCTTTCTCGAAATTACGCATTGGCTCTGAACCGGTAATTTGCTCTTTGTAATCACTAATAGCGGCCAAACCTTGTAAGATTCTAGAGAGCAGCTCGTCCACATCCACACCCTCATCTAACCACTGCTGCAACGGGAAATCGGCCGCATAGTCCGCCTTAAGTGCATTGTGCAGACCTTCAACATCCCAATCTTCTTCAGCCTGATCAGCAGAGATATAGTCATAGAACAGCTCACTGATAACCTGCTCGCGGATCTCGATAAAGTGCGCCTGCACATCGTCAACCCCCATCAAATCATCACGCAACTTGTAAATCACCTTTCTTTGATCGTTGGCAACATCATCATATTCCAATAGGTGTTTACGTGCATCATAGTTCATGCCCTCAACCTTACGTTGAGCGTTTTCAATGGCGCGATTCACCATCTTGTGTTCAATCGCCTCACCGCGCTCCATGCCAAGTTTTTGCATCATCGCCGCCATTTTTTCACTGGCGAAAATACGCATTAGCGAGTCTTCTAAGGACAGGTAAAAACGCGTAGAACCCACATCGCCCTGACGACCCGCACGACCACGCAACTGATTATCCACGCGGCGCGATTCGTTACGCTCGGTGCCAACAATATGCAGTCCACCGGTGGCGATTACTTTTTCATGCTCTGCTTGCCAGGCTTGTTTTTGCGCCTGATCAGCGTCTTCAGCGAGCCTACCACCCAGGACGATATCGGTACCACGACCGGCCATATTGGTGGCAATAGTTACCGCACCAATGGCGCCAGCGTTGGCGATAATTTGCGCCTCACGCTCATGCTGCTTAGCATTTAACACCTCGTGCTTAATTTTTTTGTTTTTCAATAAAGCGCTAATAGCCTCTGAGTTTTCAATACTACTGGTGCCCACCAATACCGGTTGACCAGTGCTCTGACATTGCTCTACATCCAGAGCGATCGCCTCGAGTTTCTCTTGCAAGGTTAGATAGATTTGATCTGCTCTATCGTCGCGTTGTGAGGTTTGATTTGGCGGTACAACCACCGTCTCTAGTGCATAAATATCTTGGAATTCAACCGCTTCGGTATCAGCCGTACCAGTCATGCCCGAGAGTTTGTTATAAAGTCTGAAATAATTCTGGAAAGTAATAGAGGCCAGCGTCTGGTTCTCTTTTTTAATGCTTACATTTTCCTTGGCTTCAATCGCTTGGTGCAGACCCTCTGACCAGCGACGTCCTGGCATGGTACGCCCAGTAAACTCATCGACAATCACAATCTCGTCGCCATCGACAATATAGTGGTCGTTTTTCTTAAACAGAATATGTGCTCTAAGTGCTGAGTTTAGATGCTGCATCAACAAGATATTATTGGCATCGTATAGGCTAGAGCCTTCTTGCAGAGCGCCAGCATTAATCAGCAATTCTTCGGCTTTGGCATGACCATCATCAGTTAAAAACACCTGCTTGTGCTTTTCATCCACGGTGTAATCGCCAGCAACATCCACCACAATTTCTTTACCTTCACCAGATTCTTTTTGCTCGGTGAAATTTGGAATCATGTGATTAATCGCTTGATACACATGCGAATAATCCGCTGCCGGACCGGAGATAATCAGTGGTGTTCTGGCCTCATCAATCAGAATCGAGTCCACCTCATCGACAATGGCAAAATTCAAGCCTCTTTGCACTTTTTGGTCCATGGAAAACGCCATGTTATCACGCAAATAATCAAAGCCTAATTCATTGTTGGTGGCATACGTAATGTCGCTCGCATAAGCCTCTTGTTTGCCTTCAGCTGGCATGCTCGAGGTGATAATACCCACACTTAGGCCTAAGAAGTTAAACACCTTGCCCATCCACTGCGCATCACGCTCAGCCAAATAATCGTTCACTGTCACCACGTGTACGCCCTTACCGCCAAGCGCATTGAGATAAGCTGGCAAGGTGGCCACCAAGGTTTTACCTTCACCGGTACCCATCTCGGCAATATTACCTTCATTAAGCACCATGCCACCAATGAGTTGCACGTCATGATGTCTAAGGCCCAACACCCTGGTTGAAGCTTCACGCATGACTGCAAATGCCTCTGGTAATAGCGCTTCTAACGTCTCATCAGCCTCAATACGTTGTTTAAATTCTTGGGTTTTTGCGCTAAGTGCTTCATCACTTAGTTCTTGCATTTGCACTTCAAGCGTGTTAATTTGTGCAACAACCTTGGAAAACTTTTTAATGATTCGTTCGTTGCGGGAGCCAACAATCTTGGCCACAACCTTGTTTATAATGCCCATTGGTGTGTGAATAAATTTATTAAAAATCGGTTCATTTTCTCATATATAGGCGCAAAGATACACGAATCCATGCAGAATTTAGCAAATTTTACAAGCTCTGGAAAACTGGGAGAAATGCTGGCTAAATCTAGACATATCAACCAACTCAACGCCCAACTAAAAATGCAATTACCCGCAGATTTATCGGCACTAGAATTGTGCTATTACGACGACGATAGTGCCACACTGATTACCAACAATCAAGCTTTGGCTTTTCGTGCGCAACAGCAAAAATCCACTTTGATCAAAATACTCAAGCAAATCAATGACCTAGGCTCTATCTCAAGTATTCAAATTAAGGTAGATATTGAAGGTTAATTTTACAAACTATTGATTATATAACGCTAATATACATTATAATTGTTGGGTTTTAAAACCCCCATATTCAAAATATAAGGACTCTAATCTTATGTCAGAACAACAAATAGACCTAAAGAAAAGACGCTTCCTAACCGGCGCAACTAGCGTTGTTGGTGCTGTTGGCGTTGGCTTTGTGGCTTGGCCATTTGTCTCTTCTTGGATGCCTTCTGCAAAAGCAAAAGCAGCCGGTGCACCTGTAGATGTCGATATCTCAAAACTAGAAAACGGCCAATTGGTACGTGTATTGTGGCGCAAAAAGCCAATCTGGATTTTCAAGCGTGACAACACAGCACTTAGTGATTTAAAAACCATGGATGGTTTATTATCTGACCCAAATAGTACAGAAACACAACAGCCTGGCTATGCACAAAATGCACACCGCTCAATCAACCCTGAGGTTGCGGTTATTGTTGGTATTTGTACACACCTAGGTTGTTCACCAACTTACAGACCTGAGGTTGGCGCTGCGGATTTAGGTGGCGACAGCTGGAAAGGTGGTTTCTACTGCCCATGTCACGGTTCTAAATTTGACTTAGCGGGTCGCGTATTTGCAGGCGTTCCTGCACCGACTAACTTGGTTATTCCACCATATCACTTTGTAAACGACACTTTGATTCGTATCGGTGTTGATCCACAAGCATAATTAAGAGGCAATCATGGACAATAATAAAAACTGGATTGATCAAAGATTTCCACTAACCAAAGTTTGGAACGAGCACTTGGCAGAATACTACACGCCAAGAAACTTTAACTTCTGGTACTTCTTCGGCTCATTGGCCATCTTGGTACTGGTGATTCAAATTCTAACAGGTATCTTCCTGGCCATGCACTTCAAGCCTGAGGCGTCAATGGCATTTGCTTCAGTTGAATACATCATGCGTGATGTCGATTGGGGTTGGCTGATTCGCTATATGCACTCAACCGGTGCTTCGGCGTTTTTTGTGGTGATTTATCTGCACATGTATCGCGGGCTGCTCTATGGCTCGTATAAGGCGCCAAGAGAGCTGATTTGGATTCTAGGTGTGGTACTTTATATTGCACTCATGGCAGAAGCCTTTATGGGTTACGTACTACCATGGGGTCAAATGTCATACTGGGGCGCGCAGGTAATTATTAACCTATTTGGCTCGGTACCGGTGATTGGTCAAGATCTACTGATTTGGATTCTGGGTGATTACGCTGTAGGCGATCCAGCACTGAATCGTTTCTTCTCATTGCACGTGGTTGCAATCCCACTAATCCTAGTGGTACTAGTATTCTTGCACATTGTAGCACTACACACTGTAGGTTCAAATAACCCAGATGGTGTTGAAATCAAGAAGAACAAAGATGCTAACGGCATTCCAAAAGACGGTATTCCATTCCACCCATACTATAGTGTGAAAGACATTGTGGGCGTGGTTGGCTTCTTAATCATCTTTGCAGCGGTGGTACTATTTGCACCAGCAATGAATGGCTACTTCTTAGAGCATGCCAACTTTGTTGAAGCTAACCCGCTAAAAACACCTGAACACATTGCACCACTTTGGTACTTAACGCCGTTCTACTCAGTATTGCGTGCGATTCCACCAATGTTTGGTTCACAATTCCCAGGCGTACTAATGATGGGTGCTGCGCTACTAATTTTGGTGGCACTGCCATGGTTAGACCGCTCTAAAGTGAAGTCTATCCGTTACCGTTCATGGCCATACAAGGTGGCTTTGGCTATCTTTGTAGTTAGTTTCGTTTGGCTAGGTTATTTGGGTATGCAGCCAGTAACAGAGTTAAATGCACTACTTGCACGTATCTTTACAGCAGCCTACTTTGGCTTCTTTATCTTGATGCCTTGGTTTACTTCTATTGGTCAAACCAAACCAGAGCCAACGAGAACAACGGAGTAATATGATGAAAAAACTAATCAATACAACACTGGCCGTATTGGCAACAGCGACACTTTCGCTTTCATCAATGGCTGCCAGCAGTGGTGTAGCACTCGATGCTGCCAACACTGACATCAACGACCGCAACTCACTACAACGTGGTGCGAAGCTATTTATGAACTATTGTTCAGGCTGTCACTCAATTGAGTTTATGCGTTACAACCGCCTAGGCCAAGACCTGGGTCTAACGGATGAGCAAGTGGTTAACAACCTAATGTTCACCGGTGAAAAGGTCGGTGACCCAATCACCTCGTCTATTTCTGCAGACGCTTCAGCCAAATGGTTTGGCGCCACACCACCAGATTTATCATTGGTGGCACGCTCAAGAGGTCTAGACTGGATCTATACTTACCTACGTAGCTTCTATGCGGATGAGTCACGTTCATTTGGTGTGAATAACCACGTACTACAAAACGCTTCGATGCCGGATGTATTATGGAAACTAAAGGCAGAGAAATCAGAAAAAGAATTTGATCAAGATGTTCGCGACATTACCAACTTCTTAGACTATGTTGCTGAGCCAGTAAAGCTAATTAGATACGACCTGGGCTACAAAGTACTGGGCTTCTTATTCATTCTGTTTATTCTGGCCTACTTGATGAAGAAAGAATATTGGAAAGACGTAAAGTATGGCAAATGGCGTGCTAAAGACTAATTTCTAATTATTAAAACAAACAACACAACAGCATCTTCTCTTTGAGAGGTGCTGTTTTTTTATTTTCAGGGGAACTCATTATGCTTACAAAACCTAATCCGGCTTCAACCACGCTTTACTCATCACCTAAAGAGATGGAGTCTCATGTTATTCGCTTTATTATGGCGGAAAAAAGCATTGAGCGCGATGTGGTTAATTTGGCAGATAATGACGAAATGCCAGAAGAGGTGTTAGAGCTAAATCCAATTCAATCACTACCAACGCTATTTGACCGTGGCATGGTTTTATACGATCTGTCTGTAATTCTAGAGTATTTGGATGAGCGTTTCCCGTTCCCACCACTACTGCCAGTGGATCCGATTGAAAAAGCTGAAAAACGCTTGCTAATCTTTCGTTTTACTCGTGCACCTGGTTGCTGGTTTGAATTGGTTGATACCATTGAAAACGGCAGCAAAAAAGATGCCGATGAAGCGCGCAAAACCCTTAAGAGCAACTTGATTGAACTGACGCCACTGTTTGCTTTCCAGCCTTTCTTTAAGTCTGAAGAAATGAGTGCAGTTGATGCTTGCTTGGCCGTGCTGTTATGGCGACTTAAAAAGCTTGATATTGATCTAGGCGCCAAATCAAAGCCAATCATGGATTATGCCAATCGCCTGTTTAACAAGGACAGCTTTAAAGAGTCACTAACCGACTGCGAAAAAGAATACAACTAAAGCCTCATGAGCTCTGTTGCGCCCTATTTAATTAGAGCCTATCACGAGTGGATGGAGGATTCGGCGCTAACCGCGCATATTTTGGTTGATTGCAGCCTAGAAGATGACAATCTAGTAGTGCCCAGTCAATACATCCAAGACGGCAAAATTGTACTAAATATTAGCACGACGGCAACCGAAGCGCTCACTATTGATCGTGAACAGGTGCGCTTTAAGGCGCGCTTTGGCGGTGTCTCGCAACAAGTAATCGTACCAATGTCAACCATTGCCAGTATTTATGCGGCTGAAAATGGTGAGGGTATGTTTTTTGAGACCAAGCCAAACACCAGCACCGAGGCTGAAGAAAAGCCTAATCTCACCCTACTAGACTAAATCTCGCACCTCAGCAGCAAACGCTTGCGCCCTTTGGGTGTTATACACCAGCACCGGGGTTTGGGTGTAACGTCTGATGGCCTGATCATTGTCCAGCGTATTCTCTTGTTGCTGATTCAACACAATTGCCAAGGCCTCTAACCCATGCTCTTTGGCAGCGACATCGGCCATTAGCGCCTGATTAACCGCACCCAACTCATCTTTAACTACCAACACCACAGGTAGTGCCAAACGCTTGGCCAAATCCACATTAAGCGCGTTCTCGGCAATCGGTGAATAAATACCGCCTGCGCCCTCAACCACCACAAAATTTGGCGACTGCGCTGCCAAGACCAAATTCTCTAGACTTAGTGGGCGCTGAACGCTGGCACTGGCCAACTCGGGTGAGGCGCATTGGGTAAACTTATAGGGGCATATAGTGTCAATATCTTCGTCGATATTGCTGGCATTTTTCAATAAAACGGCGTCTTTTGTAATTAAAACCCCGTTTTCTTCTGTGCAATCACTTTCAACCGGCTTACGCACGCTTACCATCAGCTTGTCACTCAACGCGCGAACGATGTGTTGAGCGATAAAAGTTTTGCCCACACCGGTACCACTGCCACTGATAAATAAGCCCTGCATAAAACCGTTATAAAATTAAATAACGACCCATTTTAGCATTTAAAAACTAAGGGGCTTTGCCGTATAATAACGCGCATGCATAATAACTTAAAAACTTCATTTTGTGGCATTGAGCTTAACTCGCCCATTGTCTTGTTATCTGGCTGTGTAGGCTTTGGTGAGGAATACACACGTATTGAGGGATTCTCTAATACCGATGTCGGCGCCATCTGCCTAAAAGGCACAACCTTGGAGCCGCGCTTGGGCAACATTCCACACCGCGTGATCGAAACCCCCAACGGCATGATTAACGCTATTGGCCTGCAAAACCCAGGTGCGGACAAAGTCATTGGTGAGATTCTGCCATCACTGGATAAATCTGAAACCAAATTTATTATCAACATCTCTGGCTCTTCCGTTGAAGACTACGGGGAAATTGCCAAACGTTTTGACGACACCGATATTGATGCTATTGAGATTAACATCTCTTGTCCAAATGTTAAAGAAGGGGGTGTGGCTTTTGGTAACGATCCGGATATGTCTTATCGCGTGGTTGATATTTGTCGACAAAATACCACCAAGCCGCTGATTACCAAACTTTCACCCAATCAAACCGATATTGCGCTGAGCGCACAACGCTGTATTGATGCCGGTACGGACGGCCTAGCCGTGATTAACACTCTGATGGGGATGGCTATTGATATTAACTCGCGCAAGCCGATTATTGGCAACAACCAAGGCGGTCTCTCAGGCCCAGCAATTAAGCCGGTTGCTCTACTCAAAGTTCACCAAGTTTATCAAGTGGCCAAACATCACAACATTCCTATCATTGGTCAGGGTGGTATCGCCTCGGCCAACGACGCGATTGAATTTATGATTGCAGGCGCCAGCACGGTTGGTGTTGGCACCTCGCTATTTTACGATCCTTTGGTGTGCAATAAAATCAACGACGGCATCAGTCAATACCTCATCGATAACAAACTAGATTCAATTGATGAGCTGGTTGGAACGCTAGAGCTTAATTCAAGCATCTCTCAGTGTGATACCGGTTGTAAGTAAACCCAATAAACAAAACCCACATGCAGCAAGAATATAACGCAAAAGACATTGAACAACAAGCCCAAGACTTTTGGCTAAAGAACAACTCGTTCACCGTGGTTGAAGACCCGGATAAAGAAAAGTATTACTGCCTAAGCATGTTTCCTTACCCTTCGGGCAAGCTGCACATGGGTCATGTGCGTAATTATTCTATTGGTGATGTAATCAGTCGCTTCCAAAAAATGCAGGGCAAAAATGTCATGCAGCCTATTGGCTGGGATGCGTTTGGCTTGCCAGCAGAAAACGCCGCGCTTAAAAACAAAGTGCCGCCGGCCAATTGGACTTACTCCAACATCCAGTACATGAAAAATCAATTAAACCAACTGGGTTTTGGTTATGACTGGGATCGTGAACTGGCCACCTGTCATCCCAAATATTACAAATGGGAACAATGGCTATTTACTCAGCTATTTAACAAAGGCCTAGTGTATAAGAAAAACGCCGTGGTTAACTGGGATCCGGTTGATCAAACTGTATTGGCCAATGAGCAGGTAATTGATGGTCGTGGCTGGCGCTCTGATGCACTGATTGAGAAAAAAGAAATTGCGCAATATTTTATGCGTATTACCGATTATGCCGAAGAACTATTAGACGATTTAGACAAGCTCGAGGGTTGGCCGGATGCGGTGAAAACCATGCAAAAAAACTGGATTGGTAAATCCATTGGTTTAGAGATTGACTTTGAAACAGAAAATGGTGAGGCGCTTAAGGTCTATACCACACGCCCTGACACACTCATGGGGGTTACTTATCTGGCGATTGCCAGTGAACATCCCTTAACTTTAGCAGCAGGAAAGAACAATGCCGAGGTGCAAGCCTTTATCGAGCAATGTCGCACCATGCAGACCAGCGAAGCCGCCATGGAAACCATGGAGAAAAAAGGCATTAATTCGGGTTTGACCTGCACTCACCCCATTACTGGCGAAGTGGTTGAGATCTGGATTGCCAATTTTGTACTAATGGGTTACGGCACCGGCGCAGTCATGAGTGTGCCAGCACACGACGAGCGCGATTATGAGTTCGCCCAAAAATATGGTATTAGCATTAAAAACGTAATCAAGCCTAGCGATAGCGAAGTAGACACTTCCGCGGCAGCCTTTACTGACAAAGGCGAGCTGTTTAACTCGGGTGAGTTTGACGGTCTTAACTTTGAACAAGCCTTTGAGGCCATTGCCAGCAAACTAGAGGGTGAAAACAAGGGTGAGCGTCAAACCAACTATCGTCTACGCGACTGGGGAGTTTCACGTCAACGCTACTGGGGTTGTCCTATTCCAATTATCAATTGCCCAAGCTGCGGCGCTGTTAGCGTACCAGAGGCTGATTTACCAGTGGTTTTACCTGAAGAGGTAGAATTTGATGGTGTTGGCTCACCAATTAAAAAAATGCCGGAGTTTTACCAAACCACCTGCCCAAGCTGTGGTGGTGAAGCGCAGCGTGAAACCGATACTTTTGATACTTTTTTTGAATCATCTTGGTATTTTGCGCGTTATGCTTGTAAAGACAGTGACAATGCCATGCTTGATCAGCGCGCTAACTACTGGTTGGCCAATGGTGGTGTTGATCAATACATTGGCGGCATTGAGCATGCCATCTTACACTTGTTGTATGCCAGATTCTTCAACAAACTATTGCGCGATGAGGGTTTGATTGCCAATGACGAGCCGTTTAAAAACCTGCTAACCCAAGGTATGGTGCTTAAAGATGGCGCCAAAATGAGTAAATCTAAGGGCAATACTGTTGATCCACAAGAGATGATTGACAAATATGGCGCTGATACTGTGCGTCTATTTATTTTATTCGCCGCCCCACCAACACAAGACCTAGAGTGGAGTGACTCGGGCCTGGAGGGCGCGCACCGCTTTGTTAATAAGGTTTATCGCCTGGTAGAGGCGTTTGTTCAGGACCTCTCTGGCGCTGATCTGGCCAAACTTGAGGTTGAAGCGCTAAACACCGAGCAAAAAGACCTTAGAAGAAAGGCGCATCAAACCCTAAGCAAAATCAGCGATGATATCAACAGACGACACGCCTTTAATACTGCGATTGCCGCGCTGATGGAGCTGACCAATGTTGCTACCAAGTTTGACAAAACCGATGAGCAATCCTTGGCGGTGCGTTATGAGGTGATTGATATTTTATTAAAAACCCTAAGCCCAATTACCCCGCATATTTGCCACTATCTATATCAAGAGTTGGGTCATAGTGAGGCCATGGTTGACAGCGCCTGGCCTGAAGTTGATGAGGGCGCACTGGCTCAAGACGAGGTACAGATTGTGGTACAGGTTAACGGCAAACTGCGCGCTAAGATTGCTTGTAGCGCCTCTGCAAGCAATGAGGAGCTTGAAGCTCAAGCCTTGGCCGATGACAACGTGGTTAAATTTATCGAAGACAAGCAGGTTGTTAAGGTAATTGTCGTGCCTAACAAACTGGTGAATATTGTTGCCAAGTAAATACTTGGTTACTATTAATCAGACATTAAAAAACCCCGGCCACCACTAAGGCAGACGGGGTTTTCAATCAATTCGCTAAGAATTATTTCTCTTCAATCATCTTACGAATGATTGGATAAAGAATAATCTCCATCGCTAAACTCATTTTTCCACCCGGGATTACAATGGTATTACGTCTAGACATAAACGAGCCATTGATCATATTACATAGGTAAACAAAATCAATTGGGGTTTTCTCTAAATCGTTAAAACGAATAACCACAAAACTTTCATCAGGCGTTGGAATATCGCGCGCAATAAAAGGATTAGAAGTATCAACGGTTGCTACACGCTGGAAGTTGATATCAGTTTTTGAAAACTGCGGGGTAATGTAGTTGATGTAATCTGGCATTCTACGCAAAATTGTATCAACCGTTTCTTCTGCTGAATAACCTCTTTCGGCGTTATCACGATGAATTTTTTGAATCCACTCTAGGTTCACACTCGGCACCACACCAATTTTTAGATCGGCATATTGTGCCATATCAACATCATCGGTTACCACAGCGCCATGCAGGCCTTCATAGAACAATAAATCTGTATCTGCACCCACTTCTTCCCATGGGGTAAACTGTCCTGGGTTTAGATCTGTACCTAGACGCTCATTGTGCTCGTCGGCTTCTTCAACAGAGTGTAGGTAGTAACGACGATCACACTGGCCTTTTTCACCATAGTTTTTAAACGTCTCTTCAATCTTATCAAACAAGTTAGCGTCTGGACCAAAATGCGAGAAAAAGTTATTGCCCAAAGACTCTTGTTTTTTAACATTTTCTTTCATTGCCGCACGGTCATACATATGAAAACTGTCGCCTTCAACCACTAGCGGTGTGATTTTTTCACGTTGAAAAATGTGCTCAAATGCACGCTTTACGAAAGTAGTTCCTGCACCTGATGAGCCGGTAACTACAACAACAGGATGTTGTTTAGACATAATATTACTCCTTATAAATTATGTAGTTGCTTAAATTTTAATGGGAACTATTTTACCCTAACTAAGCTTTGAATTAGAAATCAAGATTATCAACACTAAGTGCGTTGTCTTCAATAAAGTTACGACGAGGCTCTACTTCATCGCCCATCAAGGTTGAGAACACCTCATCGGCAGCGATGGCGTCTTCGATTTTAACCTTAAGCATAATTCTGCTTTCAGGGTCCATGGTGGTTTCCCATAGTTGCTCTGGGTTCATCTCACCCAAACCTTTATAGCGTTGGAAACTTTGACCCTTCTTGGCATCATCAATTAAAAACTCAACCACCTGTTTGAAGTTTTTAACCATTTGTTGTTTGGATTTTTTCTCCACATAAGAGCTTGAGCCCAATACGCTTTCAACCTGGGTAGAGAAATCCTTGATGCTTTGATAATCCTTGCCGCTAAAGAAAGCTTCGCCCAGGGTTGAATGATCAGTCTCGACACCATAAACGCTCAAGCTATGCGCCACTTCACCACCGGTGTAGCTGACGCTGTGTTGTTCGGTTGGACTGAGATCTTGGTTAAGCACCTCGGTTAGGGTCTCACACCAAGTAGGCATTGATTTCGCGTCCTCTGGCTTGTTTGCAGCCAATTGTACAACAGCGCGTAGTAGTGCTGAATTATGGCGATTAGACAATTTATCAATAATACTATTAACCCCATAATAATCTTTAAAAGCTTTCTCTAGTGCCACACCCGAGATAGCCGGTGCATCGCTATTGGCATACAAGTGTGCTTCGTTAACCGCTTCTTGTAATAGATAATCATTAAGCTCTTTATCGTCTTTTAGATAACGCTCTTGCTTGCCTTTTTTAATTTTGTACAGTGGTGGCTGGGCAATGTATAGATAGCCTTTTTCCACCAACTCTGGCAAGTGACGATAGAAAAATGTTAATAACAAAGTTCGAATGTGCGCACCGTCTACGTCTGCATCGGTCATAATCACAATTTTATGATAACGCAATTTTTCAATATCGTATTCATCTCGACCAATACCACAACCCAAGGCAGTAATTAAAGTACCCACCTCTTGTGAAGAAAGCATTTTTTCAAAACGGGCTTTTTCCACGTTAAGAATCTTACCCTTAAGTGGTAGGATTGCCTGAGTGCGGCGATCACGACCTTGTTTGGCTGAACCGCCCGCAGAGTCACCCTCCACTAAGAATAATTCACTCTCTGCTGGATCTTTGGTCTGACAATCGCTTAATTTTCCTGGTAGGCCGGCGATATCAAGTGCACCCTTACGACGGGTCATCTCTCGTGCTTTTCGCGCTG
>CAZLDG010000012.1:37234-41571 GCA_964558405.1 uncultured Candidatus Thioglobus sp. | reverse complement strand
GGCTCTGGCTCTGGCTCTGGCTCTGGCTCTGGCTCTGGCTCTGGCTCTGGCTCTGAATTTTGTGGGGTATTGACCTTAGTCGACGCCTTGGCTTTGTCGGCCTTAGGCTTGATTTTTAGGGTTTTTTTTTCCGCAGTTGCGATCTCATCGCTATGAAAGGCCAGCATGCGCAACAGTGTCATCTCGAAACCGATTTCATCACTGGGTGCCAAGGACATATCCTTAGAGCCATTGATGGCCATTTGGTAGAAAATTTGTAAATCTTGATTAGAGATAGCAGCTGCTAAGTCTTTAATCTGCGCATCCTCAGCCTCAGAACCTACCACCTGAACCACAGAGAGCTGGTGAAATAAACTGGCCAAATCTTTGAGTGCGCGTCCTAGGTTTTCCCCTCGGTGTGAAAGCTCTTTGATAAACTCAATCACCGCTTTGGCATCTTGATTGAACAAGTGAATTGCTAGGGTGATAATGTCATCATGATGCACCAGACCCAACATGGCTTTAATGTCATCATTAGTAACCGTGCCATTACCATAAGAGATAGACTGATCTAACAAGCTTAAGGCATCACGCATTGAACCATTACCAAAATCGGCAATTTGACTCAGTGCAGACTCCTCATAACTCAAGCCCTCAGTCTCCATGATAAATTTGAGCTGCCCTAAAATCTCTGCGTGAGTGAGCTTGTTTAAGCTAAATTGCAAGCAACGCGAGAGTACGGTAATTGGCAGTTTTTGCGGATCGGTGGTGGCTAAGAGAAATTTAACATGCTCTGGTGGCTCTTCCAAGGTTTTCAGCAGCGCATTAAAACTGCTTTTAGAGAGCATGTGCACCTCATCAATCAGATAAATTTTATAGCGATTTTTAGTTGGCATATATTGTGCGTTTTCTAAAATATCGCGCATATTGTCAACACCGGTATGTGAGGCGGCGTCTAGCTCAATGAGATCAACCGATTGACCCTGGTCAATCTCAATACAGGTTGGGCACTTGCCACAAGGCGTTGAACTAACGCCAGCTTCGCAATTAATGGATTTGGCAAAGATTCGGGCGATGGTGGTTTTACCCACACCGCGTGTACCTGTAAATAAAAAACCATGGTGTAAGGTGTTGTTGTCAAGCGCATTAATCAGCGTTTTTTTCGCATGCGTTTGTCCCACCAATTCGCCAAAGCTGTGCGGGCGATATTTACGGGCTAGAACTTGATAATTTTCACTCATGATTTGTTGTTAATAATGCAGCACCAAGAATAACATCTGACACACAAAAAAATTGTTACCGTTGCTTCCTTCCGGACCTGGCGGGGTTCACAACCATTTGTTGCTAGAGTACCCTTGGCACTACAAAAAGCATTTTACCGCCTTCAAATAATAACAGGGCGGTTTTATTAACGAATGCATCAAAACCCAGCTTGGCAAATAAACTAGTTTTTAATACAGCGAATACTTTGTCCTTGCGAGGCATAGGGATTTCTAAAGACGGCTGAGGCGGCGCTGATATCCAGTCCACGACCATAATTGGTGGTGCCAGGACTACGTACCCAATAACTGCCGTAGGTATCAACATAGGTCAGTACACCCGCATAGCCTCGATAGCCGGCAGCTGGTAATTTCAAGAAACTGCTATAAGCAGTGGATAGATTGCTAATCGTGGTTGTACTGGCTGTGGTGGTGTCAGCTTTAAACTCAGCCTCGGTAGGTACCTCATAGCCGGCAGGACATATGTCATTGCTTTGTTCATCAGCCCAGGCGCTCACTCGTGCGCTGCCACTGCTATCAGCCGTACTCCAGTTGTGTGGCGAGACAGAGTTTTGGATAAAGTTTGCATGCCCTGGGCTAATATCAGAAGCCAGTGTGCTCGTTGTGTTGGAGGTTCTAGATTCATGTCCATCATCATTACGACCCCATTGATATAAATCACCATAGCAATTGGCATCGGTTGAAGCACTACATACCTGATTCGCACCCAGATTTCGATCTAGCCAGACGCGTAGGGTGTCGGGAGAAACCACGGTGATATAGGTTTTATCATCAAAATTAACCACCACATCAGGCAGATCATCATCAATATTGCTTAGCGCAATATCGGCTAAATTAAGCCCTGAATAATTGGCATCGGCAGAGACAGCTGGGGCAGTGACGATATTGTAGCTAATATCACCATCATGAATATTATCATCCACACCGGTCACGCTAATACTTTGCGCTACGTTCCAATTACTGGTGGTAAAGGTCAGACTCGCAGGTGATACCACGCCCTCGGTAGTATCGTCGCTACTGATCGCAATCACCACATCGGCACTAGGTTGAGTGTTTAGTGCTAGAGTGAAGCTGGCAGTACCACCCAGCTCTGTGGTATTGCCACTAACATTACTGGTATTTGCACCAATATTAAGTCGTTTTTCTACTCGGATCATCTGCTGGCGTTTAACAAATTCTAGCTCGGTTAAATCCATAATGGCGCCATTATTAAAGGCGCGCTCATTTAGGGAAAAATTACTGGGTTTTTCGCTTTGTTTGAATGGTAGTTTAAGACTGAGTTTGGCGTAGTTTTGCTTATTTTGTGTGTTGTTATCCTCTTGGCCAAATTCAATACTGCTAGAGGGTGAGAGTTTGACCTCGATACCAAGAACGCTGCCCTTGATATCATCCCCCACTTTTTGGTCCCAAAAATAATGCTGCGCTCTAATCTTGGCCCAAGAGGTATAAGGCACTTGTCCTAAAAGGTTTACATCATAACCACTGAGTGGCTCTTCGGTGTATTGGCCAATCACTTTTTTATCTGATAGGGCTTGGTAATAATTAGCACCTAGGCTAAAGTTAGAACGTTGATACTCCAAGCCTAAAGAGGCGCGCTTGTGTTTGGATTTGGCCTCATAGTCTAAGAACAAGTTCACCCCAGCAACAGCCTGCGCGTCATCAATTAGGTATCGTTGTCCCAAGCCCAAATTCAGTGTGGGGCGGCGCTCGCCCTGATTATCAGCAGAAAGTACAGAGCCTTGGAAAAATAACAATTGCTCAATGCCTGGATTAATCCCACTCAAAGGCTGAATAGTCTCAAGACGATAGTTAGGCTTTTCTTGCTCAATGCCTTCAAGTATCAATTGGGTTCGGCCTTGGCCAATGTTATTTAACCAGTTGTTGGTTTGGGTGTTAATCAATTGCTCACCTAGGTTGATGGCGCGATCTTGCAATTGGGATTTGACTGACTCTAGACTTTGGGTTGAGCCATTAGTACTCCATAAGCTTAGTACTAAGCTTATTAACATTAAAGCATAAGTTGATTTTGACGTGACGATAGCAGGCATCATAGCGGCTATCGTAGCTTAAAACCTTAGCAAAGAAGGTGGTTTTTTGGTTTATTTTGGTTTTATTTGGTTTTATTAACTTGTTCTAGGCGTTCTGGTGTGCCAATGTCTTGCCAGTTTCCTTGGTGGTGTTCACCACTGAGTTGGTTGCTATTAAGTGCTTCGGTTAACAAAGGATAGAGCGCTAATCTGCCTTGGGTATTTTGGTGCTTTTTGAAAAAGTCTGGATGATAAATACCAATACCAGCAAATGTATAGCTTTTTGCACGCGCCGGCACTATCTGATGTTGATTCACCAGAGAAAAGTCCCCTTTGGGGTTATGCGCCGGATTGTCAACCAAAACCAAATGTGCCAAAGAGCCAATAGGTAGAGATAGACATGATAGATCGTAGTCGCAAATCACATCAGAGTTAATCACCATAAAAGGCTCGTCGCCCAATAGTGGTAGGGCTTTGATAATGCCACCAGCGGTCTCAAGCGCCCCTTCTGGCTCATTGCTATAGCGAATTTTTACGCCCAGCTTAGAGCCATCACCCAAATGCGCTTGAATTTGATCGCCCAGATAGGCGGTATTGATAACCAATTGATGAATACCAGCCTTTTTATAAGCCAAAATAGCGCGCTCAATCAATGGTATGCCGCGCACTTTAATCAGTGGTTTTGGTGTGCTTGCGGTCAGTGGCATCATGCGCTCACCGCGGCCAGCGGCTAAAATCATTCCAATCATAATATCTCACTTAGAAATTGACATTCTGGGTATTTGTGCGCCACTGCAAGTACATAACGCTTGACCAATGGAATATCTGCCAAATATTGATGTTTGTTATCACGAAGGGACAGGCGCTTAAAGATACCCAATACTTTAAGATGACGTTGCAAACCCATGAGATCAAATTGCTTCTCGAAACTGGCAAAATCCTCAGTGATGCCAGCTTGTTGATAATAATATCGCAATAAGTCTTGTTGTTGTGTCGGCTCTAATTCGAAATAAGCATCTTTAAGCAGCGAAACCAAGTCATAACTTTGAGC